>URPB01000066.1:0-11679 GCA_900549575.1 uncultured Collinsella sp.
GTCCTCGCGCATGAGGCCCGTCTTTCTTGCTCCTGCGGAGCAACGGAAAGGCGGGCCTCGCGCTGCGGAGTGTTTTCAAAACCAAGCCCGGCCCCGGCCTGCATTGACACAGCTGGCGGTTCTTGGGCATCGCTTGCTGGCGGGGTTCCTTTGCTGAAATGGACTTGGCCGAAAGGGCCGCTGGTCCCGGTCGCTGGTTCGCGCTTTGCGTGAACTCCGCGCTACTGTGGGTCAGTTAGGCTTCTGTTGTTGGACCCGCTACATCTTCCCGTCTCAGCATCGATCTTAGCTTCTCGAAGCTCTCCTCGCTCAGGCAGTGCTCCATGTGGCAGCCCTCTTGCGACGCGACCTCGGGCGTTACGCCTGCGTCCTCTAGCAGACCTACAAAAAAGCAGTGGCGCTCCCACATTTGACGGGCAACCTCAAGACCGCGTTCCGTCAGATGCACGTCGCGTTTGCCCATCTCCACGTAGCCGGTGCTCTCCAAGGCCGCCATGGCTTTAGAGACGCTTGCTTTGGTTACGCCCAAGTATTCGGCAACGTCGATCGAGCGCACGATGCCCTGACGTTCCGATAGAACGTAGATCGATTCGAGATAGTCTTCTCCGGATTCACGCAGGGCCATGGGCCGCCTTTCGCGATGGCTTCTAGTTAGCCTTTGGATACTTTTGCTTGATTTACTTTACCGCAAAAGTTGCCCATGTCTTACTACTTTGCCTAAAAGTTAGCCGTGTTTCACAAAACATGCGGGACGAAAACAAAATGGGGACGCCCCGCAAGGAGTGTCCCCAACTGCCGGCAGAAAAGGAACGTCCCCAAGTGCCGAATCCGCAGCTACACCAGCCCGAAGTGCTTTGCGGCGTTGTAGATGCCGTCGTCGTCTACGGCGGTCGTTACGTAGGTCGCTGCGGCCTTCACAGTATCCTGCGCGTTGCCCATGGCAACACTGGTGCCCACGGCTCCAAACATCGACAGGTCGTTCTCGCCATCGCCAAAGGCAATCGCTTCGCTCACGTCGACGCCCAGGCGCTCCAGCGTCGCCGCAACGCCCAGATCCTTGCCGCCGTTGGCAGGGATAATGTCGCAGAACAGATCGCACCAGCGCGTCGTGAGCGAATGCGACACCGCATCGGTCACGATATGCTCGTCGGCCGGATCCACAAACGCGCAAAACTGGTAGACCGGCGCGTCGAAGGCGTGGTCAAACGGCTCCTCGTGGTAGACGATTCCCGCGTTGTTGCCGGCCGCCACCACGCGCTCGGACAGGCGGTTCACAAACGAGTTCTCGCCCTGCATGCACAGCGAGTCGTAGCGCCCCTGAGCCACCTGGTCCACGATCACCGCAACATCGTCCGGATCGATCGGGCAGCTGCGGTAAACACCACTGGCATCAAAGCAATGCTGACCCGAAAGCGTAATGTACGCATCCCAGCCAAGGTCGAACAGCCAGTCCGGCATCTGGTAGGTCGGACGGCCCGTAGCGATCACGCACGCAATCCCCTGCTCGTGAAAGCTGTCGAGCACCTGCTGCGCCGACGCCGGAATCCGGTGGGTCTTAAAGCTCAGCAGCGTGCCGTCGATATCGAAAAACGCGGCCCCGATCATCCTCGTCTACTCCTCGCCCTCGAGCTTTTCGCTCGCCTCGAGCCACGCCATCTCCAGCTCGTCCATGGCGGCGTGGGCCTCGTCGATCTTTGCCTGCTGCTCGCCCAGCGCCGTGTAGTTGGTGGGATCGACCTGGGCCATGGCGGCCTCGGCCTCCTCCACGCGAGCGCGCTGCGTCTCCATCTTGCGCTCGAGCGAACTCACCTCGCGGCGAAGCTTCTGGCGTTCGGCGTTGGAAAGGCCATTGGGCTGCCCGCTCGTCTTGGGCTTTTCGGCCGCAACCGCTGCGGCGCCGGTGTCGAACGTGCCGGTCTTGGCGCTCGGCGCGCCCACGGGCTCGCCCTCGGCGGTGGCGTTGCACAGGCGCAGGTACTGATCCACGCCGCCGGGCATATGCGTCAGGTGGCCGTCGAGCAGCGCCCACTGCTGGTCGGTCACGCGCTCCATGAGGAAACGGTCGTGCGTCACTAGGATCAGCGTGCCAGGCCAGCCGTCGAGCAGATCCTCGACAATCGCCAGCATGTCGGTATCGAGGTCGTTGCCGGGCTCGTCCAGGATGAGCACGTTGGGCTCGTCCAGGATTGTCAGCAGCAGCGACAGGCGACGGCGCTGGCCGCCCGAAAGATCGCCGATGCGGCTCCAGAGCTGCTGCGTCGTAAAGCCCAGACGCTCGCAGAGCTTCTCGGGCGAAGTCTCCTTGCCGTCGATGACGTAGTACTTCTTATAGTTGCTGAGCACCTCGCGGATCGTGTCGCCCATGTAGGGCTCGAGCTCTTCGAGCTGCTGCGACAGCACGCCAAAGCGCACCGTCTGGCCAATCTTCACGCGACCGCGCAGGGGCGCGATCTTGCCCTGGATCACGTCGAGCAGCGTCGACTTGCCGGCGCCGTTCTCGCCCAAAAGACCATAGCGGTCGCCCGCACCAATGAGCCAGGTCACGTCGGAGAGCACCTGCTTGGGCGCGCCGTCGGTATCCGCATAGCCGGCGTCCACGTCGACCACGTCGATAACCTGCTTGCCCAGACGGCTCACCGCCAGGCGCTTGAGCTCCAGCTCGTCGCGCACAGGCGGCACGTCGGCAATCAGCTCGCGAGCGGCATCCACGCGAAACTTGGGCTTGGTGGAACGCGCCTGGGCGCCGCGGCTCAGCCACGCGAGCTCCTTGCGCGCCATGTTGCGACGGCGCTCCTCGGTAACCGCGGCCATGCGATCGCGCTCCACGCGCTGCAGGATGTAGGCCGAGTAGCCGCCCTCGAAGGGGTCGACTTGGCCGTCGTGGACCTCCCACATGCTGGTGCAGACCTCGTCCAAGAACCAGCGGTCATGCGTGACCACGAGCATGGCGCCCTGACCGCGCTGCCAGCGGGCCTTTAAGTGACGCGCAAGCCAGTTGATGGTACGCATGTCCAGGTGGTTGGTGGGCTCGTCGAGCATGAGCACGTCGTAGTTGCCGATCAGCAGGCGCGCAAGGTCCACGCGACGGCGCTGACCGCCCGAAAGCTCGCCCACTGTGCCTTCCCAGGGCACATCGCTGATGAGGCCGGCCAGAATCTGGCGCGTACGCGGACTCGACGCCCACTCATACTCGGGCGCGTCGCCCACGACGGCATGATGCACGGTGTCGGTATCGACCAGGTTGTCCTTTTGGCCGAGCAGTCCGATCGTGGTGCCGCGGCGGTGCGTCACGCGTCCGTCGTCGGGTTCCAGCGTGCCGGCGAGCACGCTCAGCAGCGTCGACTTGCCGTCGCCGTTTTTACCGACAATACCAATGCGGTCGCCCTCGCCCACGCCGAGCGTCACGCTATCGAAAATATGCTTGGTGGGAAACTCTAGGCTGATGGAATCGCATCCCAAAAGAATCGCCATATGCCCTGCTCCTTCGTAGAAATTCAACGTTGTCCATGATAGCAGCGAGCCCCACCCCAAACCACCACGAAGGTGCCTGTCCCCTTTGTGGTGGTCGTTTCGGTCGCAGAGCAAAAAGGCGGGCCATCTCGCAAAAGAGATGACCCGCCTCTCCAATCAGTCCCGCGGGGGCCGTGGCCGCCGCGGGCCTCAAGCATGTCCCGGACTAGGAGAACATGCCGGTGAGGTAATCATTCAGCCGCTTATCCTTGGGCCGTTGGAAAATCTCGTCGGTCTCGTCGTACTCGACCATATCGCCCATGTAGAAGAACGCCGTGCGGTTGGACACGCGCGACGCCTGCTCCATGTTGTGCGTCACGATGACGATGGCGCGCTCGGCAACGATCGACGACATGAGGTCCTCGATCGCCAGCGTCGAGATGGGGTCGAGCGCCGAACAGGGCTCATCAAACAGGATCACGTCGGGGTTGAGCGCCAGCGTGCGCGCGATGCACAGGCGCTGCTGCTGACCGCCCGAAAGCGCGTAGGCGCTCTTGTCGAGTTTGTCTTTGACCTCGTCCCACAGCGCCGCGCCGCGCAAGCTCTCCTCGACCATGCGATCGAGCTCGTCGCGGTCGGTGATGCCGTGACGCTTGGGCGCAAACGTGATGTTGTCGCGAATGGACTTGCGGAACGGGTTGGGCTGCTGGAACACCATGCCGATGGAACGGCGCAGCTCGTAGGTGTTTTCGGTCTTGGTGTTCACGTTGCGGCCGCGGTAGTTGATCTCGCCCTCCACGCGACAGCCGCGAATCTCGCGATTCATGAGGTTGAGGCTGCGCAAGAAGGTCGACTTGCCGCAGCCCGAAGGCCCGATGAGCGCCGTGATCTCGCCCTTGTGAAAGTCGAGCGACGTATTGTGCAGCGCATGGTGATCGCCATAGTACACGTTGACGTCCTTGGTAGAGAGTACGACCTCGTCGCTCACGGCCTTGCCGCTCACACGCACGTGCTTTTCGCTTTGCCCCACGCTCGACAGAAAGTCCTGGGTCTCGGACGTGGCCGCTTCGGTTGCGGGCGTTGTATTCATCTCGCTCATTCGGCCGTCATCCTCCTTGCCAGTTGCTTGCCCACGATACGGGCGACTACGTTAAACAGCAGCACGCAAATCATCAGCAGTGCCGCGGTGCCCCAGACGATCTGCTGGGCCTCGGGGCTGCCCTCGCCATAGATCTTGTAGATATGAACGGCGAGCGACTCGCCGGGACGGAACACGTTCCAGGCGCAGGTGGGGCTCGACAGGTTAAAACTCAAGAAGTTCAGGCGAACCGGCGAGCTCATGCCCGAGGTAAAGAGCAGCGCCGCGGCCTCGCCAAACACGCGGCCGGCCGAAAGCACGATGCCGGTCACGATGGCGGGCATGGCCTCGGGAATCAGGATGTGCAGTGTGGCCTCCCAGCGAGTGAGGCCCATGGCCAGGCACGCATCGCGCTGGGCCTGCGGCACGTCCTCGAGCGCCTGCTGAATCACGCGCACCAGGATGGGGATGTTGAACATGGTGAGCGCGACGGCGCCGGAGATGATGGAGTACTTCCAGCCCAGCTGCACCGAGAACACCAGAAAGCCGAACATGCCCACGACAATGGAGGGCAGCGAGGACAGCGTCTCGATGGCGGTGGAGGCGATGTCGCGGATGGGTCCGTCCGGCGCGTACTCAACCAAGAACACCGCGCCGCCCAGGCTGATGGGCACCGATATACCTAAGGTGATCAGCAGCAGGTAGAACGAGTCGAACAGCTGGTAGAGCACGCCGCCCTGGGTTCCGTTGGCGCGCGCGGGCTGCGTGAGGAAGCCCGGTTGGAACAGCGTCGAGATGCCCTCGAACAGGATGTAGGCCACCATGGAGACGACGATGAGCATGACGATGGCGACAATTGCCGTCAGCACGCCCGTGGCGATGCGGTCCTGCTTTTGGACACGCCCGAGTCTTGCCTCGTCGATATGGATGCGCATGCTAGCCACGAGCCTTCGCCCCCTTGCGGCCAATGAGATGGATGATCAGGATGAAGATGAGGCTCATGCCCATCAGCAGCAAACCGAGCGCCCACAGGACATCGTCCTGGGCCGAGCCCTCGGCATAGACCGCCATGGACGTGGTGAGCGTGGTGGTGATGGTGGACGCCGGCGACAGCAGCGACGTCGGCATGGCCTCGATGCCGCCGATAACCATGCGCACGGCGAGCGTTTCGCCAAAGGCGCGGGTCATGCCAAGGATGACCGCGGTCATGAGCGACGGCATGGCGGACTTGAGCACCACGTGCCAGATGGTCTGCCAGCGGGTGTAGCCCAGCGCGAGCGAGCCCTGACGGTAGCTGTCGGGCACAGCGCGCAGGCCATCGACCGAAAGCGTGGTCATCGTCGGCAGAATCATGACTGCCAGCACGATAGCGCCGGGCAAGATACCCAGACCCGTGCTCACGTGGAAAACGCTCTTCATAAGACCGACGACCACGTGAAAGCCGATCAGGCCAAAGACGACCGAGGGAATGCCGGTCAAAAGCTCAATAAGCGGCTGAAAGATCTTGGAACCAAACTTAGGCTGGATCTCGACCGCAAAGATGGCAGAGCCGATGGCGATGGGCAGCGCGATAAGCGTGGAGAGCACCATGACCGCAAACGAGGTGACGATCAGGGGCAGGGCGCCGGTATAAGGCAGGCCGTTTTCGGCTGTGTTGGCCAGGTCCCACTTGGTGCCGGCAAAGAACTCGACGACCGAGACGCCGTCCTTGACAAAAGCCGAGAGGCCCTTTTGGGCGACCATAAAGATGAGCGCGGCAACGACAAGCGTCACGAGCGCTACGCACGCACCCGTGACGCCCAGGCCCACGTTCTCAAGGTCGCGCTTTGGCAGCTGTTTTGCCATTGCAAACCTTTCCGGGGCGGTTACTTATTTAGAGGAGACCTTGCCGCTGGCGTCCTTGACGACCTTCATGGCAGAGACGGGAATGAAGCCCTGCTCCTCGACGAGCTTGCCCTGGACGTCGTCGGAGAGCATGAACTCCAGGAAGGCCTTGGTGGCCTCGTCGGCGTCCTTTGCGCAGTACATGTGCTCGGTAGCCCAGATCTTGAAGGAGTCGTCGGTGACGTTTGCGCTCTTGGGCTCGACGCCCTCGACCTTGATGGCGTTGAACTTGGAGTCATCGAAGTGCGAGAAGTCGAGGTAGGAGATGGCGTTGTCGGTGCTGCCCATCTGAGTCTGGACATCGCCGGACTTGTCGAGCTCGGCGTCGCCCTTAAAGTCGACGGCCTCATCGCCAAAGACGGCGGCCTCGAAGGTGGCGCGGGTGCCGGAGCCGGCCTTGCGGTTGAGGACGACGATGGTAGCGTCGTCACCGCCGACCTCCTTCCAGTTGGTGATCTGGCCGGAGAAGATGCCCTTGAGCTGCTCGAGGGACAGGTCGTCGACCTTCACGTTCTTGGAGACGACGGGACCCATACCCACAACGGCGACCTCGTGGTCAACGAGGTTCTTGACCTGATCGGCCTCGAGCTTGGTCTCGGCAAAGACGTCGGAGTTACCGATGGTAACGGTGCCGGCGGCGACAGCGGTCAGGCCCTTGCCCGAACCGTTGCCCGAACCGGAGACGGAGACGTCGGGGTTGGCATCCATGAACTTCTCGGCAGCGGCCTCGACGAGAGCTTGGAACGAGGAGGCGCCGTCGTAGGTCACCTCGCCGGAGACGGACTCGGCGGCGGCGCTACCCTTGGCGGCGGCGTCGGATGCGCCGGAGCCGCCACAACCAACGAGACCGAGACCGACGATGCTGGCAAGACCACCAGCGAGGCCGAGGAACTGACGACGAGAATAAGCCTGATCGAGCATGATCTTCCTTTCATACATGCGACTCGCGGGCACCCTGCCCGCTTTGCTGTTTGGAAAGATACGGTCTCGATCGGGCGACGACCGCCTTATCTGCGGTTTCTTACGGACATTTGATAGACCCTTGCCGCAAGCTCTGCCCAGCCTTTACAAACGGATAACAAACCCGCCACCAAGCATGACCCGCCTTTTACACCAATAAAAACAAAGTTGCGGTGAAATAGTTCCTGCTTGGCCATCAAATGGCCCATTCTAGGAACTATTCCACCGCAACTTAAAAAGCCCGGACGAAAGGGGTGCTAAGTTGTTAAAACGCCGCAGCCTTAAAGCTCAAGCTCGTTCAAACGTAAGATCGCCACGATATAAATCTTGAGCGCCTGCTTGAGCTGTTCCTCGTTGGCGCACTCATTGGGGCCGTGCATCTGGCCGCCCCATGCGGGCAGCTCCAGGCCGGTCTCCTCGGGGCCAAACGAGACGGCGCGGGCAAAGTTGCGTGCGTACGTGCCGCCGCCCATGGCAAAGGGCTCAGCATGCTTGCCCGTAAACTCGTTATAGGTATCAATAAGCGCCTTCACGGCCGGATCGTCGGCAGAGACCGAGAACGGCACCTTCGCACGACCCACACGGCACGTCACGCCAAAACGGCCCACGAGCGGATCGAGCTGCTCGCGGATGGTATCGGCACTCGTGCTGTCGGGGAAGCGCACGTCGATGACCTGCTCAATATGGCCATCCGCCACGCGGGTGACGCCAGCGTTGCAGGTAAGCGGGCCAAACGCCGGACTCGTCGCATCGATACCTAGGCCGCGGCCATAGGCGTCCGCATGCACAAAAGCCAGGAACTTGACGAACTCGTGCTCGGCAGGTCTCAGCAGGCGCTCGTCGCGCGCACCAAACGCATCCTCGGCCTCGCGCAGATACGCCACGATGAGGCCGACGGCATTGATCGTTCCCTCGGGCATCGAGGCATGACCGCCAATGCCGTGGGCGAAAATCTGGGCATGTCCGTTGTCGAGTGCTGTGATCTCCAGGCGGTCGGCGTTCTCGACCGGTGCCGGCAGCTCATCGGCGTCAATCGCAAGCTCGCAGATAGACTGCGACGGAATGGCGTTGCTCGCCTCGGCACCGCTCCAGGACACAATACGACCGCCGTCGATCTTGGAGCTCACAAATGTCGCCCCAAACTGGCCCTTCTCGGCATTGCAGACCGGGAACTCGGCATCGGGCGTAAACAGAAAGTCGGGGTCTGCGTGGTTCTCCAGATAATGGTGAACGTCGGACATGCCCACTTCCTCATCGCAGCCCAGCAGCGCGCGGAAGGTATAGCGCGGCACAATGCCGTGTTTGAGCAGATAAGCGCCAGCGTAGAGCGACAGCACCGCCGGGCCCTTGTCGTCGATCACGCCGCGGCCGAGCAGCCAGCCCTCGCGACGCTCCATCGCAAATGGGTCGGTATTCCAGCCGGGGCCGGCAGGCACCACGACCACATGGCAGATAGTCGCGAGCTGCTTATCGCCGCGACCCGGAATATCGGCGATGCCCACAAAGCCCTCGTCATCGCTCGTCTGGTAGCCGAGCTTTTGCGCAATGCCGAGCGCGCAATCGAGCGCATCACGGACCGGGCGGCCAAACGGCGCACCGGGCTCCGCATCGGCAGCAACGGCCACAGACGGATAGCTCACCAGCTGCTCGATATCGGCGACGACATCTTCCCAGACCTCGTCGACATATTCGGCAACGCTCTGCTCCACCTGATTCATGGACGACCTCCTTACCAATGAGCGGCGAGCGCGCTCGCCCCTCACATTACGTCATTAGATAGCGAAAAGTTTAGCAAGCTCGGCCACCGAGTGCACCACCGCATCGGCACCCGCCGCCTCGTGCTCGCCCGGCGCCGCCGCGCCCGAATAGATGCCGATGCACGGCACGCCCATTGCGTGCGCGCCCTCCACATCGTTAAAGCGATCGCCGATCATCACGGCATCGTCGGCCGTCGCGCCGAGCGCCGCCAGGGCATCGCGGACCGAATCGGCCTTGGTCTCGCGTCCCTGCGGCGGATTCATGCCAATCACCGCCTCAAACTGAGAGAGCCCGAGCTCACGCACCATGTCGATGCACTTGGCCTCCATGCGCGACGTCGCCACGGCCATACGTTTGCCTTGGGCGACCAACCCATCCAGCAGCTCGGGGACCCCATTGAACACGGGATACTCCTCCGGTCCCAGTTCATCAAAAAAGGCGCGGTACTCATCGGCCACCACAAGCGACTCCTCGCGGGAAAAGCCGTAAAAGTCGTGAAAGCTCTTCCACAGGGGCGGCCCGATCATGCGGCGCAGATCACCCATCTGCGCTTCCGAAAACCCGCGCGCGGAAAGCGTCTTGCGCGTCGAGGTCATCACCGCCCGGCCCGTATCTGCCACCGTGCCGTCAAAATCGAACAGCACAACCGGCCGCTCGCAAAGTTGCAATGCCGCCATCGGCACCCTTCTTCCCCAGTTGATGATTTCCACACCACCGCTTCAAACTGTTGACTATTCAACAATTGAACCTAGCAATGTAGAGCAACTCCACTATACTTGTCGCACTTTGCTTTCAGAAGGCGGCGCTGCCGCGCCCCAACGAAAGGTGCAATTATGTCTTTTGCCATCATAACCGACTCCACGTCGGACATCTCCCCCGCCCGCGCCCAAGAGCTCGGCATTTACGTGATTCCGCTGCATGTGATTATCGAGGGCGAGGACCTGCTCGACCAGGTGCAGATTACCGCCGAGGAGTACGTCGCCCGCATGGCCGGCTCCGAGCAGCTGCCGCACACCTCGCAGCCGAGCGCCGGCGAGTTCAAGGCACTCTTCGACCGCGTACGCGCCGACGGCCACGATAGCGCGATCTTTATCTCGCTATGCAGCGAGTGGTCCGCCTGCTATGCCAACGCATGCCTGACGGCCGAAACCCACGAGCTCGACGTGCGCTGCATCGATTCGCGCACCGGCTCGGGCGCCGAGGGCCTGCTGGTGGAGTACGCGCTGGCCATGCGCGAGGACGGCCGCAGCCTGGACGAGACCGAGGCGCAGATCCGCGCGACCCTGCCCGACGCCCACCTGTTGCTGATTCCGCGCACGCTCGAGAACCTCGTTAAGAACGGCCGCGCGCCCAAGCTCGCCGGCCAGTTGACGCAGATGCTCAACATTCGCCTGGCCGTTTCGCCGGAGTGGAAATCGGGCGAGATCAAGGCCGTCAAAAAGGGCCGCGGCGCCAAGCGCATCGTTGCCAACACCATGACCGATTGCCTCGCATTTTTGGCCGAGCATCCGGGCTCCAGCGTGCGCGTACTCACGACCGGCGCCGCTGAGGAGCAAAAGCTCGTCAGCCAAGCGCTCGCAGGCCGGGACTACGTGGACGCCGGCACCGGCCCCATCGGCTGCACCATCGCCACCCATGTAGGCGTCGACGCCATCGCCATCAGCTACTGCCCTCGTTACCAGCCCATCCACTAGGGGCACCTTTACCACTTGCGGTGGAATAGGAACTGTTTTTGGCTTATCAGCCGCAAATCAATCCCTATTCCACCGCAACTTAGAAATCGGCGATCAGCCCAGCGGACCCTGAAACAGTTCCTGATGAGTGCCCATTCTCACCAGCCTAATCACTGGGTTAGTCTTATGGGGAAGATAAAGAACGACCACATCGACCAAGCCATCGGATAGGTGGAAATCGATGTGGCCGTTGTAGTTTCCGCCCGGGTTTGAGAGCTCGTGGGCGCCATACTCCGCCGGAAGTGACCCATGAGCCACAAGCTCTGCAACCGCCGCTTTAAGCTCACTTTTTAGCTGCGGATGCATGCGCATCGTTCGTTTGTAGTCCACCTTAAATTGAGCCTCGACTTTAATCTCGAACATCGCTATTCCTCATCGAGGAATGACATAAGCTCATCAGCGTTATTGAATGACAGGCTATCGTCCGGCAAAATCCCCAGCTCATGAGCCTCGGCGATCACCATGGCGCGCCTCGTCACCTCGTTGGGCACCTCCGCCCTTCCTACAATCTCAAAAGGAATCTTTCGCTGATTTACCAGCTGCCGAACAGCAAGATTGAGATAGGAATTGAGGCTGAGGCCGACCGAATCCAAGAACTCAGTCGCCTGCTCCTTGAGCCCCTCTTCGATTCGAACCGTCGTAGGCTTAACTGTTGCTGTAGACATTTGCGACCTCCTCGCCCTCGTCTTTTACACCAGTATACCCAATACGCATGGCAATCTGATGTTAGATAACATCAGATTGCCATGCGTATTCATGTCGCGTGGGCACGATTGATCTACATCCTGTCTCTTATACACATCTGACGCTGCCGAC
>URPB01000067.1:0-11348 GCA_900549575.1 uncultured Collinsella sp.
GTTGGTGGAAATGGTGAAAATTATATTGACGCTAACACAGGTTCTCTATCTGGTCCTCGTTGAGCCCGGCGAGCGGGCCGGTCGCCGGCGGGGCGTAGATCGACTTGTCGGGGCCCAAGCTGGCCTCCTTCCGTGGCGGTTTCCTCGCCCCGATTCTACAGCGCGCCCCGGTGTAGCTGTGCGGGAGGTGCCCCGTCGCCCACTTCTTGGCCGCGCCCACCGAGACCCCCGCGAACTTCGCGGCGGCGGTCGGCCCCATGCCGTCCTCCGTCGCCAGGAGGAAGAGCTCGACCTTCTCCCTGCTGTACATGCGAACCTCCAGTCCGGACCGCCCCGCGGTCCAACTTTCTGTCCGCACCCCCGTGAGGGGCAAACAGGAACTATCTCACCGCAACTGCGCTAGATGTTCTGGCGCCTACGATAGTTCGTCGGCTATTTGGTGCTCGTAGAAGGCCTCGATTACGGCGTTAAAGTCGTGGGCGAAATCTTCCATGGTTCCGCGCCAGGTGGCGCGTCCCGGTTTTCCTTGGCCCACAAAGGCGGTTTGGATGCCGCAATCGGGGGACGGGAAGTCGCGTTTGGGATCGTTGCCCACCATAAGGACCTCGTGTGGCTCGAGCCCCATCACCTGAAGCTGCTCTAGATAGTAGGTGGCATCGGGCTTGCATCGGGTTGCGTTTCCCATGTGCGTCACGAGTTCAAAGGGGGCGTCGGCCAGGTCGCCCCAACCCATGCGGCACTCGATGGCCCCCTGGGGAAAGCTGGGGTTGGTAAAGAGCGCGCAACGCAGTCCAGCGTCCTGTACGGCCTGGAGCGCGGCGTGCGCGCCCGGCATAGCGTGAGCGTTAATGACATCGTCGTTCTTGTACGGAAGAACTTCATGGTCATAGTAGGTAAACGCCTCGTAGATGAGGGGATCGGAGAGACAGATCCCGCATCGGCGCTCGACCTCTTCTTGGTAAAACTCAAGATTGGTGCGGTTGTCCGTGCCGCTGCGGCGATTGGCGTTAAGGTCGACCAGGATGGTGCCGAGGCGCGCCATCGTGCCACCGCGGCTGCGGCGCCCGATATCCGCGAGCATCGATGAGACATCCTTAAAATAGCGAAGGATGAACGCGTTGAGGTTGATGCTAAGAAGCGTTTCGTCCATATCGAAAACGACTGCTTTGAGCACGCGGGCACCTTTCTCGTAAATTTGATCTAGAGTCGTTGGCTCCGGATACTTTACCCCAAAGCCGAATGCCTGGCTGGTTATCGTCAAGTTGCGGAGACGTGTGTTCATAAGATTACGAAAAAGTCTCCACACGAGTAAAAAATCGCAGTTCACGCTTGAAATCGAACTCATTTCCCCGTAACCTATACGAACGTGATTGCATAAGCGTCACATTAGTATCTGTCGGCTCCCGAGTGTTCCTAAACGTTGTGTGCTTGTCGCACCCTTCTGTAGGTCCTAGCAATCGGGGCCCCGTAGTTCGAAAGGGGTCCACCTTTGAGTGAGATTCAGAACTCGTCCATTTTCTCTCTTGACGATGTCAATGAGGAGGAGATGAACAACCTCATCGACGGTACGATTACCGACTTTGATGAGGGCGATCTCGTTAACGGCACTGTCGTTAAGATCGAGCATGACGAGGTGCTCGTTGACATCGGATTCAAGTCCGAGGGCGTTATCCCGGTCCGCGAGCTGTCCATCCGCAAGGACGCTAGCCCTGCAGACATCGTTGCACTCGGTGATCCCATCGAGGCTCTGGTTCTCCAGAAGGAGGACAAGGACGGTCGTCTGGTCCTGTCCAAGAAGCGTGCCGAGTACGAGCGTGCTTGGAACCGCATCGAGGAGAAGTTCAACTCCGGCGAGAACGTCGAGGGCGAGGTTATCGAGGTTGTCAAGGGCGGCCTGATCCTCGACATCGGCCTGCGTGGCTTCCTGCCTGCTTCCCTCGTCGACCTCCGTCGCGTCAAGGACCTCACCTCCTACATGGGCACTCGCATTGAGGCTCGCGTCATCGAGATGGACCGCAACCGCAACAACGTCGTCCTCTCCCGTCGCGTCGTGCTCGAGGAGTCCCGTAAGGCCGAGCGCTCCGAGATTCTGTCCAAGCTCAAGTCTGGCATGCGTCTCCAGGGCACCGTTTCCTCCATCGTCGACTTCGGCGCCTTCGTCGACCTCGGCGGTATCGACGGCCTCATCCACATCTCCGAGCTCTCCTGGAACCACGTCAACCATCCTTCCGAGGTTGTCAAGGTCGGCCAGGAGGTCGAGGTCGAGGTTCTCGACGTCGATCTCAACCGCGAGCGCATCTCCCTGGGTCTCAAGCAGACCACCGAGGATCCGTGGCGCGCACTGGTCAAGAAGTACCCCGTCGGCGCTATCGTCGAGGGCACTGTGACCAAGCTTGTCCCGTTCGGCGCTTTCGTCGACCTGGGCGAGGGCATCGAGGGCCTGGTTCACATCTCCGAGATGGCCAACAAGCACGTCGATCAGCCTTCTCAGGTTACCCACGTGGGTGACAAGGTTCAGGTCAAGGTCATGGAGATCGACCTCGACCGTCGTCGTATCTCCCTGTCCATGAAGTCTGCTGCTGAGACTCTGGGCGTTGAGATCGAGGTTACCCCGCTGCCTTCCGAGAAGAAGGACGAGGAGACCGACGCCGAGTAAATCGGTTTGACGATCACTTGTTTTAAGGGATCCGTCCGCAATTGACGGGTCCCTTTTTGCATTTGCTGCTGAGGTGCGCGATGCTATCCGTGCACGATGCTGCCCGTGCTGTCCACAGGCTATTGGGTTGTCGGTGCGTGAAAAATGCCGACATCCCGCCTCGGGGAGGAGGCGGGAACGCACCGAGTAGACGGAGGGGTGCGGAGCGCGGTCGCGTCTCGACTGACGACGTTGCCCATCGACAACCCTATTGTACTGCATGGCGTGGTTCTTGGTTTATCGTGTCGAACGCTTGTGTTGTGCCATTGCCTGTGGTGACGGTGTGCTACACTCTTGCACTGCTGAGTGGGCCAGACGGTCGCGCGATGTGCTGCTTGCAGTACGCGTGAGGAAAGTCCGGGCTCCAGAGGGCGGGATGCCGGCTAACGGCCGGGCGGAGTGATCCGACGGAAAGCGCCGCAGAAAAGAAGACTCCCACCTGCGCCGCAAGGCGTAAAGGGAAAAGCTGAAACGGTGGTGTAAGAGACCACCAGCGTCGTGGCAACACGGCGGCTTGGCAAGCCCCATCCGGAGCAAGCGCGAATAGGAACGCTATGGGCCGGCCCGGTCCGCGTTCGGGTAGCGTGCGTGGAGCTGCACGGTAACGTGCAGACAAGATAAATGACCGTTCACGACAGAACCCGGCTTACAGGCCCACTCGGCACTTTGTTGACGCTGCGAACCCGTCAGCGCGGCAATCTGCCTTTCAAGCCTTCGGGCATGACCATAAGGTCAATGCCCTCGTCTTTCAAGGCACCTTGCTCGCGCTGACGGGTTCTCGCCTTCGACGGCGTCAGCTGGCCGATTTGGCGCTCATTCGTCGGTCGCCGCCATAAGGCGTGCTCCCTCCTCTTTCGGGCCAAATCGACTCAGCTGACGCCGTCTCGCTGTCTTTGGTTGGTCATTGGCGTTGCCGTTCTATTTATCGGGGTTAACGGTACGGACTTTGCCGTATTATTGAGGCTGTTTGTTGCTTTGCTTGTTGTTGAGGGGCTTTGTTGGACAGCTATTTTACTCTGCAATCGAATATTGAGGCTTCGGGCGAGTTTGTGGACCGCAAGAGTCGGTTTATTGCCCAGCTGGTCCATATTGAGTCCGAGGATGAGGCGAATGCCTTTATCGAGATGGTTCGCAAGCGTCATTACGACGCTCGACACAATGTTCCCGCGTGGATTTTGGTCGATGGACGCGAGCGCCAGAGCGATGATGGTGAGCCGAGCCGCACGAGCGGTATGCCGACGCTCGAGGTGTTGCGCGGCGCGGGGCTCAAAAATGTTTGCTGCGTAGTGACGCGCTATTTTGGTGGCACGCTGTTGGGGCCTGGTGGCTTGGTGCGCGCCTATACCGCGGCGACGCAGACGGCGGTGGCAGCTGCTCGGGAGGCTGGGCAGATCGTCGAGATGACGAGCGTCGTGCCGGTTGATGTGCATGTGGCCTATCCACAGTATGAGCAGGTGCTTCGTTTGGCCCAGGATTCGGGTGCCAAGGTTTCGGATACCGATTACGCGGATACCGTGACACTTCACTTGGTGTTTAAGGCAGGGGAGCAGGAGTCGTTTTGCGCCAAGATGCGCGAGCTTATGGCGGGGCGCGAGGAGATTGAGGTCGGCGCTCCCGAGTTTGCCGAATTCTAACGGCGACGGCCGGCGTGCTTTTGGATGGATTCCAAGTGCGCCGGCCGTCGCTTTTCTGTTGCTGTCGTTTACTCGGCGAGCTGCTTTAGCACATCGCAGGCGATCTCGATGGCATCGTCGATGCAGCCGGGGCAGCTGCGGAGCGGACCCTTATCCGATCCGATGCCCTTGAGCGTGCCGCAGACGGTCGTCGTGTTCTTCTCGCCAAATCGCTTGGCAATCTCGCGCGACAGCTTGTAGGTCTGGCCTTTGGTCTTGGGGTTCTCCATGCCGTCGCTCATTACAAAGCCCATGATGGCAACAGCGCCCGAAATGGCGCCGCAGGTCTCGGTCATGCCACCCATGCCGGCGCCAAAGCCCTCGGTGAGGGTAAAGGCGGTCTGGGGGTCGAGCCCGACGGCAGGTGCGAGCGTGCAGGCAACGGCCTGGGCGCAGTTAAAGCCACGGGCGTGGTATTCGGCAGCTTGAGCCTGACAGGCGGTGATGTCGAGCTGGGCCGTATCGATTTGCTTCATCGTTGTCTCCTTGGTTACGGTGTACCCGCCTATGGTACCCGTGTCGGGGTATGTAATCATCGAGAGCTTCATGGATGCCTCATTTTTATCTATCGAGCAAATGCCCAAGGCTTGAGATAAATACCCCTGATTAATTTGTCCTATAACCTACCTTGGGGATGGGTTGAGAGGGGTGCAGGGTAGCGGTATCGTGAACCGAATAAAACTAAAACCCAGGCAAGGGAGCTAGATATGAGCGAGCAGACTATCGGTACTACATGTGTTCAGGGCGGCTATCACCCGGGAGATGCGGAGCCGCGCCAGGTGCCCATCTACCAGTCCACCACGTGGAAGTACGACACGTCCGAGCACATGGGCAAGCTGTTTGACCTAGAGGAGTCGGGCTACTTCTACAGCCGTCTGCAGAACCCCACGTGCGATTTGGTTGCCGCCAAGATCTGCGAGATGGAGGGCGGCACCGCAGCGATGCTCACGAGTTCGGGCATGGCTGCGAACTTCCTCGCGATCTTTAACGTTGCCGGTGCCGGCGATCACGTGGTCGCAAGCTCTGCCATTTACGGCGGTACGTATAACCTGCTCGCCCACACCATGGGCCGCATGGGCGTGACCTGCACGTTCGTCGCCCCCGACTGCACCGATGAGGAGCTGGAGGCTGCCTTTCAGCCCAACACAAAGCTCGTCTTTGGCGAGACGATCGCAAACCCCGCCCTTGCCGTGCTCGATATTGAGCGCTTTGCCAAGGCCGCACATGACCACGGCGTGCCGCTGATGGTCGACAACACCTTCCCGACTCCCGTGATGTGCCGTCCCTTTGAGTGGGGCGCCGACATCGTCACGCACTCCACCACCAAGTACATGGATGGACATGCTGCCTACCTGGGCGGCGTGATCGTCGACCACGGCCAGTTTGACTGGATGGCCCATGCGGACAAGTTCCCGGGTCTTACCACGCCCGACGAGAGCTACCACGGCGTGACCTATGCCGAGAAGTTCGGTCGCGAGGGCGCCTTCATTACCAAGGCAACCGCTCAGCTCATGCGCGATCTTGGTCCCATGCAGAATCCGCAGGCGGCGTTTTTCCTGAACAGCTCGCTCGAGAGCCTGCATGTGCGCATGCCGCGTCATTGTGAGAACGGCCTGGCCGTTGCCAAGTTCCTGCAGAGCCATCCTAAGGTGCGCTTCGTGAGCTATCCGGGTCTGGAGGGCGATAAGTACTATGACCTGGCTCAGAAGTACATGCCCAACGGTACCTGCGGCGTTGTGAGCTTTGGCTTTAACGGTGGTCGCGCGGCGGCCGAGACCTTTATGAAGAGCCTCAAGCTCGCCCAGATCGCCACGCACGTGGCCGACGCCCGCACTTGCTGCCTGCATCCCGCTAATGCCACGCATCGTCAGATGAACGATGAGGAGCTCGTCGCCTGTGGCATCTCCGCCGACATGGTACGCCTGTCGTGCGGCCTCGAGGACACGGCTGATCTGATTGCCGACCTTGAGCAGGCGCTCGAGCAGTGCTAGGCTAGCGTTCGCACAAGGCGCCGATGCTGGCAGAATGCTTCGGCGACCTTTCGTTCCGATTCCGTAGGCGGGGCCCCAATCGCGGCTGTTTGCAGGCGATTGGGGCCCCGTTTTTTACGTTGGGCCACTCGAAAGGATGGATATGGAGAAAACTGCAGAGCAGCTGCGCCGCGAGCACATTGCCCTAGAGGGCGACACCCATGGCAAGAACAAGTGGGCGATTCTGTTTACCGTGCTCATCATGACGTTTATGGTGTGTCTGGATTCGACCGTCGTGACCGTGGCGCTGCCCGTGATGCAAAAGGAGCTGGGCGTGGGCCTCGATCGCATTCAGCTGGTAAGCTCGGTGTATCTGCTTGCGACGTGCGTGGCTATGTTGCCGTTTGGCCGTCTGGGCGACGTGCGCGGCAAGGTGAATGTGTTCCAGCTGGGCGTCATCGTCTTTTCGGTCGGTTCGCTGCTGTGCGGCCTTTCGTCCTCGCTCGAGGTTCTTATCCTGGCACGCATCGTTCAGGGCGTCGGTTGCGCGGCGGCCATGGCCAACAACATGGGTATCATCACCGAGTCGTTTCCGGCGCGCGAACGAGGCCGTGCCATGGGTATCCTCGCGACCTTCGTGGCCCTCGGCATGATGTGTGGCCCCGTGCTCGGTGGCATGCTGGTGGCAAGCTTTCCCTGGGAGAGCATCTTCCTCATCAACCTGCCTATTGGCGTCATCTCGTTTATCGTGGGGCTCTACACGCTGCCGCATGTTAAGCCGGAGGCCGGCGAGCGCCCCATGTCCCTGATCGAGGCCGCTCATCGCTGCTTTGCAAATTCGGCCTTCACCATCAACCTTGTCTGCATGCTCATCGTCTTCGTTGGCATTGGCGCATCCGAGTTTATCCTGCCGTTCTATTTTCAGGACGCCCACGGCTTTGGTTCCGACATTTCCGGACTGCTCTTTTTGGCGCTGCCGATGGTGAATGCCTTTATCGGGCCGCTTTCGGGCACGGTTTCGGATCGTGTTGGCTGCGAGGGTCCCACGGCGGTCGGCCTGGGCGTGTACGTGTGCGGTCTCTTTGCGGTAAGTACGCTCGACGAGCACTCTTCCATCCCTGTGATTGTGTGCTGTGCCGCGTTTATGTCGTGCGGTACGTCGATTTTCCAGAGCCCCAACAACTCGCTGTATATGGGCTCGGCTCCGCGCGAAGCGCTCGGCTTTGCGGGCAGCCTGGGTAGTTTGGCACGCTACGCCGGCATGGCGCTTGGCATTACGGCGGCGTCGCATATCCTGTATGGGCAGATGAGCGTGGCAATGGGCGAGGCCGTGACCAGTTTTGTTACAGGTCGTCCGGACGTATTCCTATTCGGCTTTCGCTCGGTGTTCTACGTACTCATGGCTGTGGCCGCCGTGGGCTTTGCGCTTGCCATGGTGCGTTTGGTGAAGATGCGCGCCCGCCATTAGCATGTTGGGAGGCTGTCTGCCACGATTCGCGCCGTCCCAAAAAGACTGGTTTGTGGTGCGATGTGGCTTGTGGGGCGGGCGGGGGTCGGTCCGTGGTAGACTATCGAACAACGTTTATTAATCGCGCGGTATCGTTGCCGCGAGAAGGGGTTGCGCCATGCAGGAGCTTGAGGATCGTATTCGCCATGACGGCATCGTAAAGGCCGGTAACGTCCTTAAGGTTGATGCCTTCCTCAACCACCAGTGCGACGTTGAGCTGTTCGACCACATGGGCGCCGAATGGGCCCGTCTGTTCGAGGGTGTCGAGATCAACAAGATCCTGACGATTGAGGCTTCGGGTATTGGTATGGCCTGCATCGCAGCTCAGCATTTTGGTGGCGTGCCGGTGGTCTTTGCAAAGAAGGCCCAGTCCATCAACCTTGACGGCGAGCAGTATGCCACGACCATCTATTCCTTTACCAAGCAGAAGGAGTACCCGGTTATCGTGGGTAAGCGCTTTCTGTCCGAGGGCGATAAGGTCCTGATTATCGACGACTTCCTGGCCAACGGCTGCGCGCTTGAGGGCCTTATTAAGATCTGCGAGGCTGCGGGCGCCGAAGTTGCCGGCATTGGCATCGCCGTTGAGAAGGGCTTCCAGGGCGGCGGCGATAAGCTCCGTAAGCGCGGCTTCCGCGTTGAGAGCTTGGCCCGTATCGCCGATATGGACTGCGAGAACGGCGAGATCACCTTCGCCTAAGCGCGCAACACAAGCGATTGGTATGCGATGTGACAAAGGGACTGTCCCTTTGTCACATTTTTTGTATGAGGGGAGGTGCTGATATGGATGAGAACAAGATGGAATGGCGCGAGTATGCGCGCTATGCCGAGATGTCGGTCGAGGAGTTGGCGCGCGATTGCGAGGTGCAGGTGTTTCGCGCGACGGGTCCGGGCGGACAGGGCGTGAACACGACGGACTCGGCGGTACGCATGAAACATATCCCTTCGGGGATTGTCGTGACGGCGCGTGAGAGCCGCAGCCAGTTTCAGAATCGCGCGAGCTGTCTGCGTAAGCTGCGCGCTGAGCTTGAGCGTCGCGGGCGTCCACCGCGCCGACGCGTAAAGACCAAGGTGCCTCAGCGCTCTCGCCAGCGCAGGCTCAATGACAAGCACTTCAACGCGATTAAAAAAGCCAACCGACGCAAGCCGGGCGGGGAGGAATGATCTTCTCAATAAGTTGCGGTGAAATAGGGACTGTTTTGCGGCTTTAGATGCATAAACAGTCCCTATTTCACCGCAACTTAGGTGGGGTTAGTGGGTGGGGTGCCAGACGTGGAGGGCGCCGGCGAGGATGTCGACCTCGATGCGCGAGGCGACGATGGGCTCGCCGTCGGCCTGGATGGGATAGTCGGGCTCCTCAAAGGTGAGCTCGACATGGCGGCAGCGGCGCATGCGAACCGGCGGCAACTTGGTATGGTGGCCGTCCTTGGCCGAAAGAAACATAGGCAGGGCAACCGCGCGAGGGACGGGGCCGCAGGCGTAGCAGACGTCGAGTATGCCGTCACAGGGGTCGGCTTCGGGACAGATACGATAGCCCGAGCCATAGGTAGGACCCAGCTGAATCGCCATGACGATCGCCCTTACGCGCTCGGCGGGCGCGCCGTCAAAGCTGACTGCCATGGGGTAGTTGCGATAGCGTAGGCCAAACTGCTCAAGTCCCGAGAGGGTGTAGAGCGGGGCGCCCGTCAAGCCGGTCTTTTTGCGCAGTTCGGTGGTGCCAAGGCCGATAGCAGCATCGATGCCGATCGAAAGCGTCTGGTCATAGTACTCAACGGAACATTCGCCGCTACCGCTTGCGGGGTTCCATGAGCGAATCCGCCCGATGTCCTGACGCTGCAGCTCACAGGTGAGCAGCGCGCCAAAATCCTTGCCGGAGAAATCTTCGATGCCGAGCGTCTGGGCAAAATCGTTGCCGGAGCCCACGGGCAGGACGGCAAGGGCGGGCCGGACCGCCTCATCCTGCGTCATGAGTCCATTGACGACCTCGTGGATCACGCCGTCGCCGCCAAGGGCGATAACAGTGCGATAGCCCTGAGCCTGTGCGGCAAGCTCCTTGGCGTGCCCCGTGCGTTCGGTTAGTACCAGGTCAAACTGGGATGCGCGTGCGGTCATATCCAAAAAGCGCTGCAGGCGTTCGGCAACCTCGCGCGCGGCGCCCGACTGGGCGGCTGGGTTGGCGATGATGAGCGTGCGACCAAAAACAGTTGCGTGCATGGGGCGACTCCCGGCGTGTGACATGACAGTGCGGTCGCGCTCAGGTAGAGTTGCCCCCGATTGTGGCTGCACGGCGATTATTACATCTACTCTATCAGGTCGTTGTGGCGCTCGATAGCATCCGCTACCGTACCGCCCTCATCCACAATAAGCGAACGGCGCTTGGGTGAGATGATGCGTTGGGCGGGGTACACGCCGCGGTGTCCGCCGGTTAGGTAGCTGATAAAGGCCACGATGACAAAGAACCCGGCGGCCGTGCCGTGGAACAGGTCGATGGCCATCATGCAGGTGGTGATGGGTACGTTGAGGCCGGCGCAGAACACGCCGAGCATGCCGAGAGCCGCCAGAAAACTGGGGTCGAGCCCGGTAAGGTAACCGATCCAGCCACCGAGTGCCGCACCGATGCCAAACAGGGGCGTGACCTCGCCGCCTTGGAAGCCAGCGCCCAGGGTAAGCGCTGTGACGACCAACTTGATGGCTGCGTCCGCCAGGGTGGTGTTGCCCGCAAATCCGGCGCCGGAAAGCCACGTGGAAAGGCCGGCGTAGTCCCAGGCGTCGAGGAGGGCATAGGCGGCTAAAACCACGAGTGCGCCTATAAGTGCGCGAACGAGGTAATTGGTGATAAAGCGACCGTACAGGCTCTTGACGGTTCGAACCGACCACGCAAAGAGGCGTGCCGTCAGACCGAAGATGATGGCACTGATAACAACGATGACGACCGTTGTAGGCGTCATAGCGGGAACGCTGGCGATGACATTCACTTCGTACTCGGTACCCAGGGCGAGTGATGTAAAGTAGCCGGTAAACGACGCGACCAGGCAATAGATGCCCGCGGTGTAGTCGATCTTGCCGATAAAGCACATCTCCATGCCAAAGAAAGCTCCGGCAAGGGGCGAGCCGAATACGGCGCCAAAGGCCGACGAGATTCCGGCGAGCATGAGGTCGTGGTGGTCATGCTTTTTGAGGTGGGCGAGGCTCGAGATGTTGCTGGCGATGGTGCCGCCAATCTGCACCGCAGCTCCCTCGCGACCGGCCGATCCGCCCGTTAGGTGCGTGAGCGTGGAGCAGACGAAGGTGAGGACGGCCATGCGCATATGGATGAGGCGGGTGCCCAGAGCGGAGTCGATGACCAGGTTGTTACCGCGTTTGGCGGCAAGACCGTGGTTTTTGTACACCCATGCGGTGGCAACGCCCACAACGGGAAGAAGCGCGTAAATCCACGCATGGTGCTCGCGATAGTCGCTGTCTCTTATACACATCTGACGCTGCCGACGAAGAGGATAGTGTAGATC
>URPB01000068.1:0-11286 GCA_900549575.1 uncultured Collinsella sp.
TGCCTCTTGTCTCGTGGGCTCGGAGATGTGTATAAGAGACAGGCATGGAATGAGTGGTGGGCCAGTGTTTAATGACTTGGGTCAGGTCATTGGCATAGTACATACTGCAACTGAGCAGGGAAAACTTGGCTCTTTCCTTCCTTTAAGGGATTGTATCCGCTCATCCGATGTTTATGGAGAGTGGCAGGTCTTCTAACTAGATTGTCATACATTCTGGCCCAAAACGCTCATCGCGTCAGACTTGAAACAAGGTGTCTGCTGCTTCTACTTAAACGGTGACAATCGGAAAAGCCATAAGGGGGTGCTGAGTTAGATGCTGGAAAACGGGCCAGTCAGGAAGATATAGAGCGGCGGACTGTATAACATTTCGTTCTAGTACGACTCTGAGACCTATGCGGGAAAGCATGAGGGGAGCGGCTTCTCCGGAAAGATAAAGCTCGCGGATTTCGTCGGTCTGGAGACGGGTGCTTTTTATTTAAGGCAGCGTGCGGACCGATGGGCTCTACTCATGTTCATAGATCAGGCAACCATACTTGGGGGTTACGTTCAACTTGATTATGGCATTCAGTTTGCCTACTCAGAGACACGAGAGGACGGAGCCGTTCGCGTAGCTGTCGAACGCCCGGTTGATTTTGGTGTTTACCACGTTGAACCATCTGCCTGCGGTTAGAAGGTTCAACGTCGAAGGATTTACTACTGATGACCTCAATTTCTTGACAGAATTTATTGATAAAACGCCCCGTTTATCTTTGAGCTCGCCGAACAGCAAAAAGTCGGACCAAAGCCTTCGGCGATGATTTCCTGACGTTCTATTGTTAAATGCCCAGTAAGTTGATTACCAAAATTACTGTCGACACCACTCACCCATGCCGACGACATCGTCTGAATTGTCACGCTGTTGGCGCTTCCCTCGTTAATAGCATCGCTTCTTAGGCCACAACTGGCTGTCGAAACTCCCGTTTTCCGAAATTCGGGGAAAATAGGGGCGGCTGAGCACAACCCGATTTTTGGCAACAATACCGTCGGTCGCAGAAGCGTAAATCCGGGGTTTAGTCGGCTGATCTCTGTTTTCCCGCACTTCCGTATACGACCCCTCGATTAAGGTTATATTAACGCGCGGCGATTACTTCCCATGCAATCGGCGGTAAAATCTCGCCATGGTTACGCTCGCCGATATAGCCTCTACATTCTCTCGCGTGGACCACACCTGCAACGTCGCCGACCTGATCGACGCAGCTCTAAGAACAGAAGAATTATGAAAGGATTCAAACACCGAAGAGCCTGCAGCATCAAAAGTGTCAGACCGGCGAGATCTGTATCGTAGACATCGTTCGAGAGGGGATGACCGAAAATGACCCGCGCCTACAGTGAAGTTTATCTCGAGGACGCTATGAGAACGCTGGGCGAGGCAGTCGATTTTGCCCTTTGCGACCAGGGACTGACTCCGACCGAACTGACGGCGATCTTGTCAAACGCTTTTGAGATGAAACAGTTTGAGCGCGGTATCCCACGCGTTGTCTGCGGCATGTCGGGCGATGAGCTTGTGCGCGAGATCATTGTCCACGCGGGTCTGAAGCCCGTCGAATTCAGGGAGGCCTATCCGTTCGACCGTTCCCCGCAATACTGAGCAGGTTGGGTTTTGGCATACACGCAATGGACGTGCGGCCTAGGTTTTAGCGACCTTTTTGAAGTGGCGCCACTCGATTGGGTTATCGGCTCGTACCATCCGCTTCACGAGGCCTCCGAAGTTAAATTCGCCCAGATAGTCATTGATAAATGGAACAAAGCCCAGGCAGGCAAAAAGGGCCTCAAGGCAGCACGAAAGGCAGCCGGCCTGACCCAAAAGCAGCTGGCCGCCCAATCGGGAGTCAAAATCCGTGCCATACAGCTCTACGAGCAAAACCAACTGGACCTGCGCCGTGCCTCGGTATCCTCGGCATTGGCGCTCGCAAAAACCTTACACTGCAGCATCGAAGACCTCGTCTGGCAACCGATCGTTCTTGAGTACGACTCCTGTTGCCACTGTGATGTGCTCCCCGGCATTGCGTCGCGCGTATAGAATCTAAGCATCCGCACGCCAGCTATGAAATGGAATGGACGCCACATGGAAATCCCCAGCACCCTGTGCAGCAATGTGTACGACTTCGCGTTTTGCCCCGAGCCCTGCTAGGAACGCCTGGCCGACCTCGCCGACCCCGAGGACTGGGGTCCCGGCAACCGCATCCTCAAAAACTACCTGTCGTTTTCGTTTAGCCGTGCGGTGTTCCTGACCGAGCGCGACGTGGACCAGACCGCGCCGTCCAACCTGCCTTTGGTGTTCGACAACGACCAATGCCTGTTCAACACCGGCCTGTACACGCGTCGCTACGAGACCATCTACGGCCTGTTTGAGCCCAACACCAAGCCCGACGCGCGCCAGCGCTGGTTTTTGAAGGGCTTCTTTAAGGAGAGCGACCCCATGCTGGTCTCGTTTGAGTACCTGCTGTGCCGCGTGCGCTTTGCCGAGGACCCCTCCGAGCTGGTCTTTGACTACCGCTTGCCCATCCGCTCCAACATCGACCACATTCTGGACGATGAGGAGAACCTTACGCGTATTCCCGCTAGCCTGATGGGGGAGGGCAACTCGCTGCTGCTGCGCCGTGCCTTTGAGGGCGCCGTCGTCGAGGCCGCCCGCCGCGCCGCCGCCAACTACACGCTCGCCGTGCCGCAGTTCTACGGCGGTCGGATCCAACTGCTGCTGCCGCTGTGCCTAACCGGCGACAAGCCCGAACTGGCGCTGACCATCCAGCGCGAGGACGGTTTCTACGCCGCGCGCACCTGCCTCACGCTCGACATGGCATACAACAATGCGCGACTAATCTGTCGCCCCGAGACCTCGTGGATAAAGCGGTAAATGGTGGTTAAGCTGCTGTTTTACCTATTGCTTTGGTTGCTTTGGCTTAGCTAGCATCCACGAATTTAAAATCGGGGGCAAAAAGTTCTTGGTAAACCAGGCGCGGCTATGATAGTATCTCTTTTGCCGAAAGGCGACGGGCGATTGGCTCAGGGGTAGAGCATATCCTTCACACGGATGGGGTCACAAGTTCGAATCTTGTATCGCCCACCATCAAAAGCGCAGGTCAGAGGTGTTAAGCCTCTGGCCTTTTTCTATTTGATACCAAGGGTGACACCAAAAGTGACACCAAATTTTCGATTTTTATTAGCATGGGGTCCTATTTTTTATTGATCGCAAACCCTTCATAGTTCCTACATATTGAATATTATTTTCGTTCGTTGACCAACTATAGAGTGACGTCGTCGAACATTTTGAAAATAGTTCACGCGATCTTTCAATGAATTCTTTGCATGATTCATACGCAATTGTGGAGAAAAAGACCACTGGCTCACAGCTCGTACCAGCACATTCACGCCTCGTGACAACCTTTCAACACATCCCATCCATTTTTTGGTCAGCGTTTGGTCAGCTTCCGGTACTTACCCGCATGATGCCCCAGTAGATAATCGTCCACGACCACAACCGCATGGCCTACGGCCGATACCAAGGGAGGCGCAAATGGACGAAATCGTCTGCGCAAACACCGCATTCCGCTATTGGCGCTGCCCACCGCAGGTGCGCGACCTCTACCCGCGCCTACCCAACTCCGAAGAAGGCTGGCGAGCTCTATCCCAAGCCCCATTCGTAACCGACGTCCTCAAGACCCCGATTATCGCTGTTGCTTCGCCAGGTTATTGCAATCACCACTCGGGATTGCGCTCCACTATTCGCTGGGAAGGGACATCGGATGTCAGCACAACAATCGACACTAATTTAGGCTTTAGTGTTACCAATCCGCTTAACACATTATTTACTATGACACGCTTTGTGTCCCAAATAGATCTCGTACTGGCTATGTACGAACTTTGCGGTTGGTTTTCCGTTTTCGAGCTTGCTCCCGCTGCCGAAATGCAGTTAAAAATGGCGGTAGAGGAGAATCGCAATTCCAGCACGCAGGATCTGTTCGAACTTGGAGAAGGCGAAGACGAGGTTCCTTGGAAACGAGTTTACGCCCGCGCAACCGTAAAGGCCACAGATAAAGAAGGCCAAACGAACAAGCGTGAGGATGGAAGAGAGGTTACGAAACTCAAAGGCACTTCTCTTTGGATGAGAAAGCCGCTCATCGAGCTAAGCGATCTACATCGATTCGCCGACAAGGTCAAAAGTCAAATGTGGGGAAAGCAGTTTTATGATGCCGCTCAGCAGGTTATCGGCATTGCTGCGTCTCCGCTCGAGGTCGCGGGGGTACTGCTTCTAAGTCGTTCTCGACGTCTAGGTGGTTCAGGATTCAGATACGTGTACCTCAACGATTTAACCCCTCTATCCGTGGCAGCCCAAAGCATCGCAGGCCAAAAGGTCTGCTACGGCGACATCGTGATCGTAAACCCAATCCTAATGAAGGCAGTTATTATCGAGATCCAAGGTGAGGTCATTCATGGCTCAGGTGCAATACTTGACCACGATGCGGAGCGCATGACTGCGTTGCAGAGCATGGGATTCGATGTATTCCTGGTGACTCACGATATGCTCAACGATTCAAAGCTGCTAGACACCATAGTCAGAAGTGTCTGCGACCGTTTAGGGATTCGCTATAAAGCCAAAACTGAGGCAATGAAGTGCGCCGAGACGAGACTGCGAGCAAATGTTTTGTGCAACTGGTTGGAAATCGGAAATAAGTCGGCGACAAGGCGCTAGAACTACCTAGTTTGCCTGTTAGTGAAATAATGTCATTTCAAAACTATGCCGGATTACGGGGCTGGACCCGGACTGGCCGTCCATACCCTGCATTTCACGGAATACGCAAGCCGTCTACCTGCGGTTTTGATTTTACCGATTACGGCATGCTCGGGGGTTCCCGGCCTGGCCCCGTAAACCGGCATAGTTTTGAAATCGCCGGGTCGGCGGGAGCGCGATTGGCCCCGGTAATGGGCCTGGCGCCGGCAAGACGGCCGTTGGGCGGATGGCGGCCCGCGCCGCGACTGCGAAATTTTCCAAAAATGTCCTTGCATCGCCGTCCGAGTTCCCGTATAGTACTTTTTCGCACGGGGGCGTAGCTCAGCTGGGAGAGCGCTTGACTGGCAGTCAAGAGGTCAGGGGTTCGATCCCCCTCGTCTCCACCCGAGCATTGAATGAGGCTCCAACGCAAGTTGGGGCCTTTTTTCATATTGGCACACAAGGTCAAAGGCGGCACCATGATCCTCCTGGTCGACAAGATCGAAAAAAGCTTCGGCGCACGCGTCCTCTTTAGCGGCGCGTCCTTCCAGATCAACCCCGGCGAGCGCTTCGCGCTCGTGGGCCCCAACGGCGCTGGCAAAACCACCATGCTCAAAATCATCATGGGCATCGACAGTCCCGACTCCGGCCAGGTCCAGTACGCAAAGGACTGCCAGGTGGGCTACCTAGAGCAGGAAACTAATCTGGAACAAAAGGACACCACCATCCTCGCCGAGGTCATGGCCGCCGCCAAGGAAATCCGCCGCATGGGCGAGCGCGCTAACGAGCTGCAGGCCCAAATCACCGAGCTCTCCGAGCAGGGCAAGGACGTCGACGCACTCCTCAACGAGTACGGCCAGGTCCAGGACCGCTTTGAGCACCTGGGCGGCTACGAGCTCGAGAGCAACGCCCGCAAGATCCTGTCCGGCCTGGGCTTTAAGGTCACCGACTTTGAGCGCCCGTGCTCCGAGTTCTCGGGCGGCTGGCAGATGCGCATCGCGCTCGCCAAGCTCTTCCTGCGCCATCCCGACCTGCTGCTTCTGGACGAGCCCACCAACCACCTGGACCTCGAAAGCGTCCAGTGGCTGCGTGGCTTTATCGCCAACTACGACGGCGCCGTCCTCATCGTCAGCCACGACCGCGCCTTTATGGACGCCTGCGTCGACCACGTCGCCGCGCTCGAAAACCGTCGCGTGACCACTTACACCGGCAACTACAGCAGCTACCTCAAGCAGCGCGAGGACAACCTTGAGCAGATGCGCGCCAAGCGCGCCGCCCAGGAGCGCGACATCGCCCACATGCAGGTCTTCGTCGACAAGTTCCGCTACAAGCCCACCAAGGCCGCCCAGGCCCAGGAGCGCATCCGCAAGATCGAGCAGATCAAAAAGGAGCTTGTCATCCTACCCGAGGGCCACAAGCACATCGACTTTAAGTTCCCCGACCCGCCGCGCTCCGGCGACATAGTCGTGGGCCTGGAGGGCGTCTCCAAGTCCTACGGCAACAAGCACATCTACAGCGACATCGACCTCAAGCTCTACCGCGGCGAGCACGTGGCGCTCGTCGGCCCCAACGGCGCCGGCAAGTCCACGCTCATGAAGATCATCGCCGGACTGGAGCCGCCCACCACCGGCACCCGCGACCTGGGCACCAACGTGGGCGTGGCCTATTACGCCCAGCACGCGCTCGAGGGCATGACCGAGTCCAACACCGTCCTGCAAGAGATCGACACCGTCACGCCCAAGTGGACCGTGCCGCAGCAGCGCAGCCTACTGGGCGCCTTCCTGTTTAGCGACAACGATTCCATCGAAAAGCAGGTGCGCGTCCTTTCCGGCGGTGAAAAGGCGCGCTTGGCCCTGGCTAAGATGCTCGTGGCCCCCGAGGCACTTCTGTGCCTGGACGAGCCCACCAACCACCTAGACATCGACTCGGTGGACATGCTCGAGAACGCCCTGCAAAACTTCCCCGGCACCATCGTGCTGATCAGCCACGACGAGCACCTGGTGCGCGCCGTGGCCAACCGCGTCATCGACATCCGCGACGGACAAGTCACGGTCTACGACGGCGACTACGACTACTACCTCTACAAGCGCGAGGACCTCGCAGCCCGCGCCGCCGCCGAGGCGTCCACGGAGAGCGCGCCGGCCACGACCAAGTCCGCCAAGGCCAGCGCCGCCCAGGCCGACACCCCCGTCGCCGCCCCCAAGCCTGCCGAGGGCAAAAAGACCAAGGAGCAAAAGCGCGCCGAGGCCCAAGCCCGCGCTGCGCTCAACAAAAAGCTCAAGGGCGTGCGTAACCAGCTCAAGAAGATCGAGACGGAGCTCGACAAAAAGCGCGCCCGCTATGACGAGCTTATGGAATTGATGGCGAGCGAAGAGCTTTATGCCGATCAAGACAAGTTCAACGCCGCGCTGGGGGAATATAACGGCCTTAAGCAAGAGCTACCCAAGCTCGAGGACGAATGGCTGGAGCTTTCCACCCAGATCGAAGAGGAGACCGCGCGTGAACTCTCGTAAGGCCGCTGCCGTGGCGATGAGCATCATCGCCATCGCCTGTCGCATCTGCGGCATCTTTATGAGCGCGATGACCGTGCTGCTGTGCTTTAGCGGCCTCACCGCCAAGTTGCAGATTGTGGGCTTCGTCGTCGAGCTTTCGCGCGCACTGCCGAGCGCCATCGCCGGCTACGGCGTCATCACATCGCCCTTTGGCGGCGTGTTCCGCTTGGATTACGCCATCGTGGCCGTCATCCTGTTTGTGGCCGACTACCTGCTCACGCGCGCCTCGCGTCGCGTCCGCTAGGGGAGCGCCATGTCCAGCAGCTACCTCATGAACCTGCTAGCCAGCGCCGTCGCCGTCATCGTGGCCATCGTGATCCACGAGAGCGCACACGCCGCCGCGGCCTGGGCACTCGGCGATAAGACGGCCCGTTCGCGCGGACGCGTCTCACTCAACCCGCTCAACCATATCGACCCGTTTGGCACCATCATCCTGCCGCTGCTCATGCTTGCCGCCGGCGGCCCGGTGTTCGCCTTCGCCAAACCCGTGCCCGTGTACCTCAACAACCTCAAACACCCCAAGCGTGATGAGGTCCTGGTGAGCGCAGCCGGCCCCGCATCGAATATCGCGCTCGCATGCCTGGCCGCAGCCCTCATGCACGCTGCATACGGCAACCTCTACGCCAGCATGTCCTTTGCCGTGGCGACGCAAATCATGAACTTCGGCGCCACCTTTATCGTGGTCAACCTGTCGCTTGCGTTCTTTAACCTCATTCCGATTCCGCCGCTTGACGGCTCGTCGATTATCGTGCCGTTCCTCAAAGGCAAGGCGCTCTCCACCTACTACCAGCTGCAGCGATACGCCATGCCCATACTCATCATTGTGCTGTATCTGCTGCCCATGTGGACTGGCATCGACGTGATCGGCCGCTATTTCGACGTTACCGTGTATCCGTTGGCCGAGTGGCTGCTCAACTTCGCAATCGCCGGCATCTAAGGTAAACTTACAGGTCGACCGTGCAAAACGGTCGCAACATGCACCCAAACCGCGCCGCGAAGGCGCCGTCAAAGGAGGTCGAAGATGTCGTATCGCGTGTCGACGCAGGTCTACAGCGGACCGTTCGACCTGCTGCTGCAGCTGGTAACCCGCCAAAAAGTTGATATCGGCGCCATCTCGATCAGCGAGGTGGCCGAGCAATACCTGGCCGAGGCCGAGCGTATCGAGGCGCTGGACCTGGACGTGGCGAGCGACTTTTTGCTGGTCGCGGCAACTCTTTTGGACATTAAGGCAGCCTCGCTGGTACCCCAGGAGGCCCCGCGCAAGACAGGCGACGGTGACGAGGACGACGAAGACCTCGAGGAACTCAGTGCGCTCGACGGCGACGCCCTGCGCGAAGTCCTGATCCAGCGCCTGATTGCCTACAAGCAGTTTAAAGGCGCGGCGGCAGCCCTTGGCGCGCGGATGCAGGCCGAGAGCCGCATGCATCCGCGCGTGGCCGGCCCCGACCCCGAATTCCTTGGCCTTATGCCCGACTACCTGGCCGGCATTACCCTGCGCGGCCTCGCCGTCATCTGCGCCGACCTGGACGGCAAGCGCCAGACTTTCCTGCTGGAAGCCGAGCACGTGGCACCGCATCGCGTGCCGCTCGACCTGACGGTGGCCTCGGTCGATCGCTTTACCATGGCTCACCAAACCTGCACCTTCCGCGAGCTGTTGGACGGCGATGCCACCACCGAACAGCTTGTCGTCACCTTCCTGGCCATGCTCGAGCTCGCCAAGCGCGGCTCGCTTACCCTGAGCCAGGACGAAATCTTTGGAACCATTCAAATCAATCGCGTCGAGGGCGCCGAGGCATACGTGCCCGGCGAGGGCCCCGAGCTCACCGAATAGGAGCGGCAACCATGTCAACCCTTTCCACGCTGGAGGCAAACAGCCTCAAAGGCGCCTTGGAGGCGCTGCTGCTGGTGTCGAGCGACCCCGTGAGTGCGCCCGCGCTGGCAAGTGCACTGGATATCGCCCCGGGCGAGTGCGCATCGCTGCTCGCCGAGCTCAAAGTTGAGTACGAGGAGGCTAACCGCGGTTTTCAGCTGCGCGAGGTCGCCGGTGGTTGGCGCTTGTTTACGCACCCCGCCTACCACGATGTGGTAGAGGCCTATGTGCTGAGCTGGGACACGCAAAAGCTGTCGCAGGCGGCGCTCGAGACCTTGGCCGTTATCGCCTACCACCAGCCAGTCACGCGCGAGGTGGTCAAGGGCATCCGCGGCGTCAACTCCGACGGCGTCATTGCGTCGCTCGTGGACAAGGGCCTGGTGCGCGAGCTCGGCCGCGACCCCGAGCGCGGTCAGGCCATCATCTACGGCACGACCAACGCCTTCTTGGAAAAGTTCGGTCTGCGCTCCACCCGCGACCTGCCCGATCTGGAGCAGTTTGCCCCCGACGAGCAGTCGCGCCGGTTTATCCGCGAGCGCCTGAGCGGTCGTAGCATTCAGTCCACGCTCGAGGAGCAGGCCGATGACCTGGACGAAGAGCGCGAACTGCTCGATACCGATGTTGAAGATGTTGAGGCAGTCGAGGACTTGGAAACCCTGGTCGTCGACGAGACCTCGGAGGATTTACATGACGAGGACTAACGAAGTAGGGGAGACGCGTGCCATGGGCAACGCAGTACCCGCAACCGACGCCCAGCCCGTCTACCCGCATACCATGCGCCTGCAGCGCTTTTTGGCGCGCGCGGGCGTGGCGAGCCGCCGCGGATCGGAGGACCTGATGACCGCCGGCCGCGTGACCGTCAACGGCCAGATCGCGACCGAACTGGGCACCAAGGTCGACGTCGACCACGACCATATCGAGGTCGACGGCATGCCCGTCAAGCTCAACCAGGGCTCCGTGTACCTGATGCTCTACAAGCCGACCGGCTACCTCACCACCATGAGCGATCCGCAGGAGCGCCCTTGCGTGGCCGACCTGGTCCCGCGCGACCGCTTTCCGGGCCTGTTCCCTGTGGGCCGCCTGGACCGCGACACCACGGGCCTTTTGCTCTTTACCACCGACGGCGACCTGTCGCAGGATCTGCTGCACCCCAGCAAGCATGTTTACAAGACCTACCAGGCGCTCGTGGACGGCAACCTGACCGATCGCGACTTAGAACCACTCCGCCGCGGCATCGAGCTCGATGACGGCCTGTGCCAGCCGGCGATCTGCCGCGTCATTAACGCGCGCGAGGCCGAGGCCGTAGCTCCGCAAGGCGTTAAGCCCGGCACCACCGCCGTGGAGGTCATCATCCGCGAAGGCCGCAAGAACCAGGTCAAGCGCATGCTGAGCAAGATTCACCACCCGGTGATCCGCCTGCACCGCTGCAACTTTGCCGGCCTGGAGCTCAAGGATGTGGCCAAGGGCTCGTGGCGCGAGCTCACCGACCGCGAGGTGCAGATCCTCAAAGACGGCGGTATCCCGCCCAAGCAGGCCAGCTCCAAGCGCAGCGCCGCGCCGGCGACCAACACCGCGAGTCGCACGCGTCACCACGGTAGCCACGGCTCCGCGCCCAAGCGCAACACCTACCGCGAGCGCTACACGAGCTAGGCAATCGCAAAGCCCCAGCGCCCGCGTCCCATACCAGCACGTCAACCACCGAAAGGAAGCATTGCATGATCGTCGCCATCGACGGCCCCGCCGGTTCCGGCAAGTCCACCATCGCCAAGGAGATTGCCCGCCAGCTGGGCTTTAACAAGCTCGACACGGGCGCCATGTATCGCGCCGTCACCTTCGCCGCGCTCGACCGCGGCATCGACCTGGACGACGAGGCGGCCATTGACACCCTCGCCGAGCAAATCGAGATCCGCTTTACCAACGGCACCGGCGAGGACACGCGCCTGACCATCGACGGCAAGGACGCATCGGCCGCCATTCGCACCCCGCAGGTCGACGCCAACGTGTCCAAGGTCTCGGCCTACCCGGGCGTGCGCGCCGCCATGCTCATCCACCAGCGCCGCGCCGCCGAGGACCGCGATATCGTCGCCGAGGGTCGCGACATCGGAACCGTCGTGTTC
>URPB01000069.1:0-11211 GCA_900549575.1 uncultured Collinsella sp.
GACCCAGACCAAGAACCGCAGCCGCGGAACCAGCAAAGCCCAGGAACTGCCTTCTGCTCATTTCGTTCTTCATTACAATCCACCCTTTCACACCGTGGCAGCATCCTTTGCCGCCGCCTTCGGAGATTGGCTCGGGGACTTTGCCCCTTTTGCTGATTTGTACGATACGCTATTTGGCTAGTTGTTTGAACAAGTATTACTAGAGCGGTAGAAAAACTTCGGTGAACGGTAATTTCAACTTGATACTTGACAAGTTTTGTATAAACAATTATTTGTTATCGAATGCAGAGAAAACGCCCGGTCAAGCCGATGCATCGTCGGTTTGACCGGGCGTTTTCTCTTTGAGGGCATGAGTCTCGTCAGGCTGCGAGCTAGCCGGCTATCGCTTGGAGTTGACGCGGTAGTGGAAGATCTCGGGATGCGTGCGGGCATGCGTGACCTCGAACAAGATGCCGTCCGAGGTGTACGACTGGCTCTCCATGACGGCAACGCAGTTGTATTTTCCAAGGTCAAGATAGCTGCAGTCCTCATCGTTGGCAAGCTCGACGCTCACCGTACGGCGACTCGCCATCACTTTGACGCCGCGTTTGTGCTCCAGATAGTCGTAAATTGACTTTGCAGCGATCTCGGGCGTCAGGCCTTTGGCGATCGACTCCAGAAAATAGCCGTGGTCCACCTGGCGAGCGCTACCGTTAAGGCTACGGACACGCACCACGCGAATCAACTCCTCGCCCACCTTAAAGCCCAGGTGACGAGAGAGTTGCTCGGTGCAGACCAGATGTTCAAAAGACTTAACGTCCGTCGATGCAACGGCATTGTTGCGCTTTGCAAACTCGCCAAACGACTCAACCTCTTCGAGTGCGCCCAACATGTCGGTTTCGCCCTTAAGCCAAATAACGCGCACGCCCTTGCCGTGTATGGGCTGCACAAACATCCCGTCGGCCAGCATACTCAAGGCGCGACGGACGGTATTGCGAGTGCATCCGAACTCCGCGGTCAGCTCGGCTTCGGTTGGCAGCATCTCCTGAAACGCATAGGTCCCATTAATGATGCGCGAGCGTATTTCTCGGTAGATTCCTTCATAAATCGCTTTTGGCATTGTTTCACCTCTAATGAATATGTATGGCTAGGCACGATAGCATTTCTTTGGGTTGTTTAAACCGATTATCGGTAAAGCACGGATTATTTACCGTCGACGGTTCCCCCGAAACCCAAATCGGACCGAATCAAAACCGTCAATGCGGCAAGCAGCCAGTCCTCTACAATGAGTTCATTGTTTAAACGTTCTTGCTCGCACAGCATGTTGCATCCGAAAGGCATATTATGCTGCAGAAAATCCAACGTTTTGGCGGAGCCATGTTCGCGCCCGCCATGCTGTTTTCTATATCAGGCCTCATGGTCGGCATCTCCGCTCTCGCAACGACTGCGGACATCGTCGGCGATCTCGCCGTATACGGAACCCCTTGGTACGTTTTCTGGACCATCATCCAGCGCGGCTCGTGGACGGTCTTTAAACGTCTCCCGCTCCTTTTTGCCGTAGCGCTGCCTATCGGTCTTGCCCAAAAGCAACCGGCACGCTGCTGCCTCGAGGCACTCGTGGCTTATTTTGCCTATTGCTTCTTTTTGAGCGAGATCATTAAGCTGAGCGGCGACAACCTTGGACTTAAGTACCCATCATCTTTGACCCCCGCCAGCGGCATCACCGTCATCGACGGCATCAAGACGCTCGACACCGGCATTATCGGCCCGCTGGCGGTATCGGCAACCGTCGTCGCCATCCATGATCGCTTCTACGATGCCAAGGTTCCCGATTGGCTCGGCACCTTCTCGGGTTCCTCACTGGTCTACCTCATCAGCTTTTTTGCCGTGTTTGCCCTTGCCGCCATCTCGGCCGCCATCGTACCCTTCGCATACGCTGTGACCGAAACGCTGCGCCACGCACTTGCAGGCGTCGGCCCCTTCGGCGTGGGCATCTTTGTGTTTTTGGAGCGAGCACTCGAGCCCATGGGGCTGCACCACCTGCTCTATATGCCCATCTATTACGACAATCTGGTCATTCACGACGGTATTTACGCCACGTGGACCAACCTGCTCCCCATTCTCTCCCATAGCACGCGCCCTTTAAATGAACTTGCACCCTGGGCAGGTTTTACCGCCACCGGCTGGGGCAAGCTCTTTGGCCTTCCCGCCATCGCGGCAGCATTCTATTTCACCGCCAAACCCGAACGCCGCGCCGGCCTTAAGGTCATCCTTTTGCCCGCCATCGTCGCCTCGGTGGTCTGCGGCGTCACCGAACCGCTCGAGTTTCTCTTTATGTTCACCTATCCCGGACTCTTTTTGCTCTACGCCGTCCTATCCTCCTGCCTTGCCATGACCATGAACTTCTTTGGCATCGTCGGCATCTTCTCGGGCGGTCTCATGGAAATGACGGCCTTCAACTTCATCCCACTCATGCGAATGCATGCCGGCTCCTACCTTTTGGCGCTCGGCATCGGCCTTGCCTTTAGCCTCATCTTCTTTGTTAGTTTTCGAGCACTCATCTTGGTCTATGACCTTAAGACGCCGGGCCGCGAGAATCATGTCGCCAATCGCACGACAATCGATCGTTTAACGGGAAGCGACTTTGCCAAAGAGCAATCTCCCAATGACGAAGTCAATAGTCGATCCGATCAAGATCACGTCCTCGCTGAGCGGGTAATTCAGCTCTTAGGTGGCGTTGGCAATATCGTGGGCGCAACCAACTGCGCCACGCGCCTGCGCGTCGAGGTCGCAGACCCTTCCATCGTTGCAGATAACGCGTCGTTTGTCGCGGTGGGCGCCAAGGGCCTCATCATTACGGGCAAGACCGCCCAGGTGATCATCGGCATCTCCGTTCCCCGCGTTAAAGAGCATTTTGACCAGATCATGGGCCTCGAGCCGGGATTTGTGCCCACCACCTCGGCCTCCCCTGCCGCCAGCGCAGCCCATAAGCGCGGCGATATCTGCTTCTTCGATATCGACGGAACGCTCGCCTGGCAAGACCCCAGGCTCGCCCAAGACCTTCCCGAAGACGAGCGTGACCTGTCCCCTTATCCCAACGAGGCGGTCTCGCAGGCCATCCGCGATTTCGTTGCAAACGGCAACATGGCCTTTATCTGCACAGGACGCACCCTCAGCTGCATCCACCCCAAACTTCTTGAGCTGCCCTGGACCGGCATCGTCTGTCTTGCGGGCGGTTACGCCGAGATCAACGGACACGCAATTCGCGATCTGTCGATGACGCCCAGTATGCTGCAGCGTCTTGCCCCCTACCTTGAGCAATCGGGCGAGGTCATCCGCTTTGAGGGCCTCAACGGCGTCGTGCGCATGAGTGCCGATGCCCCCGATGCTCCCGGATACGCGCGCACCCTGGGCGACGCAGTCACGCAGCTGCAACATTACAGTGTCTACAAGATCTTGATGTCTACATCGCTCGCCAACCACATCGCTCAAGATAAGGCACTTGAGCCGCTGCTGTGCTTTAACGAGCTCGAACTCGAGGTAACCGAAATCTCGCCCCGCGAATGCACGAAGCGCGGGGGCATCCAGTCTGTACTCGACGCCCTCGATCCCCACCACGGAACCGTATACGGCATCGGCGACGCCAGCAATGACGTCTCGCTGATGAACGCCGTCGATGTCGGTATCGCCATGGGCAATGCGCCGAACTATCTCAAAAAGCGCGCCGACTACATCACCGACTCGGTCGACAAAGATGGCGTCGTCAAGGCGCTCGAGCACTTTAGGCTTATATAAGCAGCCGGCACGCGCACGCGTCCCGTTTCTCCAAATCGCCAAAACAGACGCGCCGGCAACTCCAATGTGGCAATATGGTATCTGCACACCGCAACGATGTAACCCAAGAAAGAATGCGAGAACCCGTGTCCAGTCCGTTTACCAGCTTTTTAGCCCAGCACTTTGACCAGATTAACGACTATCTGGCCACGTTCTTTGACGGACAGGCGACCTCTGCCGATATCGAGCGCTACCTGTACGCGCCGCTCTCGGCTTTTACGGCCAACGCCGGCAAGCGCCACCGCCCGCTTATCTGTATGCTCGCCGCAACCGCAGTGGGCGGTAGCTTTGAGAGCGCCCGCAGCGCCGCGGCAGCTATCGAGCATTTCCAGTCGGGCGCACTGATCCACGACGACATCGCCGACAACGGACAGCTTCGTCGAGGCAAGCCCTGTATGCACCTTACCGAGGGCACAGGCCTTGCCATCAATTGTGGCGACCTGGCGCTCACCATGGTCACCAAGACGGTTCTCGACGACCCCACGCTGGAGTCCGACGTGAAGCTGCGTGTGCTCCACGAGCTTACCGAGATGATCGTCCGCACCATCGAGGGTCAAGCGCTCGACCTGGGTTGGGTCCGTGACGGGCGCTTTGATATCTCGGTTGATGACTACCTGGACATGGCGACGCACAAGACCGCGTTTTACAGCGGAGCCACGCCGCTTGCCGCCGGAGCCATTATCGGCGGCGGCAGCGATGAGCAAATCGAAGCGCTGCGCGCCTTTGGCCTGCATACGGGCCTTGCCTTTCAGATTCAGGACGACCTGCTCAACCTTGTCGGCACTAAGGAAGCCGCCAACAAGGACTTCCGCACCGACATCACCGAGGGCAAGCGCACGCTTGTCGCCGTACACGCCCTCTCTGATGAGCGCCACCACGACGAGGTCGAGGCGATTCTTTCCTCGGGCACCGATGATCCCGCGCAGCTCGCACGCGCCGTGGAGATCTTCCAGGAGACCGGCTCCATCGATTACGCCCACACTTACGCGCTCGACCTGACCGCTAAGGCCAAAGCGGCCATCGAGAACGTTGAGCTTGATCCGCACGCACGCGAGCTGTTCCTCTCCATGGCAGATTTCTTTGTGGAGCGCCTTAACTAACGGGGGTTATAAAACCTGTCAGCAGCGTATTTAGGCACAACTTGCTACACTGTTGAGTGCATGTTTATGCATCCCTTTGCGTTGTCTATCCGACAGACGCTCAAATAGTACGAATGGTACGCCGAAAGGGGTTCGTTCATGGAACCTATTACAACGGGCATGCAAGGAGCAGCCGTCGAGGACGTGCAGTCTCGTCTCCTGCAGCTCGGCTACACGATTGATGCCGCCGAAGTCACCGACAAGTACTTTGGAGCCACCACTGAGCAGGCCGTCAGCACCTTCAGGCTCGACAGCGGCCTTGCTGCCGGTCATGCCGTCGATATCCCCTGCTGGAGCGCCCTTGTAGACGCTTCGTATAAGCTGGGCGACCGCACTCTCTATCTGCGCATGCCCAATTTCCATGGCGCCGATGTGCAGGCCCTGCAGCGCGCTCTCAACGTTTTGGGCTTTGCCTGTGGCGAAGACGACGGCTACTTTGGTCCGCATACCGAGGCCGCCCTGCAGCAGTTCCAGGAAAATGTCGGCCTGTTTGCCGACGGCATGGCCTTCCAGGACACCTACGCCTACATCAACCGCCTGCACCATGTGTGGGAGGGCAAGCCCTCGGTCACCGAAGCCGAGTCCCGCATCGGTTTTGCTCGCGCCGCCAACGTGCTCGAGCGCTTCCAGATCGCCGTTATCGGTGAGGACCCCATCGCACGCAGCGTTGCTTCGCGCATGTGGAACATCGCCACGGCAACGACCGACAACAGCGGCATGATGCTCTGCGACTCCGAGGTCCCAACCGACGTTGACCTGGTGCTCGAGATCGCAAGCGACGAGCTGCCCGCCGACGCCGCGCCACGCGCCACGATTGCCCTCGCCGAGTGCCACAACCTGGCCCAGCGCATCCGCACCGCCAATGTCGCCGCGCAGCAGAAGCCGGCTCGCATTCGCATTGAGCTCACGGGCATGACGCGCTACAACGGCACCTTCACGGCCAGCGACGCGCAGACGCTCGCCGTACGCCTACTCGATGGCGTTTGCGATGCCCTCGCAGATTAGGTAAACTAGACGAGTTGCTTTTGGGCAACACCACACATTGGGACGTAGTTCAACGGTAGAACTCCGGTTTTTGGTGCCGGCTGTTGGGGGTTCGAATCCCTCCGTCCCAGCCATTAAAACTGAGCGCCCTAAGCCCATAACGGCCCAGGGCGCTTTCTTGTGGGCAAGCGGAGGAATTCGAGCCCGCAAGGGTGCGGAGCCGAGGAAACGCGAAGGCGCCCCAAGCCCATTAGGACCAAGAGCGCCTAACATCAAGAAAATATCAGCCCCGTTCCGAAAAGCGAGCCGTCATCTACAAAATGGCGTGTGGCCCCGACGGGCCGGGCATTAAGTTTGTCGCGAGTTCCGCACGAACAGGAGGCCACTTAACCTCGATGTTTTGGACGTGACAGCGAGAGGGGCCCTGGTATGGCGAGGTGACGTGAAACAAGGCGGCGCTGACCTTCTGGTCGCGCCGCCGAAGTTGAACGTCAGATTGCCGTGCCAGGGCCCCTCGCAGCGTCAAGAAGACCGCCGTTCGGTAGAACGGCGGAGCTAATTGTTCAGCATGCGGTCGAAGCTTCCCGAGTCGCCATCCCGATAGTCTGCGGTCATCAGGATCTCCTGCGGAATGCGCCCGCCCTCGCGCAGCACGTTGCGGAACTGCACGCGCGTAACCATGGGCAGATCCTTGATCGTCGCCGCCAGGTTCTGCGGCACGCCCTGGTTGGCAGCCGCGGGCTCGCACTCGCCGCCGGCCTTCACGCGACGCTTATGCTCGGCGAGCATGGCACGGTACATGCCGGCATGCAGGCGAATCTCAACCACATTGGCATTGCGAGCCTGCTCGACGATGCGCGCGCCCTCGCGATCGATGTCGCCTACGTAGTAGACGTAGTTAAAGCGATAGCCAATCTCGGCCAGATAATCGTCCAGGGCATGCGAGACGCTCGCCTTGCATCCGCCGCCAAAAATCACGCCGCCCACCTTGATGCCAAAGAGCTTGGCGTGCTTGCGGCCACGCAGCAGCTTGACGATCTCGTCGTAGGTGTCCAGGTTCTCGACCATAATGAACGGCTTGTCGGCGCCCAGCGTAAAGAAGCCCGTAAAGTGCACGGGGCGATTGGGGGCGACCTTGATCGCCTGCATGCTGATGCCCTTTTCGGTCATACGCCTGATCAAGCGCTCACCGTGCTTGCCGTCAAAAGCCTTCTCGTCGTTAAAGATCTGGTAGGCACGCTGGCGGCGCGAGGCAACCGGCGTATCGGCACCTCGGTTCTGCTCGATCCAAGCCTGGATGATTGCGATTTCCTCGGCAATCTTGCGGTTGGACATCTCGTTGTGCTGAGTGCGCTGCGGAGCCTTTTTGCCGTCCTTGCCCTCGACCTTTACGATCTGTGTCTGCTGCTCCTTGATCTTAGAGAGCGCCGTAGGCGTAGGGACAACCTTGAGCAGCTGCCTGCCTAAAACGCGGGCAAGGGCAAACGCCGAGACCTCGCCGTGGACGGACGACTTGGGCTGCTGGGCAGCAGTATCTGCTGCGGCAGACTCCGGCTTCTTCTGAGACTTGCGCTTAGAATCGCCCTGGGAATTGCGCTCGTGCTTCGGCATAGACGCCTGCTTCTGCGGACGAACGGACTTGCTCTCCTTCGCCGGCTGGCGCTTAGGCTGCCCCGAAGAAACCTCGGCCTTCGCATCCTCGTTCTGCGGCGTGGTCTTCTCGGTTGCAGTCTCGGCATGGGAACTGCGGCCCCCACGATGGCGACGGCGGCGAGGCTTGCTCGACGCGCCCTGCTCCGCCTGCTCATCAGTAGGCTGCTGGCCCTTGGCCTCGGCATCAACCTCAAGCTGCGGCTCAACAGGCTTCTGCTCGCGAGCCGCCGGCTCAACGGTCTTCTCGTCCTTCTCGCCCTGAGTGGTCGAAGCCGGCTCGCTCTTCTCCTGACGCCTTACGGGATACGCGCGCCCCGCAAAACCACGTCCGGGACGGCATGAACCCGGAGCCTTCTTGGCAGACTCCTCAACATCGTCTGCAACCTCAGAAGACTCTTCAACCTCACGCGCGGCATCCTGCTGTGCAGCCTTAAAGTGAGCACCGCGACGGCGCTTGGGCTCTTGGGCCTCCACGGGCTTTTGCTCCTTCGTGGGCTTCTGCGACTCGGCAGCAACCTCGGTCTCAACAGCCTCGGCATCCGTCTCACCCTTTTGAGCAACGGCGCGACGGAAGCGCTCCTGCTGGGCGCGGCGCTGCGCATCGCGCTTGCCACCCCCGCCAAAACCGCCGCGTCCTGCCTTGGCCGTAAAGGCACGCACGACGTTCTCATCGAGCAACTCATCGGTATCGACATGCTCACGCGGAGCAGTTTCTTCCACAGCAGGCACGTCAGCGGAATCCTCGACGACAAAATCCTCGACGGACTCGGCAGGCTGCTCCTGGGCATCGCGGATCTCGGCATTGATGGTATAGAACGCCGGGCGCCCGTTAATGCCGCTACCCTCGATCTTGGTCACGATCTTTGCCGCGATAAGCTCATCGCGCATCGCCTTGGTGTCGCACTCCTTATCGACGGAGCGGAAAATCTGCGCCAGCGCACTCGACTTAATCTTGAGCGCCTTGCGGCAGAGCAGGTCGTAGGCAACCAGCTTGGCACGCTCAGCAGAAAGCGACGTCTGGCTGCTCAGGCGCTCAGCCAGAGCATCGACATTTTGTTGGTTATCGGAATATACCGTCTTGGCCACGGGGCCCCTTTCATATGCACACATATACGTCTATATGGTACAACGCGCGCCCTTATCCACGCAAAACATCTGCGAGAACACTCGAGCGTCACCCGCTTTTGCATGAAAAAAGACCGAGCCCGCGAAGTCGCGGACCCGGTCTTTCCGAGTCATATAGATGTGACGTTCAACTCGTCAGGTCGACTAAGCCTTGGCGGCCTCGGCGTCGACAGGAGCCTCGGCAGCAGCAGCGCGGCCATACTCGGCCTTGCCCATCTCGGACCACTCGGGCTCCTCGTCGGGCATGGAACCGGCCTCCTTGCCGAAGAACTCCTTGAGGCAGTTGACGGCGACGATGAGGCCCAGGACCATCAGCAGGACAGCGAAGACAAGCTGCAGGCCCTTGGTGGCGGCGACAGAGACGGCGGCCGTGGTGGCGGTAGCCGGGATGGTGCCGAAGAAACCGTAGGCCTGGACGGCGGTCATGCAGCCCATGGCACTCTGAACCAGCGAGGTGAAGGTGCAGCAGAGCAGGAAGGCGACGGGCACGTAGAGCATCCAGCCCTTGCGGCCGGTGCACTTGCAGAACACGGCGAGGGTGATCATAGTCATGCCACCGAGCAGCTGGTTGGAAGCACCAAAGAGCGGCCAGATGTTGGCATAGCCACCAAAAGCGAGGGCGAGACCGGGAAGCAGGGTGACGACCGTGGCGAACCAGGGGTTGCCGAGGACCTTCATGTAGCCGGCCTTGGACTCGATGGCCAGGGCATCGTTGGTCTGGGCAAAGAACTCGGAGAACGAGGTGCGGGCGATGCGGGCGACGGCGTCGAGCGAGGTCAGAGCCAGAGCGGAGACGTTCATGGTCATAAAGACGGTAGCGAGCGTGCCGTCAACACCGAAGGCCTGCATACCGCGGGAGATGCCAGCGGCGAAGATCTGGAACGGGGTGGAAGCGACGCCGGCGTTGAGGGCGCCGGTACCGGCTGTGTTCATATCGGAGAACATGATGCCGGCAACGATGATGGCAAGGATGCCGACGAAGGACTCGACGATCATTGCGCCGTAACCGACCTTGACGGCGTCCTGCTCCTTCTCGACCTGCTTGGAAGAGGTGCCGGAAGAAACGAGGCTGTGGAAACCGGAGAGAGCACCGCATGCGACGGAGACGAACAGGACCGGGAACATCATGCCGGAGGCAGTGGAGAAGCCGGTAAAGACCGGAGCGGTGATAGTGGCCTGACCGTTGACACCCAGGACGACGATGCCGAGGACAGCGCAGACGATCATGACGATCATCATGATGGAAGTGAGGTAATCGCGCGGGGTCTTGAGCATCTGGATGGGCATGGCGCCAGCGAAGACCAGGTAGACCATGACGACGGCGAACCACTGGAACTTATCCAGGTAGACCGGGAACTGCATACCGACGGCGAACATGAGAACCATGAGGACCACGCCGGTGACGAACTCGGCAGCGCCGGTGAGGTTGAACTTCTTCTGGGCCCAACCAAAGGCGATAGCGACGAAGGTGAACAGGATGGAGATGGTACCAGCGCAGCCGGCGGCATAGGACTTGGTGAAGTCGATGGCACCGGTAGCAGCACCAGAAGCGTCAACGGCCGGGGTGAACATGAACGTCTTGCAGACCATGTCGGTGAAAGCGGCGATGACGATGATGCAGAACAGCCAGCAGAACAGCAGGAACAGGCGACGGCCGGTCTTGCCGATGTACTTCTCGATGAGCTGAGCGAGCGACTTGCCGTTGTTCTTCATCGAAGCGTACAGGGCACCAAAGTCGTGGACGGCACCAAAGAAGATGCCGCCGACGAGGACCCAGAGCACGACGGGCAGCCAGCCAAAGGCCATGGCGACGATCGTACCCGTAACAGGGCCGGCACCGCAGATCGAGCTGAACTGGTGCGAGAACGCGGTGAAGGCGGAGACGGGCGAGAAGCTGTTGCCGTCCTTCATGCGCTTGGCCGGCGTGAGGGCCTCTTTGTCAACGCCCCACTTGTTGGCCAGCCATCGGCCATAGCCCAGATAGCCGCAGGCGAGCACCGCCGCGGCCACAACCATGAGCAAAACTCCGTTCATTACATTTCCTCCTCTAAAAAGAACTACTCAGACATAAAAAAATGAGGGCCGTCGGTTGCGCTCGACGGCCCTCATCTTCATCAGCCGCCCGTTATCGTACGGGCTAGCTGTATGTGCTAACCCGCATCAGATAATTACTACGCTGATAATGTTTAGCTGATGCGTGAACATGTCTAAGAAATCCTCTTCAATCATGATGCGAACGATCCGTGCGTGTTCACATCCCCCAGTGGTTGAAAAGGAGTATGAAACTTTAGTTACCTAAAGTCAACGCAAATATGTAATGAATTTTCAACTTTTTTTGAATTTCTCGGTATAAAACGCCACTGACCTCGGACTTTACCCGACAAAAGTTTTTGCATGAGAGATGCCCCTGAGGGCCGCGGGAGCCGGGCGGCGCATATGAACTTTATCGCGAGTTCCGCACGCAAAGGAAAGCACTTAATGTGCTTTCCGTCTTGCG
>URPB01000070.1:0-11178 GCA_900549575.1 uncultured Collinsella sp.
GGCGTGCCCGTCACCATCTTTGAGGCCCGCGATTCGCTCGGTGGCGTGGTCCGTCACGTGATTCCCGAGTTCCGCATCGCGAGCGACGATATCTCCCACGATGCCGAGCTCTGCCTGGCCTTTGGCGCCAAGGTGCAGCTCAACGCTCGCGTTGATTCCATTGACGAGCTCAAGGCCCAGGGCTTTACCGACGTGGTCGTGGCCACCGGTGCCTGGATGCCCGGCTCTGCGGGCCTAGGCGAGGGTGCCGAGCTCGACGTGCTGGAGTTCCTCGAGGCCGCCAAGAAGGGCGAGAAACTCGAGCTGGGCGAGGACGTCGTGGTCATTGGCGCCGGTAACACCGCCATGGACGCGGCCCGCGTGGCCAAGCGTCTGGCTGGCGTGAAGAACGTGCGCCTGGTGTATCGCCGCACCAAGAAGCAGATGCCCGCTGACGAGGAAGAGCTCGATCTTGCTCTTACCGACGGCGTTGAGTTCTGCGAGTTGCTGGCGCCCAAGGCGTTCAACGGCGCCGTGCTGACCTGCGATGTTATGGAGCTTGGCGAGCCGGATGCAAGCGGCCGTCGCAGCCCCGTCGCCACGGGCGAGACCGTCGAGCTTCCCGCCACCACGGTGATCTGCGCCGTGGGCGAGGGCATCGACGCCAGCCTGTACGATGCCGCGGGCGTCGAGCACGACCGTCGCGGCCGCCTTGCCGCCACCTCCACCGGCGTCGAGGGCGTCTGGGCTGCGGGCGACTGCCGTCGCGGTCCTGCCACCGTGGTCGAGGCCATCGCCGATGCCGCCGAGGTTGCCCGTGCCATCGCCGGCGTGGACTTTAACAAGTACGCCGACCAGAATGCTCAGGCCGGCCGCGAGGACACCTGCTACGAGCGCAAGGGGTCGCTGTGCCGCGACAAGCGCAACTGCACCAAGACCCGCTGCCTGGGCTGCGGCTCGGTGTGCGAGGTCTGCTGCGACGTGTGCCCCAACCGCGCCAACGTGGCAATTAAGGTGCCGGGCCTGGCCAAGCATCAGGTCGTCCATGTCGACGGCATGTGCAACGAGTGCGGCAACTGCGCCGTGTTCTGCCCTTACCAGGAGGGTCGTCCCTACAAGGACAAGCTCACCCTGTTCTGGAGCGAGGAGGACATGGAGAACTCCGAGAACGAGGGCTTCCTGGCCGTGGACGAGGACCACTTTAAGGTTCGCGTCGCCGGCACGGTCCGCACCGTCTCGGTCGATGCCGTCAACACCGGTCTTCCCGAGGCCGTCCGCCTGACCATCAGGGCTGTGCGCGACAACTATTCGTACCTTCTTAAGAAATAGGCGAGTCTCTTATGGCCAAATCCATTCAACATAACGTGGCCTACGTTGCCTGCGGAAGCGGTTGCGCCTCCGCAGGCGGCGATGCCCGCTGCAGCGAAGGCTGCATTGGCTGTGGCGCCTGCGTCACGGCCTGCCCCCACGGCGCCATTGCGCTGGTCGATGGCATCGCCCGCGTGGACCGCTCCAAGTGCACGGGCTGTGGCCTGTGCGGCGTGGCGTGCCCGCAGCGCGTGATTGCCTTCGTCCCCGGCTACCAGAACATTCTGGTGCGCTGCAACAACACCGATAAGGGTGCCATTGCGCGCAAGGTCTGCGACACGAGCTGTATCGGTTGCGGTATGTGCGCCAAAAAGTGCCCTGCCGGCGCTATCCGCATCGAGGACAACTGCGCCCATATCGACGGCGTGGACTGCCTGTCGTGCGGCATGTGCGCCGTCGTCTGCCCGCATGGCGCCATCCACGACCGCACCGGCATCGCCGCCGGCGTGTAGAAGGGAATCACCATGGCACAGGAATTCACTTTTACCGTTAACGGTGTCGAGCACACGACGACGGAGAATAAACCACTGCTGCGCTATCTGCGCGACGACCTGCACATTCACTCCGCCAAGGACGGCTGCTCCGAGGGCGCCTGCGGCACCTGCACCATCCATGTGGACGGTGCGGCCGTCAAGGCGTGCGTACTGACCACTGCTCTTGCCGCCGGCCGTAACATCGTGACCGTCGAGGGCCTGCCCGAGGACGTGCGCGAGGCCTTTGTGTACGCCTTTGGCGCCGTGGGCGCCGTGCAGTGCGGTTTTTGCATCCCCGGCATGGTCATGGCGGGTGCAGCGCTGATCGCCGAGGACCCCGAGCCCACCGAGGAGCAGATCAAGTACGCCATCCGTGGCAATGTCTGCCGCTGCACCGGCTACAAAAAGATTATCGAGGGCATTTCGCTGGCAGCTGCGGTGCTCCGTGGCGAAAAGCAGATCGACGAGGATTTGGAGCGCGGCGACGACTACGGCGTGGGCAAGCGCGCCTTCCGCATCGACGTGCGCAAGAAGGTGCTCGGCGAGGGCAAGTATCCCGACGACATCGACGAGCTCGATCAGCCGGGTCTGACCTATGCCAGCGCCGTGCGCTCCAAGTACCCGCGCGCCCGTGTGCTCTCCATCGATACTTCCAAGGCCGAGGCCCTGCCCGGCGTGGTGGGCATCCTGCGCGCCGAGGACGTGCCGGTCAACCAGGTCGGCCACCTTATCCAGGACTGGGACGTCATGATCGCCCAGGGCGATATCACCCGCTGCGTGGGTGACGCTATCGTGCTGGTGGTTGCCGAGGACGAAGCGACGCTCGAAAAGGCCAAGAAGCTCGTAAAAATCGATTACGAGCCGCTGGAGCCCGTGCGCAACATTGTCGAGGCCAGGGCTGCCGACGCCCCACGCCTGCACGACAGCTTCTTTGCCTTTGGCAACACGGTGGAGCTCAAGGACAATGTGTGTCAGAGCCGTCACGTGACGCGCGGCGACGCCGCCAAGGCGCTGGCGGAGAGCGCATTCACCGTGACGCAGCGCTTTACCACGCCCTTTACCGAGCATGCCTTCTTGGAGCCCGAGTGCGCCGTGGCGTTCCCGTATAAGAACGGCGTCAAGGTGCAGTCGACCGACCAGGGTGCCTACGACACGCGCAAAGAGTGTGCCCACATGCTTGGCTGGGATAACGAGCCCGAGCGCGTGGTCGTCGAGACCATGCTCGTGGGTGGCGGCTTTGGCGGCAAGGAGGACGTGTCCATCCAGCACTTGGCCGCGCTCGCCGCATATAAGTTCCAGCGTCCTGTGAAGTGTAAGCTCACGCGTGCCGAGTCGCTCGCGTTCCATCCCAAGCGTCACGCCATGGACGGCACCTTTACACTGGGCTGCGACGCCGAGGGCAACTTTACCGGCCTGGATTGCGAAATCAACTTCGATACCGGCGCCTACGCGTCGCTGTGCGGCCCGGTGCTCGAGCGCGCCTGTACGCATGCCGTCGGTCCCTACAAGTACCAGAACACCGACATTCGCGGTTTTGGCTACTACACCAACAACCCGCCCGCCGGTGCGTACCGCGGCTTTGGCGTTTGCCAGTCCGAGTTTGCGCTCGAGAGCCTGATCGACCTGCTGGCCGAGAAGGTCGGCTTGGATCCGTGGGAGATCCGCTACCGCAACGCCATCGAGCCGGGCGAGGTTCTGCCCAACGGCCAGATTGCCGACTGCTCCACGGCGCTGAAGGAGACGCTGCTCGAGGTCAAGGATGCCTACTACGCGCATCCCGGACACGCCGGCATCGCCTGTGCCATGAAGAACGCCGGCGTGGGCGTGGGCCTGCCCGATGCCGGCCGCTGCAAGATCCGCATCGAGAACGGCGTGGCCGTGGTCTATGCCGCCACGTCCGACATCGGTCAGGGCTGCAACACCGTCTTTTTGCAGGACGTTGCCGAGGCCTGCGGCCTGCCGCTTCGCTGCATTGCCAACGGCGAGTGCTCCACCGAGAACGCTCCCGACTCCGGCACCACGTCCGGCTCGCGTCAGACGGTCGTGACCGGCGAGGCCGTGCGCGGTGCCGCCTTCCTGTTGCGCGATGCCATGGTTGGCATCGAGGCCGGCAAGCCCGCACCCGATGCTCCCGTGAGCGCGCATGGCGACGGCGTCAAGATTGAGTACGACGACGGTCGCGCCTATCAGCTGCGCACGCAGGAACTCGTCGCCGGCCAGGGCATGCATCCTCAGGATCCCGCGACCGCCATCAAGGCGCTCGAGGGATGCGAGTTTGGCTACGTGTACCTGGAGCCGACCGACAAGCTGGGCGCCGACGTTCCCAACCCCAAGAGCCACATCTGCTACGGGTTTGCCACGCATGTGGTCATTCTGGATGATGACGGCCGCGTGAGCGAGGTCTATGCCGCGCACGATTCCGGCAAGGTGGTCAACCCCATCTCCATCCAGGGTCAGATCGAAGGCGGCGTGCTCATGGGTATGGGCTATGCGCTTACCGAGGACTGGCCGCTCAAGGACTGCGTACCCCAGGCAAGGTACGGTACGCTCGGGCTGTTCCGTGCGCCCGAGATTCCGAATATCCACGCCATCTACGTGGAGAAGGACGAGCTGTTGCCCGTGGCATACGGCGGCAAGGGCATCGGCGAGATCGCAACGATCCCCACGGCGCCCGCCGTGCAGAACGCCTACCGCGCGTTTGACGGCAAACTACGTCCAGATCTGCCCATGGTGGATACGCCCTACAGCCGCGCCCGTCGCCGCGGGTAGGGTAGGGTGCGGACAGCATTGCTGACGGGCTGTTCGCGCTCAACACCAACTGCATACGCTGCGCCTTTGGCCCCGGCTCCATCGCGAGCCGGGGCCCTTTGTTTGGAGTGGAAACTGCGTCCCGGATTTGGCGCTCAGAACGGGACACGCTTTCCGGATGGGATGCTTGGCGGAAACTACGGCCCAGTTTTTGGCTCCAGAACGGGATACATTTTCCGGAACGGTCCACGTGCGGCGGTGTATCGCCCTTTTTCGTGCGCCGCTTGTCGAATTACGTTATAGCTAGCTATATTATAGGAAGATATAATATAGCTAGCTATAACGTAAAGGAAGGATGGCCTATGTTTATCGGAAGAACAGCGGAAATGTCCGAGCTCAATCGACTGTATAGCACGGGCTCCTTTGAGATGCCTGTGATTTACGGCCGTCGTCGTGTAGGTAAAACGCGCCTTATCACAGAATTCATCCAAGACAAGAAGGCTATTTACTTTCAAGCTCGTCGTACCAATGCAGAGGCAAACCTGCACGGCTTTAGCCAGGCGATACTTGCGGGTTCGGTTGGTGCTGCAGGCGTGTCGTTTCGTAGTTTTGACGAGGCGTTCGATGCATTGGCCACCATGGCTCGCACGGAACGTTTGATTGTCGTGATTGACGAGTATCCCTATCTCGCCCAATCGAATCCCGAGATCAGTTCGTTGCTGCAAGACAAGATCGATCACTTGTACAAAGAGACCAAGCTCATGCTTATCCTGTGCGGGTCGTCGCTTTCGTTTATGGAAGAGCAGGTGCTGGGCTACGAGAGTCCGCTATACGGTAGGCGTACGGCCCAGTTTAAAATCATGCCGCTCGATTTTACGACGACCCTCGGCCTGTGGCAGGGCATGAGTCGCGAAGACGCTGCGGTTTGCTATGGCATGACGGGCGGCATTCCTGCATATATCGAGAAAGTCGATCCTGTCGCACCGCTCAAGGACAACATCAAACGTCTTTTTCTTACTCCTACGGGCTATCTCTTTGAGGAGCCGAGTAACCTGCTATTGCAAGAGTGCCGCAATCCCGAGCAATATGATGCGATCGTGCAAGCAATTGCTCAGGGGCGCTCGAAGATCTCGGAGATTGCGAGCTCTACGGGAATCCCTGCGAGCAACGTAAAGAGCTATGTGGATAAGCTGGCGTCGCTTGGGATTGTCGAGCGCGAGCTGCCCCTAAACGAGACGAGCAATAAGCGAGCCGTGTATCTGCTGAGCGACCAGATGTTTAGGTTCTGGTACAAGTTTGTTCCGCAGAACATCGGGCTGATTCAAAACGATATGGCCGAGATGGCGTATAAGCGTATTGAGCCGCACGTATCGGATTACATGGGTACGGTCTTTGAGCTTATATGCAGGCAATATGTTTACGAACTCGCGCGCGCGGGCCGGCTCGATGTGGTTCCGGCGAGCGTCGGGCGCTGGTGGGGGACGGATAATCGCACGCATACGCAGGAAGAAATCGACTTGATTGTTGACGATGGCGAGGTCACTGCGCTGTTTGCGGAGTGCAAATGGCGCAATGAACCGGTGGGCGAAGACGTGCTGCAAAAGCTCGTGCACCGAAGCGAGCTCTTTAGGCGGCAGCATAAAAGCTACGTGATCTTCTCGAAGCGTGGCTTTACGCAAGGATGTCAGGAAGCTGCGGCGAGCAGGGGAGATGCCAAGCTGATTTCGTTTGCCGAGATGTGCGAGCGGAGATAACCAAGCACGCTCTGATGTGATGCTCGGAATGGGTCGCGCTAAGGATGCCAAGCGTAAAACCTTCAATGAAAATGGCGTAAAAACTACATCTGTCATGGCGTAAAAACTACATTGAAAGTAGCGTAAAATCAGCATTGAGAATGGCGTAATTTCGCATATCGCGTGATAGAGAGGGACGGCCGTCTATGGATGCACCAAAGAGATTGACCCAAAAGGGATATAGGCCCCGGCTCATAGAGGAGCGCCTCGACACCCTTATGCGGGCGTTTGGCTGTGTGGAGATCAACGGCCCCAAATGGTGCGGCAAGACCTGGACGGCGCTCTCTCGCTCGGCGAGCGTCTCCAGGCTCGATGAGCCTGCGCAGCGTGCGGCGGCAGAGGTCGACCCAAGCCTGGCGCTCATCGGCGATGCGCCACACCTGGTCGATGAATGGCAGGAGGTGCCCGAGGTTTGGGATGCCGCCCGGCGTTTCGTGGACGCGAGCGGCAACGAACGGGGGACACTTTTGCTCACGGGCTCGACCGCGCTCAAAAGCGAGGAGCGCAGCCATGTTCGTCATTCCGGTACGGGTAGGATCGCCCGTCTGTCAATGCGCCCCATGGCCCTGTGTGAGTCGGGCGACGGCGAGCCGCTCGTGTCACTGGCAAGCCTCTTTAAGGGCGAGGATTTTGCCCCTCAGCGTCGCGAGAGCACGGTGGATGACGTCGCCCGCTGGTGCTGCAGGGGCGGTTGGCCTGCAAATCTCGGGCTTTCGGAAGATCTTGCGCGAGAGACGGCAAGCCAGTACGTGCACTCGGTGCTCGACGTCAACGTGCTGGACGAGGGCATGTCGCCCGAGCTTGCACACGGCCTTTTGCGAGCTCTTGCCATGAACGAGAGCCAGGCTGTCACGTACAAGACGCTCGTAAAGGACGCCTCGTACGGTGAGGCGGGCCCCGACGAGAGGACCATCGCTGCGTACTTGGACCTCTTCAACAGGCTCAAGCTGACCGAGGACCTGTGCGGATGGGAGCCGCCCATGCGCTCGAAGGCCCGCGTTCGCGTGCGCCCCAAGCGCTACTTCTGTGACCCGTCACTTGCGGCGGCGTTGCTGGGGGCTACCCCTGAGCGGCTGCTTGGCGATATGCAAACGCTGGGGATGCTCTTTGAGAATCTCGTCCTGCGCGACGTGCGCGTGTTCCTTTCCACCTACGGCGGTGTCGACAACAGTGTCCATTATTTCCGAGATGAGAAGGGCCTTGAGGTCGATCTGATCGTTGAGCACGACGGGCGCTGGGGAGCCATCGAGGTCAAGCTGAGTGATGCGAAAGCAGACGATGGAGCGAGAAATCTCAAGGCGCTGGAGAGGAAAGTGCTCTCCAATCCTGCCGCCCAGAATGCCGCGCCGGCGTTTTTGGCGGTCGTGGTTGGAAAGGGAAGCATTGCCTACACACGTGACGACGGCGTGGCGGTGATCCCCATGGCGACACTTGGGGCGTAGTGGTTTTGCGGGCGTGCCGTGCTTCCTTTACCGAAAATCCATTTGGTAAACTAGATGCTCGCGGATAGAATAAAGTTGACGGCAGCCCAAGTGGTGAAGAGCTGGGCAGCGCCGTTGCTTGGTCAAGAGGTCAGTGCCTTAATGGCAGCGACTTGTTATGCTTCGAATGCTGCTTGAGTGCCTCGGAAAGTTCGATAAGCGCCGTGAAGAGCAAGACCAAAGCAACCAAGAGCTCTACGAGCTCTGATGGGCCCGGGATGACCGCTGATTCAAGTCACCGGGCCTAAATCTTTTTCATGCATTTGAATAGAGCGGTCGACTCTCTTGGGGCCGTCTGCATGGCGTGTGCTTGGCGCATGGTATATTGCGTCCCGCTTTCATGTCCGCACGGGTTCCTATCCTTACGGCAATGTAGCCGCCTATGTAACGAGCGGCAGTTGACGGAGAAAGGCCCTGACCGTGCCAGACAAAAAGACGCCGGATATCTCGGCTATCGATACGACGAACTTTGCGCGCCAGATTGTGCTGGACTTTGAGTTTGCGCCGGTGCCAAAGCAGCGCCAGCGACGTGGGCTGCGCAATGAGATTATCGAGGTCGGCGCCGTCAAGCTCGATTACCACGGCAACGTTATGGGCGAGTTCTCGCAGTTTGTGCAGACGGAATTTACCGAAGGCGTTGCGTTTTCCGTCCGCGAGCTTACGGGGATATCGGCCGTGGACACTGCGATGGCCGATCCGCTCTACATGGTAATCAAAAGGCTCAGCGATTGGATCGGTCGCTACTCCGCACAGGTAGTTTGCTGGAGCGGGGCGGACCGTCGACAGCTTTTGACCGAGTGCCAGGCAAAGCACATTGATCTTTCCGCATTTCCTACGGACTGGGCCGACCTGCAGGCGTTTTACACCTCGATCATGGACGTGGGCAGCCACGGGTGCGTCTCTTTGAGTGACGCGGCGACGTGGTTTGGCATCGAGTTCGACGAGCCGACGGGTCACGCCCACAGCGCCCTTGCCGATGCGCGCGTGACCGCCAAGCTGCTCAAGCAGGTGATGGACGGGGACTACCGCGTGAGCCCGCGCGCCCAGGAAGTCCGCCAGCGGTGGGGGATGGGCGAGCGAGCTCAGACGCGCCTTTCTAGCAAGTGCCCCGAGCTGGGCGACCTGCTGCTGAAGCTGAAGGCGGCGGGAAGGTAGGGGCGTTAGCTGTCTGCATGGCGCGTGCCTGTCGCGTATCGTTACTCTTCCTGCTGCTTGGCAGGCAAGATGTAGACGTTCTCGGCGTCCACGGCGATCTGCGCGGGGCGGTTGTAGAGGGTGTCGATCTCCTTTACGCTCTGCTTGAACGGCGTGACGTCGGGCGTCTTTGCCTGATGGAGCTTTTCGAGGAGTTTCTCGGATTGCTTGTCGTTGAACTTTCCGATGCTCTCTCCTGCGCCTTCGAGCGCCTCGTCGATGAGTGTATGGTCGCCCACGGGGGTCTTTGCGATGGCGTGACCGAGCAATTTGCCCGCGGACGCGATACCGCCCAGCAGTGCCGCATCGACGGTGTCGACAGCCCCCGCTTCGAGTGCGTTGTAGCAGTCGGTGTAGAGCTCGCGGTACGCGATCGAATCAGCCTCGATCTTCGCAGTGGCGTCCGCGAGCTTTGCGGGCTCGAAGTTCTGGGCGAGCATGGGTTCGAGGAACAGCGAGAACGCGTGGATGTAGGTGGCGAGCTGGCAGTCTTTGAGGTAGTCGAGCACCTTGTCGAGGCGTCTGCCCAAGCCGTCTCGCACCTCGATGAACCCTTTCTTTTTCAGATCCGCCTGTGCCTGCGAGCGGAAGAGTTCCATGTCCTGCGCGGACGACTGCTTGATGTCGAGCACCTTCATATGGGCGTTTGCCATGTAGGTGGCGTTGCCGTAGTTGAGGCCGTAACCGTTGAGGATGTCTGCGAGCGTCTTGAGGTTGCCACGCATGTTGGCCTTGTCGCGCTGACGCATGTACTCGAACATTTCGTCGACGGACTCCTGGATGGAGTCGAGCTTTTGGTTTATCTGCGCGATTGCGGCTGCCATGAATAGCGATGTTGGATCGTAAGGCACCTGCGTGACGCTCGTGGCGATGTCGCCCTCGACTACGTGGAAGCGCGCCTGCCCAAGGCCCTTGGCGGCGTCGCGGTAGCCCCCTGTGAGACCGCTGCCGTCCTTGAACGTGTTGAGTTTCGACGGATCGAGCGGGTTACCATATTTGTCAGTCGCCTGGAGCAGCGTGGGCACACTCACCGTGTTGGTGACGGTGCGAAACATCGAGCGGAGCGAGGCGAACGCCACGCCGAGTTGGGGAATTCGCTCGAGCGGTAGCTTGATGGCGCCGGAGACGTCCACCCGCTTCTGAGTGAGCGCGAGGTGGATTTTGGTCGATGCGAGCTGTTTTGCCACGAGCTCCTCTCGGCCGTCGTTCGCCGAGGGTTTGGTCTCGTTGTCTGCCATAGCGCGCTCCTTGCTTACGTTGATAGTCGTGGGCATTATCTCATCGCCTGGTGGCTTGCTAGAGCGGGGTAGAGGCCGAGCGTCTGGCGAAACTCGTTAACTGATTGCATTTCAGCGGATTGGGTTGATTATAAGAGAAGGAGGGCTATCCATCTGCCCTTCCCAGTTGAGTTCGCTTTGAGCTACTGTTCGTGCCTATGCTGCTTGGGCTCAAGCCTTCTCGCTGCCGTGAAGCAGGCCGTGGCCGCCATGGCCAATGCGATGCTGGCCATCCAAGTGGAGTCGCCGGTTGCAGCGAGCTTTGGTTCATCGGCTGTCGTGCGTCCCGACTTTTTTGTAGCCGCCTCGTCGGCGTCCTTTTCAGGAGTGGCAGGATCACTTTTGTTGTCGCCGGGTGAATCTACGTCGGTCTTTCCGCCCGCCTGCTCCCCTTGGGCCTTCCCCTCCACGGTGAAGGACGCATCGGTCGCCGTCCCGTCCTTCCAGACGGCCGTGACGGTGTGTCCGCCGCCGGCGAGCGTGTCCAGGTAGGACGGCCTGAGCTCGATAATCGTGCTGCCCCTGGTTGCGGTGTAGTTCTCGGCGGAGACCTCAGTTCCGTCCACGAGGAGACGCGTGAACTCATCGAGAGGACCGCTGAAGCGGAAGGTCAGACCGGCCTCGCCGTCCTTTGCATACGCCTGCCCGTCGCCCTTGGTGGCGGCATACAGCGGAGCGGTCACGTCGAAGGTGACGTCCCCCGCGTCGTCGACATCAAAGGTCTGAACGCCGGTCTTGCCGTTACGCTCGGCGTAGGCGGAGCTGTAGACGAAGGTCTCGTGGCCCGTCTTGTCGAGGACCGCGAGGGCTTGGATTTCAAACGAGCCCATCGAGAGCGACGTGGGGCTGTCTCTTATACACATCT
>URPB01000071.1:0-11166 GCA_900549575.1 uncultured Collinsella sp.
CTCGTGGGCTCGGAGATGTGTATAAGAGACAGCAGACGGTCGTGTCCGAGGGAACGGGCGTTGGCGGCGCGGTTGACGGCTATGACGTGGCGGGTAAGACCGGTACGGCCGAACGAGCCGACGAGAACGGCGGCTACCTCAAGGAGAACTACATGTCGTCCTTTATGGGCTTTGCGCCGGCACAATCGCCCAAGGTGCTGTGCTATATCACGCTCGACGGAACGCCGAGCGGCTCAGATGCCGCTGCGGTGCCGTTCCAGTCCATTATGGCCAACGCGCTCGACGTGCTGGGTATCCCGCACACGAAGTAGGGGGTTACAATCTTTGGGGCGTGGTTTGTTGTCCCATATGAGGGTGTTCACATGCCCTGCACCACGCATGTGCGGCGCTGGGATACAATACGCCGATAGCATTATTAGGTTTACAGGGGAGCTGCAATGATAGAGATCGCCGTCAACAACCTCGCGGCCGCAACAGGGGCCCGAACCGTGACGGGAGAAGCCGATCGGGTATGCCGCGGGTGCGTTATCGACTCGCGTCAGGTCGAGGAAGGGACGATTTTCGTCGCCTTTCCCGGTGAAAACGTCGACGGCAATGATTTTGCTTCCCGTGCCGTCCAGTCGGGTGCCGGCGCCGTCGTGATGACGCGTGAGCCCGAGGCCGAGCTGGTCTCGCTGGCGCAGGACAAGGGCTGTGCCATCTTGCTGACCGATGATCCCGAGGACTTTCTGCTGCGTTTGGCGCACGCGTACCGTCTGGAGCTTGGCTGCCTGGTCGTTGGTATTACCGGTTCCATCGGCAAGACGACGACCAAGGACGTGCTCGCCGCCGTGCTCGCCAAGCGCTATCGTGTCTGGGCCACCAAGGGCAATTTCAATAACCTGATCGGCATGCCGCTCACGGTGCTTTCCGCTCCGGCCGATACCGAGGTCCTGGTGCTCGAGATGGGCATGAACCATTTCCACGAGATTGAGCGCCTGTCCCAGTCCGCCAATCCCAACCTTGCCATCGTGAGCAAGATTGGTACCTCTCACATCGGCATTTTGGGCAGCCGCGAGAACATCGCCCGCGCTAAGGCCGAGATTGTCCAGGGTATGTGCGCCGCCGGCGACTTCTTGCCGCTGCTGGTTTTGGGCGGTGAGGACGACTTTACGCCGTTCATTCGCGATACGTTCGCCCAGCCTGCTGGTATCGATGTGATGCTGGCCGGCGTCTCGGACGATGATGAGGTCCGTGCCCGCGACATTCGTGTTGATGACGAGGGCCGTCCGGTCTTTACGCTCGATTTTGGCCAGGGTGAGACGACCGATACCATGCTTGCCATCCCCGGCGTGCAGTCCGTCCCAAATGCCGTTAAGGCCGCCGCAGTTGCCTATCGCCTGGGCGTGACGCCCGAGCAGATCGATGCTGCCTTTAGGGGCCTCACGATCACCGGGCACCGCCAGGAGATCAAGCGCGCCAAGAGCGGTGCCCGCGTCATCGACGATTCCTATAACGCCAGCGCCGAATCCATGGCTGCTGGTCTCGATCTGCTGTGCTCGCTTTCGTGCACGGGGTCTCGCATGGCGATCCTGGGCGAGATGGGCGAGATGGGCGATGAGGCTCCTCGCATGCATGAGCTCGTGGGCGCCTATGCCGCCGCCAAGAAGCTCGACATGCTGGCGTGCGTGGGTGGTGAGCTGGCCCAGCTTATGGCCGATGCCGCGCGCATGATGGGCATGGACGAGGACCGCATCCAGGTGTTCTCCGATTATCAGCAGGTGCTCGACCGCATGGGCGGCGCGCTTGAAAAACATGATGTTGTACTGGTCAAGGGTTCCCGCTTTGTTGAGCTCGACCGCTTTGTGGAAGGTGTGTGCTAGCCCATGTTCGGCAATCCCTCGTATCCAACGTATCAGGCTTTTTTGGGGCTTGGCATCGCCGCTGCCATTGCGCTGCTGCTCATGCCGTGGTGGATCAAGCTACTTAAGGTCGAGGGTATCGGCCAGCAGGTTCGTGCCGACGGCCCCAAGCGTCATTTGGTTAAGCAGGGAACGCCCACCATGGGTGGCGTTGTCATTCTCGTCGCGATTTCGCTGACCTGCCTGCTGATGGGCAAGCTCACCACCGAGCTCGTGCTCGTGCTGCTCGCCACGCTGGCGACAGGCGTGCTGGGCCTGATCGACGACCTGACCTCCGTTACGCATGGGCGCTCGCTCGGTCTGACGCCTCATGCCAAGATGATCGGCCTAACCATTATCTGTGTCACCTTTACGGTACTTGCCGTTAACTGGTGCGGCGTCGCCCCCGAGATTCGTTTTCCCGGCGGCCTGACGATTGACCTTGGCGTGCTTTCGACCACCATCTGCGGCCTTTCGTTCCCGTGGCTCTACATTGTCTTTTGCTGGCTGATGATCGCCGGTCTTTCTAATGCCGTGAACCTGACCGATGGCCTTGACGGTCTTGCTGGCGGCACCTCCATGATTGCCATGCTCGCCATGGCTGCCATGGCGTTTTTGCACGGAGACGTGAACCTGTCCATCTTCTGCACCGCGTGTGCCGGTGCCTGCTTGGGCTTTCTGTGGTTCAACTGCTATCCGGCGAGCATCTTTATGGGCGATACCGGCTCGCTTGCCCTAGGCGCCGCGTTTGCCTGCACGTCCATCATGACCAACACCGAGGTCGTCTCCCTCATCATCGGCGGCCTGTTTATCGTTGAAACCCTGTCGGTCATGATTCAGGTTGTCTACTTCCACTTTACGCACAAGCGCGTCTTCCTTATGGCGCCCATCCATCATCATTTCGAAAAGAAGGGCTGGGCCGAGACCAAGGTCGTCATCCGTTTTTGGATTATCGCTGCTGCCTTTGGTGCCGTTGGCCTTGCCCTGTTCTTCCAGTTGGGATAGTGGTCTTTCATGCCTCTTGCTGATGTCTTTAGCCTGCTCGTTTTGGGTCAGGGCAAATCCGGCCTCGATGTCGCCCGCTGGGCGCTGGCACATCCCGAGCGCGTAAGTGCCGTTACCGTGTATGGCGGTGGCACCTCTGAACCCAATGACGCCACGCGTGCGCTCGAGGCTGCTGGTGCGTCGTTTGTCTATGGGACCGAACAGGTCGAGGGCGCCTATGACGTATGCGTGACGTGCCCGGGCATCTCGGAGTTCTCGGGCTTCTTTAAGGCCGGGCGCGAGCATGCCGCCCAGATTATGGGTGAGCCCGAGTTTGCCTATCGCCTGTCGCCCGATAACTGGATTGCCATCACGGGCACCAACGGCAAGACGACCACCACGTCGCTGGCTGATTATCTGCTTAAGGCTGCCGGCGAGGCCAGCGTTGCTGTCGGCAACATCGGCGAGCCGCCGGTCAACGAGATTGACGGCCGAGCCCACAACGAGTGGTTTGTGGCTGAGCTCTCGAGCTATCAGATTGCTACGACAACCGAGCTCCACCCCCGCGTGGCGGTGCTGCTCAACATCACTCCCGACCACTTGGGCTGGCATAAGAGCCATAAGAACTACGCGCTTGCCAAGATCAAACTGTTTGACAATATGGTCGATGACGATCTGGCGGTTGTCGACGTCGAAGACGCCGGCATTCACGAGTTCGATGAGTACATCTACACGCCGGGTCGTCGCATCTGCAAGGTTGCCTTTGACGAGCCTGAGGGCGAGGATGCCGCCTTTGTGCGCGACGGCAAGATGGTCGTGCGCCTGAAGGGCGTCGAGACCCCGCTCATCGCTACATCCGAGCTCAAGATCTCGGGCCATCACAATGTTATCAATGCCCTGTGCGCCGCCACGGCTGCCTTGGCGGTCGGTGCCGATGTCGATGGTGTCTGCCGCGGTCTTGCCTCGTTCCAGCCGCTCGAGCACCGCGTGGAGCCGTGTGGCGAGATTGACGGCGTGCGCTACGTCAACGATTCCAAGGCGACCAACACCGATGCGGTCGAGAAGGCACTGACGGCATTTCCCGATGACGACGTGATCTTGCTGCTCGGCGGCCACGATAAGGGCACGCCGCTCACGGACTTCGCGCGCGTTGTTATGGATAACGTACGCTCGGTCGTCTGCTTTGGCGATGCGCGCGAGCGTTTCACCGCCGCTATGGACGAGGCCGATGTCGACGGCGATGTGGATATCGCCCAGGCGGATGACCTGCGCGATGCCGTGGACGTCGCCCGTTCGCTGTCGAGCCGTGGCGACGTGATCTTACTTTCTCCTGCCTGCTCTTCGTTCGATGAGTTCTCGGGCTATGAGGAGCGCGGCCGCGTGTTTAAGGACTATGTGGCCCAGCTTGCCGCTGCGGCGAAATCGCAAATGGAATAGGGGTTGCCGGTGAGAGAGGAGAGCCCCCGACAAGGTATGAGGAGGCCCGACTCGGACCGTGCTTCCTCGCGGCGCAGCACACCGCGTTCCGGTCGCGGCGGGCAGTCGTTTAGCGAACGCTATATTGCCGGCGTTCCCGCCCGTATCATGCGCCCCCGTTTGATATTCATGGCCTGCTTGTTTACTTTGGTATGCTTTGGCCTGCTGATGGTGTACTCGGCGTCTTCGGTCGAGGCGCTGCACGAGAATGGCTCGGCGACGTTTTTTCTGGGTCGACAGGCCGCGTTTGCCGTGGTCGGTGTTCTGGCGCTGATTGCCATCGTGCGCGTTTTGCCGGACAGCTGGTTTGGGGAGGATGTGCTCAGGATCTTCCTCATAGGCATGATAGGGCTACTGTTTCTGGTGTTCTTGGTGGGCAGCGGCAGCCGTGGCGCCACGCGCTGGCTTAACATCGCCGGTATTCAGTTCCAGCCTTCCGAGTTTTTAAAGCCATTTGCCATTGCGTATTCGGCCATCATGCTTGATCGCTTCTTTTCGCCCGGTGGCAACATCAACGAATTCCTTCGCAAGATGGGCATCTACCTGGGCATTTCGCTCTTTCTGATCTTTATCCAGCCCGATTTCGGTACTGTTCTGATCATCCTGTTGACCCTCATGTGCATGGCGTTGTTTGCGGGTCTCGACCCCAGATTTATCATCGGCGTGCTAATCTTCGGCATTCTCGTGATCGTGATTGCGCTTGTCGCAGAGCCGTACCGTATGGTGCGTATTCAGGTTGCCTTGAACCCTTGGGCCGACGAGTATGGTGACGGCTATCAGGCCACGCTTGCCATTATGGCCTTTGCCTCGGGCGGTCTGTTCGGCCGTGGCATCGGCAACTCAACCATGAAGTACTCGTATCTGCCCGAGGCGCACAATGACTACATCCTGGCCATCATTGGCGAGGAAGTCGGTTTTGTCGGAACCGTGCTGTTCTTCTTGGTGTTTGCGATGCTGATCTACTCGGCGTTTCGCATTGCCGAGCAGGCGACCGATCGCCGGGGCGCGCTTATGGCGTCTGGCTCCGCGGTCATTCTCGCAGTGCAGTTTTTGATTAACGCGCTGGGCATCCTCAACGTGTTTCCCATGACGGGCAAACCGTTGCCGTTTATTAGCTACGGCGGTTCGTCGATTATTGTGTCGCTCATGCTTGCCGGGTTGATCCTGCGCGTTTCGTACGAGAGCGCCCGCCGCGATGAGTATGACCGCCGCCGCGAGAGCTTTGCCGTTATGGATGAGAGTACCGCCGGCGTGCCCCACGTGCGCGGCGAGCGATCTTCGCGTAACGGTTTTACCGTCCTGGATGGCTCTGCGACCGAGCCGGCAGCCCGCCCGCGAACGGCGCCGCAAGGTCGTCCTCAGCGCCCCAGCCCTCGCAACGCGGGCGGCGGATATAATCGAATCGATTTGAACTCGGACCCGTCGGCGCGTCTGCGTACCGACGACCAGGGACCGCGTGTACGAAGGGACTACCATGACCGATAAAATGACCGTTGCTATTGCAGCCGGCGGCACGGCCGGGCACATCAACCCCGCGCTCGCCTTGGCCGAAGAGCTGCGTGACCGTGGCCACCACGTTGTGTTCGTGGGCCAGTCGCGCAAGCTCGAGGGTCGTCTGGTCCCCGAGGCTGGGTTTGATTTTGTGCCCATTACGGTCACGGGCTTCGACCGCTCCCATCCTTGGACGGCGCTGACCTCGCTGTGGCGTGTCAACAAAGCCAAGCGTGCGCTCGCCAGTCATTTCTCAAAGGTCGGCAAGCCCGATGCCGCCATTGGTTTTGGTGCCTATGTCGAGGTTCCGCTGCTGGGGTGGTGCAAGGGCGCGGGCGTTCCGTATCTGCTGCATGAGCAGAACTCTGTTCCGGGCCTGGCCAACAAGATGATGAACTCCCACGCCGCCCGCGTGTGCATCTCGGTGCCGGCAGCGCGTTCGGTCTTTGAGCGCGAAGGTGACCCTGACCACGTGCTCATGACCGGCAACCCCGTACGTCGCTCGGTGATCGAGGGCGATCGCGCTCGCGGCCGCAAGGCACTTGGCGTTCCCGAGGACGCTACGCTGCTGCTCGTCTTTGGCGGTTCACTTGGCGCCCAGCACCTCAACGAGCGTGTGGCTTCGCTCAAAAACGAGCTGCTTTCGCGCAAGAACCTCTATGTGTTGCATTCGACGGGTGCCGACGGCTTTGAGGAGACCGAGCGCGCTTTGGCGCTGACGCCCGAGGAGGCGAAGCGTTACCGCGTCCAGCCTTACATCGACAACATGGGCGATATGCTGGCTGCTGCCGATTTGGTGCTCTCGCGTTCGGGCGCATCGAGCGTGGCCGAGATCGCTGCACTCGCCGTGCCTTCGGTGCTCGTGCCGTACCCGCATGCGACGGCCGACCACCAAACCACCAATGCCCGTTATCTGGTCGACGCTGGGGCCGGCGTGCTCTGCGCCGATGCCGATATCGACGGTTCTGCCTTTGCCGATGAACTGCTGCACCTGGTCGATGACGCGGCGGCGCGCGACGCCATGCGTCAGGCGGCGCGTGGTCTGGCTCAGGATAGGGCCGCCGCTCTTCTGGCGGATGCGGTAGAGGGTTTGCGTTAGTTAGACGGGATATCGTCGGTCGCCCTCGCGCTGATGCGGTAGGTGCGGTACAGTTAACGGGTTACAGGCAGTGTTTACGCAAGGAGTACACGAGCACATGGCTGATTCCCAGACTGCAACCTCCGCGCCCGAGTTTAAGAGCGCCCACTTTATCGGTATCGGCGGCGCCGGCATGAGCGGCATCGCCCTCGTTCTTCACGAGCGCGGTTATGCCGTTACCGGCTCCGACCTTAAGACGTCACGTTATATCCGCCAGCTTACCCGCGCTGGTGTGAAGGTGCATGTGGGCCATGAGGCCGCCACGATCGACGAGGTCAAGCCCGACGTGGTTGTTGTCTCCACCGCTATTCCGGAGTCCAACCCTGAACTCGTGCGCGCTCGCGAGCTTGGTATTCCCGTGTGGCCCCGTGCCAAGATGCTCTCTGCTTTGGGCCACGGCTACACCACCGTCGCTGTTGCCGGCACGCATGGCAAGACCACCACGTCTTCGATGTGCGCCACCATGCTCGACCGCATGGGTCTGGATCCGAGCTTCTTGATCGGTGGCATCGTCGAGGGCTATGACACGAACGGCAAGAACGGCTCGGGCGACTACTTTGTCGCTGAGGCCGACGAGTCCGACAGCTCCTTCCTGTTCCTGAACCCCAACGTAGTCATTGTGACCAACGTCGAGGCCGACCACCTCGATCACTACTCGGGTATCGAGGAGATCGAGGCAACTTTCGCCAAATTCATGAGCCTGGTGGGCGAGGACGGCACCGTCATCGTCTGCGGTGAGGACCCGCATCTGGTCGAGCTCGCCAAGTCGACGGGCCGTCACGTGCTTTCCTACGGCTTTGCCGAGAGCAACGACATCGTCTGCATGCACCCGGATGTCAAGGGCATCCAGAGTGACTTTATCGTTCGCTTTGAGGACGGCACTGAGCGCGCTGTGGAGATCAAGAGCAATCCCGGTCGCCACAACATGCTCAACGCCACGGCGGTGCTCACCGTCGCCCATGTCCTGGGCCTTGACATCGACGCCGCCGCCAAGGCGCTCTCGAGCTTTGAGGGCGTCCGCCGTCGCTTTACCCACGTGGGCGATATCGATGGCATCACCGTGGTCGATGATTACGGCCATCACCCCACCGAGATCAAGGCGACGCTTGCTGCCGCTTCGTCGCTGGGTTACAAGCACGTCGACGTCGTGTTCCAGCCGCACCGCTATTCGCGCCTGCAGGCCCTGTGCGACGACTTTGCCGATGCATTTGCCAATGCCGATAAACTGCTGCTGATTGATGTGTTCTCGGCTGGCGAGATGCCCATTCCGGGTGTCACCTCTAAGATGCTCGCCGATACCGTGCGCGCCAAGCATCCTGGCAAGGAGGTCGTGTACTGCTCCAGCCGTCTTGAGCTCAATCAGGAGCTCGAGCAGATGGTGGGCGAGGGCGACCTACTGCTCACCATGGGTGCCGGCGACGTTACGACCGTCGGTCCCGAGTTCATTGAGTATCTGACTGCCAAGAAAGACGCTTAAGTCTAATGGGTCTGTTTAACGCCGTCATGGCGCTCTCGGGCATGATCGACACGGATGTGATCGAGGACGAGCGCCTTGCGCGTCATACGAGCTATCGTATCGGCGGCAAGGCCGACCTCTTTGTGACGTGCCATAGCTATCATGCCCTCCGCCGCGCCGTGGCGGTGCTCGATCGCGAGCAGGTGCCGTGGGTCATCATCGGCAAGGGCTCCAATCTGCTGGTTGCCGATGGCGGTTATCGCGGTGCCGTCATTTCGCTCGGACGTGAGTTCCAGCGCACGGTTGTTGCCGATGACGGTTGTACGCTGACGGTCGGTGCGGGCGTGATGTTTGCGCGCCTGGTCAACGATGCCCTGTCGCGTAGCCTCTCGGGCCTTGAGTTTGCCGTTGGCATTCCCGGTTCGGTCGGCGGTGCGATATCTATGAATGCCGGCACGCGGACCGAGTGGATTGGCTCGCTGGTTGAGGATGTCGTAACGTTTGACCCGGCATCCGGTATCAAGCATTATGCGGGGTCCGAGATCTCTTGGGGCTACCGTGAATGTAGCCTTCCCCGCAATGAGATCATCCTCGAGTGCGTGCTCAAGCTTAAACCGGCGCCCAAGGCCGACATTCGCGAGCGCATGGAGCGGTACCTTACAAGGCGCAAGCGTACGCAGCCCATGGGTCGCGCATCCTGCGGGTCTGTCTTTCGCAACCCGCCCGATGCGAGTGTGGGCAAGCTTATCGAGGATTGTGGATTAAAGGGTTTTTCGATTGGCGGCGCGGAAGTTTCGCCCGTTCACGCTAATTTTATCGTTAATAACGGAACTGCCTCGGCCGATGACGTTGCCGCGGTTATCAGACATGTGCACGGAAAGGTGAGGGAGGCGTATGGCATCGAGCTCAGACCGGAAGTTAAATTCCTCGGCTTCTAGAGCATCGAAACCCACCTTCCGCCGCGCCGGAGGGCGTTCCGGCGCGCCTGCCAAACCTCAACGCAATACCGTCGCGCACTCTAAGTCTGTCGGGCATGCTCGACAGACCAGTCGTCCGGTCGTCGGCTCGCAGCTCGGTAATCGTCCGGCCGCAAAAAAGTCCTCGCGTCCCTCGGTGACGTCAAAGCCTGTTATGGGCGCCAAGCCTGCCCGTCCCATGGCAACTCCTAAGCCACCGACGGGAACTAAAACGCTGCGTCCGGGTCGCACGCTGGGCGCATCGAAACCGCGCTCGCTGACATCGGTGCCGGCTACCGCCAAGAAGCCTTCGAGTAAAAAAGGTTTCAACCCGTTATCTTCACTTGGAGCGATGGCAAATAAAACATCAGACGCCGCTTCTGTCGTTACAGGCAAAGGCAAAATCGTGGGCGGCGTTCTGGCCGTCTTGGCCGTGCTCGTCGTCGTTGCCATCGTGGTGATCAACTCTGGACTGTTTACTGCCACTGATATTCAGATTCAAGGCAGCGAGCATGTGACGAAGCACGATGCTATCCAGCTGATCGACTTGCCCGAGGGAACGTCGCTTTTTAACGTCGATCCCGACCAGATTACCGAGGATCTCAAGCAGAACCCGTGGGTTTCGGGCGTGGATGTCCAGCGCCAGTTTCCCCATACGCTTATCATCACGCCGACGGAGCGTAAAGTTATCGCCATTGCGTATATCAGCTCCGACGACCTTGCCTGGGCTATCGGAGACGATGACACCTGGATCGCCCCGCTGTCGACGTCGGTCGAAGTGGACGACCAGGGCAACGTCATCACGACAGGGCAGGGCTCAAATACCTTGACCGGAATCGATGCCGCGCTGGCGCTCGCCAAGCATTATGGCGCGGTGTTGTTGACTGATGTCTCGGCGGATGTCGCTCCGGTTTCCGGCCAGGCGGTGAGCTCCAAGGCCGTTAAGGCCGGCCTGGATTATGTGCGTGGTTTTTCGAGCGAGTTCTTGGGACAAGTCAAGGATATTTCCACGCCTTCGGTCGAAGCCATCTCGGCAAACCTCAATAACGGCATTGAGGTGTCGCTGGGCGATTCGGACGATATCGCCAAGAAGGAACGCGTAGTCACCAAGTTGCTTTCGCAGGTAGAGGGCGTAACGTATATCAATGTGCGCTCTCCGGGCAACTACACATTTAGGAATGCTCCGACCTCATAGCGCTGGTTGATGCTTTGTTGAGTGGCCATACCACGCCGTTTATCTGGTTTGTTTGGTTTTCACGGTCAATTATTTGACTGATACGTTCATAATGTGCAACCATAATACGGTTTACCTTTGCATTTACTTTCAACCTGAAGGTTAATGTGCGCAGGGGTCGACCCATGCTATGGCTATAACCTTTGTTCGGAGGACCGACATGCACGAGACAGAGATCAACAACTACCTTGCCGTCATTAAGGTGGTCGGCGTCGGCGGCGGCGGTACCAACGCGGTCAATCGAATGATCGAAGAGGGCATCCGCGGCGTCGAGTTTGTTGCCATCAACACCGATGCTCAGGCACTCGCGATCTCTGATGCCGATATCAAGGTGCACATCGGCACCGACCTTACCCGCGGCCTGGGCGCCGGCGCCAACCCCGAGGTTGGCCGCAAGGCTGCCGATGAGTCCCGCGACGACATTGCCGAGGCGCTCGCTGGCGCCGACATGGTGTTCATCACCTGCGGCGAGGGCGGTGGCACCGGTACCGGCGCTGCTCCCATCGTTGCCGATATCGCGATGAACGAGGTCGGCGCACTGACCGTCGCCG
>URPB01000072.1:0-11127 GCA_900549575.1 uncultured Collinsella sp.
ACATCGGCGAGTTTTTGACCTCGCTGTTAAACCTGGCGCGCAAAAACGACGTTGAGCTGCCGAGTGTGGTGACGATGTTCGCCCGCGGCATGGTGACGCTCGAGGGCCTGTTGACCGAGTACATGCCCAACGTCAACATGATCCAGATTATCCAGACGCATATCAAAAACGAAAAAAGCACCTATGCGCGCGTGCGTGATATGGGACGCGATCTTGCCGCGAGCAGCTATCGCGCGGCCAAGGGTTCGCTCGAGGCGGCCGAGTATCTGGGCTTGGCTTCGCGTATGCTCACGCGCGGCCAGCTTAAGGTGAACACGCAGATTATGAGCAGCGATAAGGCGCTGCGACAGCTGGGCGGAATTATCGACCGCATGTCGATGGCAATTGTGATCGCCGGCCTGTTTATCGGTTCGTCGGTGGTGTACTACGCACGCATCGAGCCGGTTGTGTTTGGTATCCCGGTCATTGGCTTTATGGGCTACGTGAGCGCGCTGGTGCTGGCGCTTATGCTGGGTCGCAATATCTGGCTCAACAGCCACGGCGGCAAGCACTAGAGGCTGCGGCCGTCACCGCATTCTCCTATCGCAAACAATAGCTTTTACCTTGGGCTTCGCCTGCGTGCGAGGCCCTTTTGCGTGATACCATACTGACGGTAATAATCGATGGCCTAGATGGTGGTGCGGAGACGCACGAATGCGCGGTTTTCCTGCGCGTTTGGGAGAATCGGGGTGCAAGTCCCCGGCTGTACCAGTAACCGTAATTCCTCTTGGCTCGGGATGTTCGCGTCGCAGATCGGACGGCGCGCCTGAGCCGTTAAGGTTAAGTCGGATCGCCTCCCATCTTGCATGCGGCTGCGGCGTATGCTGCCGGTGTGCATAGGGCTCTGGAGGGAAGAGAGATCCCGATGGGGGAACTCGAGCGCAACATGCGCGATGACGCGGGGCAGCCTCAAGGCAACGCTCCAAGTACAGACAATGGGGGACAAATGGATATGTTTGAGGACGAGCGCGAGCGCGTCTCGTTGCATCGCCGTGGCGCGATTGCACGCGGTGTAGCCAAGCGCGGCCTGGTGGCATTCCTGGCCTTCGCGATGGCCTTTGGCACCACGCCGGCTCAGTTGTGGGCCGAGGGCGCCGAGGGCATTGCCGAGGCCGTGGCTCAGGCTGCGACGCCGGGCGAGGACGCAGCGCTTGCGGGCGGCACCGCTGAGCAGAGCGGCGCCGAGGTTTCGGATTCCGAGGGCGCGCCTGCAGGTAGTGCAGCCATAACAGAGGCAGCAACTGGCGACGAAGGCTCGGCGACGGGGGAGAGCCCTGCTACGAGCGAGCAGTCTTCGACGGCATCCGCTGGCCAAGCAGGATCTGCCGCCGCGGCTGCCGTTCAGACGGAGAACCCGACAGAAACTGGCGATGTCGCCAAGAAGCAAGTCGAGGTCTCGTTCTCGATTATCGGCACCGATGCCGACGGCAAGGCTCAGACCTGGGTGGCGCCTACGCAGCTCAAGCTCGACGAGGGCGCGACGGCTGCGGATGCCTTCATTAAGCTGCAGGAGAAGACGGGCTTCAAGGCGAAGTACGAACCGAACACGGCATACGGTTTCTACCTCGAAAGCATCACATCCCCGAGCGATGGTCGCACGCTTGCCTACGATCCGACGACTTATGCCTTCTGGCAGCTGTTCGTCGACGGCGCGTCTTCCTCGGTTGGTGCGAGCAGCGTCAAGCTCACCCAGGGGCAGAAGATTGAGTTTGCCTATACGGCTGGTAGCTCGTCCCCTGTCGTTAAGGACCAGGTTGCCGCAAATGTGACCGTCATTGGTCGCGATGCCCAGGGCAAGACTCAGACTTGGGTCGATAACGCGCAGTATGTGGTGACCTCCGGCTCGAGCGCACTTGACCTTACGAAGGTCGCGCTTGAGGCGAATGATATTGACGCCGTTGCTGCGGGCTCCTTCATTCTGAGCCTTAAGTACAACGGTGTTGAGCTGGGTACGCCGCTCGATTATTCGACCTATTGGCAGCTGTTTATCAACGGCAAGTCGAGTGACTATACGGCGGACAATGTCACCATCCATGCCGGCGATACCGTCACGTGGTTCTACGGTGGCTGGGGCGACCAGTTGCCGTCCGATTCTGTCCATGCTTCCGTTCAGGTGCTTGGCAAGGACAAGGACGGCAAGCAGCAGGTTTGGGCTTCGACGGGTCAGACGAGTCTCAAGGCGGGCTCTACTGCCAAGGATCTCCTTGAGCAGACCGGCCTTAAGCTCGATGCTGGCGAATCGTCTTGGGGCTGGTTCCTCAACGGCATTTATTCGCCGTTCGATGATGAGTCCTATTGTGGCTATGATGCTGCGACCAATAGCTATTGGCGCTTCTACGTAAAGGGCAAGTCCGACGTAAAGTACAAGCTCGCCGACGTTGGCGCCGGTGCCTACGAGCTCCATGAGGGCGATGCCGTCACCTTTATGTATGGTGCTGACGCCGATGCCCTTCCTGGCCAGGTTCTTGGGTCTGTCGATGTTATCGGCCCCGATGTCAACGGCAACAATACTCGCTGGGGCTCGGCAAGCAATGTTTCTCTGCCCGAAGGCTCTACGGCCCAGGACCTTATTGAGACGGTTCTGAAGGCGAAGAGCGTTGATTACAACGCCTCCCAGAGCGGTGCATACTGGTTCCTGAATTCCATTACTTCGCCGTTCGATCACAAACCGTATGTCTGGGATGCTGCGACCAATAAATATTGGCATCTGTATATCAATGGAGAGCCCTCCTTACTCTGCGCCAATCAGATTACGCTCAAGAGCGGCGATAAGGTTACGCTTGCCTATACCACCGACGATTCGGCCATGCCCGATCCCGACAAGATCGCCGTGAACCCGAGTGCGACGACTCCTGATTGGGATACCGAGTGGGCCGGCTACGGCAACAGTGGCAACGGTTCGACCGTAACGGATGCCAAGACGCCTGCGCAGGCCGCTGGTCTTAAGTGGGCCTTCGATTGGAAGGCCGAGTCTGGCCAGCAGTATGCCAACTGCAGCGAACCTGTCATCGCTAACGGCTTTGTGTACATCGCGACCGAGAACGAGCTCATTAAGATCGATTCGTCCACGGGCAAAAAGGTTGCCTCTGCGCCGCTTGCCTCCAAGGTGAGCTATACCTCTCGTCCGATCTATACCAATGGCCTTATCATCGTTCCGCTCAACGGCGGTGCGGTCCAGGCGATTACTGCTGACAAGCTGATCTGCAAGTGGCTGACGCCTGGTTTGACGGACTTGACGCAGAGCTCCTGCACCGTCGTTTCGGACGGCGAGTACGTCTATGTAGGCTCGGTCGATATTTCGTATGACGAGAATTACAACGCGACCTACGGCAACGGCTCCTTTGCGCGCATTAAGATTGCCACGGGCGAAGTTTCTTGGCAGAACATCGACCCTGCCGAGGGCTATTACTGGACTGGTGCGGCTTTGACGGATAAGTATGCCATCGTTCCTACGAGCGCGGGTACGCTTAAGTGCATTGATAAGACGACGGGCGATGTCGTTTCGACCATGAAACTCGGCGCCCTTGCGAACGCTGACTGCGTCGCCGATCCGTCCAATGGCTCGACCTTCTATCAGATGACGCACGATGGAAAGCTCCATGTGATTTCGCTTTCGGCGAAGGGCATGCTGAGCGAGCAGAAGACGGTCGACCTGGGTCTTACGAATAACATGAGCGCCCCGGCGGTCTCTGGCGACAATCTGATTGTCGGCGGACAGACGGCTACTGGCTCTGCTCTGGTTCTCTATAACCTGAAGACGGGTAAGACCACGATGGTCGCTGCTGCCGACGGCAAGGCGCTGCCGGCTGGCCTCAACGGTATTGCTGCTACTCCGCTGGTGAGTGTTCAGGGCGGCAAGACCTATGTGTACTTCACCGTGAACAGCGCGGATAGCAAGGATTACGTCAACTACTCTGCTGGCGGTGGCGTGTATCGCTATACGCTTGGCGACGCAGAGGCGACGCAGATTTATGATGCGGCTGGCCATTACCAGTACTGTGACTCTCCGGTCATTGCCGATGCTTCTGGCAACCTCTACTACATCAATGATTCGGGTACGCTGTTCAAGCTCGGGGCTGTTGAGTCTTGGACGGTTGCCTTTAATTCCAACGGCGGGTCTGCTTGCGACACTAAGTTTGTTGCTACGGCCGACGGCAAGCTGGTCAAGCCGGCCGATCCGACGCGCGATGGCTACACTTTCGGCGGTTGGTTCACCGATGAGGCTTGCACGCAGGCGTATGACTTCAGTACGCCGGTGACGGCCGATCTGACGCTGTATGCCAAGTGGACCAAGAATGCTGTTAACCCTGGCGGCAATGGTGGTTCTGGCACTAATGGTGGCAACGGTGGCGCTGGCAACGGTTCCGGTGCTGGCACGGGCACGGGTTCCGGCTCTGGCACGAAGGGCCAGCAGGCCGGCGGCGCTATCGCCCCGGGTCATAAGCCGACGACCAAGACGACGGTGTCGACCAAGACCGAGACCAAGGACAACAAGTCCGACAAGAAGGACACCGATAAGTCCGATAAGAAGGACGAGAAGAAGTCTGACAAGAAGTCTGATAAGAAGGACAGCAAGTCCGACAAGAAGTCCGATTCCAAGTCCGATACGGGTGCTGCTTCCACGACCACTGCTAAGAAGTCCTCTAGTGCTTCCGAGCAGGAGACTGGCACCAACCCGCTCGCCATTGTTGGCGTTGCCGCCGGCGTCATCGGTCTCGCCATCGTCGGCGTGTTCGTGTTCACCAAACGTCGGTAGGTGAGGGCTGTGTCCAATAAATCCAAGGACGCTGACCCCAAGCAACCAGATTCCTCGTTCATTCAGTTCGACGATGCAAAGCAACAGGGCGCCGCTTCGGCGGCGTCCGCCCCTCGCCGCAAGGCGCTCCTCGGCGTTCTGACTGCCGCGTGCACCATTCTGATTGTCGTCTCGCTGGGCTTCGTCCATCCTTCCGAGAGCGGCGCCTGGTCCATCGACTGGATCATTCAGACCGTGACGGGGGAGAGCGTCGTCACCAAGGACACCAAGGCGTCTGGCTCGACTACGACTTCGGGCGAGGCCAGTTCCAAGGATTCCAAGTCATCGAATGACGCAAAAGATGGGTCCAAGTCCAAGGACGATTCCGAGTCTTCAAACAAGGAATCGGATAAAAGCTCGGATAGCAAGAAGTCCGATGGTCGGGACGGCAAGAAGTCTGGAGATAAATCCGCTGCCCAGAATACGGGAGCCGGCGATACTTCCAATGTGTCTGGCGGTGCTTCTTCGGGCGGCGGTCAGTCGTCTGATGGAGCCTCCAGCTCTAATGGCGGAAGCGCTCCCTCGGGCGGACAGGGCGGCTCGCAGGAGCCCAACTACGTAACGGTGACGGTTTCGGTCACATCGAGCGCCGTGGGCAATCCTGTGTCTTCTGGCGGCACCTTTACCTTTAACGAAGGCGCCACCGTTTACGATGCCCTGTGCGCGCTGGGCCTTTCTGTCAACGCACACGGCTCATCGTACGGCACGTATGTTTCTGCGATTGGTGGTTTGGCCGAGAAACAGTACGGCGGCACGAGCGGCTGGATGTACTCCGTCAACGGCACAACGCCTATGACGGCCTGCAGCAACTACGTTCTCTCCAACGGCGACAACGTGGTCTGGTATTACGTTACAGGCTAGAGACCTCGACATAGCGCGCCAGACGGGCGGTTCGGATAAACATCCGGGCTGCCCGTTTTTCATGCGTAGAGGACTGGGTCGCCGGGGACCTCGACAAATAAAAAACCGGCTGGAACGAGAATTCCAACCGGCTATACATTCAAGCAAATGTCGAATCGACTACGAGCGAGCGCCTTCGAGGAAGAAGCGACGGCTAAAGTAGTTGTACCAGGTGACCAAGAACGTGGCGATGGCCTTCATGGCCTGGTAGCCGATACTCAAAAACGTGACACCCACAAACATGTACAGGTCGTTGAGCCCCAGACCGATCACCGACAGGATGGTGAAGATCGTGAACTCGCGCTTGCGGCTCATGCCCTCGCGATGGTCGAACACGTACTTCATGCTGAGCCAGTAGTTGACCACGACGGACGTGATGAACGAGACCGTGGTGCTCATCAAAAAGTCGAGGTGGAACAGCTCGACGAGCGCAATGAGCATACCCCAGTCGATGCCAAAGGAGATAAGGCCCACGACAGCGAACTTGAGGAACTGCTTAGTATGAGGTTGTGCCAGTGCCTTGCGCACGTAATCACATCCAATGCGTTGATGAATCGAGCAGAGGATACTTTAGAGCTTTTGCAAGGGAAACGTAAGGTCTTTGCCAAGAACTATACGAACTCGCCAAATTATCAAGTGCTAATCCGCAAACGTTGAAAATTTGCCCGTAAACGAGCGGCACCCACGGACGATACTGCGCTGAGCGCGCGTCGTCCGTGGGCGCCGTAATGCTGCAGGGGTGTCGAGCTATTTGGTCTCGTCGCCCTCCAGGAAGATCTTTCGGGTCACAAAGTTGTAGACCATGACAAGCGCGGTGGCGCAAATCTTGGCGATATTGGCTTCGAGCCCCAGACCGGCGTTGAGCGCCAGCACGATACCGTCGTTGAGCACCAAACCAATCATGGACAGCACGACAAAGATAATGAACTCGCGGCGGCGGCTCATGCCCTCCTTGTGCGCAAACACGTACTTCATGCTGGCGACGTAATTAAAGATGAGTGAGACGATAAAGCCGCTGGTGTTGGCGATTAGGATGTTGAGGCCCAGACCGTAGTGGAGCAGATTCATAATGCCAAAGTCGATGACCGTGGCAATGACGCCGACGACGCCAAACTTCATAATCTGCGCAAGGAGCTTTTGCATGGTACCTGCCTTAGGGTGGCGCTGGGGCGCCGTGGGGATGACAAACCCAGCAAGTTTAGCCAATCCCCGCGGGTGGAGCTAGGCGCGCTCCTCGATAGCACCGTTTCTATATGCATCGAGCAGTTGGCGTAGGTCCTGGATCTGGCTGCGGATCTTGGCGCCGGTATCGGTGTCGCTCACCATGCGGCGGCGGTCGGCCTCGTCAAAGCGGTTGGTCTCGCTTTCGATATCGATGTTGCGGGTGAGCGCCTCGGCAACGGTGGTAAAGGCCTGGTGCGACTTGAGGCGGCACCCTCGCGAGCTCGAGATAAGCGTGTAGCCGGCGATGCCCGTCTTGGGATGGTAAGCGCGGCAGAATCCGCCATCGATGACCAGCAGCTTGCCCTCGGCGCGGATGGGCTGCTCGCCCTTGGTGGTTTTAACGGGCGTGTGGCCGTTGATGATGTGACCGGTCGGTGAGCATGCCATGGGCGCGACGCCAAACTCGCGCATGATGTCGTCGCAGACCGAGGGCGACTTGGTAAGCGTAAAGTACGGGTCCATCGGCTCGACCCAGGTGCTCTTGTCGGCGATATAGGCGCGCTCAAAGGTACGCACCAGGCGTCCGCTGGCGGGTGAGTTAAAGCCAATCCACAGGTACCACATCCAGTCGAGAGCGTCGCGGTCGCCCACGCGCCAGGCGCGGCGGGCGATGTGGTCGCAAAAATCGAGATAATCGCGGCCAGCGTGCCAGGTGCCCAGGCAGTTCATGCTGCTAAAGGTGCCGTCTTCGTTGAGCGGCACGCAGCCATGGAACAGCAGGTTGCCGTTGGCGACCTTGTACATCGAGCCGTGGGAATAGAGGAAATCGATATGGCGATGCAGGTGATCGGCGGTGACAAACTCGGACACGAGCTTGTCGATGATGTGCTGCTCTTGGGGCGTGAGCGAATAGGGGTCCGCCGGGTCGACGGTGGGGAAGTCATTGGTCGTGAGCGGCCACACGCTGCCGTCGGCGAGCGTGACCGTGCCGGTGTCGTGATCGATTTTGTCGAGTAACAGGCGGTCGGTCATATCGAACTCGGGGTGGCGCTGGATAATCTGGCCCTCGAGCTTAAAGAGTAGGACGTTGATGGCCTTGATCAGCGGGGTGATGGACTCACCGGCGGTGTAGGTGGCATCGGCAAAGGCGACAAGCTCACGCAGCGAGATGCCGTAGTCGTTCTCCAGGATCTCGTAGTTGTCGTAGCGTAGGTTGTTGCGCAGCACCGTGGCGATGCAGGCGGGCTCACCGGCCGCAGCGCCCATCCACAGCAGGTCGTGGTTGCCCCACTGGATGTCGAGTGAATGGTAGGTGAGCAGACGGTCCATAATCTTGGCCGCGCCGCCGCCGCGGTCGAAGATGTCGCCCACCAGGTGCAGGTGGTCGACGGCCAGGCGCTTGATGAGCGAGGCGAGCGACTCGATAAAGTCGTCGGCGCTTGCGGTCTCCAGGATGGACTCCACGATGCGCTCGTGATAGCGCACACGATAGTTGTTCTCATCCGGATGCGTGTGTAGCAGCTCGTCGATGATGTAGGCGTAATCGCGTGGGATGGCCTTACGAACCTTGGAGCGGGTGTAGCGGCTTGAAAGCGAACGAGCGACCATGATGAGCTGGTCAAGCATCGTTTTGTACCAGGTGGGCGAGTCCTCGCGCTGGCTGCGGACCAGCTCGATCTTCTCGTGCGGGTAGTAGATGAGCGTGCACAGCTCGCCCTTTTCGTCAAAGGTGAGCGTGTCGCCAAAAATCTCGTCGACATGCTCGCGCACGACGCCCGAGCAGTTGTTGAGGATGTGCATAAAGGCCTCGTACTCGCCATGCACGTCGCTCATAAAATGCTCGGTGCCTTTGGGCAGGTTGAGGATGGCTGAGAGATTGATGATCTCGGTAAACGCGGATTGCTCGGTGGGGAACTGTCTCGACAGCAGGCGCAGATACTTAAAGTCTTGCGGGTTGCGATCGAATGCGACCATGAAACACCTTCCGATGGAGCTGGTAAAACTGATAAACAGCGTCAAACGTTTATCAGTATGCGCCGCTTTTGTTTCGATTTTGCGCCAGCGGCTGAATTGTCGGCTGAACGGTTTGGTAAATCGATTTAGTTGAGGTAGATATGGCGGTTGAGTGGAGACGACAGAGGGTGTTTTCTCAGATATTTATGCGTGGGGCCGGTGGAGACGATGGTGGTAAAGATGTTCGCTATTTTTGGTTCGATTTGGTAAATAGTGGACATATGTACCGTATGTAGGCTCACTGTGCGATAATTTGCGCAGCAATGAGTAAGGAGCCTCATATGAGTGATTTTGTCCTGACCTGTGAATCCGCCGCCGACCGAACCCGTGAGTTCTTTGCGTCGCGCAATATCCCCGTCGTGTGTTTTCATTACGAGATCGACGATGTTGTCTATACGGACGATCTGTATCAGTCGATTACGCCGGACGAGTTTTTTGCCCAGATTGCCGCGGGCGCCATGCCCAAGACGTCTCAGGTGAGCGTGGGCGAGTACGAGGAGTTTTGGGAGCCGTTTGTTGCCGAGGGTAAAGACGTGCTGCACCTGACGTTGTCGTCGGGTATTTCGGGCACGTATGGATCGGCCTGCGTTGCGGCGCAGATGCTCGCGGATCGCTATCCCCAGGGCGGCAAGGTGCGCGTCATCGATTCGCTGGCAGCGTCTTCGGGCTTTGGCCTGCTGGCGGAATGTGCCGCCGACGTGCGCGATAGCGGGGCTTCACTCGACGAGACGGCCGCCTGGATCGAGGAGCACAAACTCAACCTGCACCACTGGTTCTTTTCGACCGATCTGTCGAGCTACCTGCGCGGCGGTCGCATTTCGGCTGCGAGCGCGATCATCGGCACGGCGCTTAAGATTTGCCCGCTTATGACGGTCGATTGCGAAGGTGGGCTGTCGCCACGTGAGAAGATTCGCACTAAGAAGCGCGCGATTTCCGAGATGGCTAAGACCATGATGGCACACGTGCAGGACGGTGCGGATTATTCGGGTAAGTGCATCATGTCGCACTCGGCGTGCCGCGAGGATGCCGAGGCGGTTGCGGCGCTGATTGAGGAACAGGTTCCGCAGCTTAAAGGCAAGATTGAGATCAATAACATCGGTACTCTGATTGGCTCGCATACCGGACCCGGTACGGTGGCGCTCTTCTTTATGGGCGACAAGCGCGTGGATTAATTTGCCCCATCACGTCGCTGCATGATTGCTCAAACGAAAACGGCCCGCCTCACGTTTGTGGGGCGGGCCAAGATGTTTTGCTAGCGTTTCTTTCCGCGGAAGAAGAAGCCGTGCAGCGAGGGCTTGAGTCCACGGTTGGCGCGACGCTCCTCGATATGATCGTGGATCGAAGCAACGCGCTCGATGACTTCGTCGGGAATCGGCACGTCGGGATTCATGTTCTCGACCTGACTGACCTCGGCGGCGGCAACCTGGTCGATAATGGGTACATCGTCGTGCGAGATGACGGGCGTGGCGTCTTCCTTCATCTTGCGGTAGCGCTGCATCATGTCGGTCTGCAGCTGCTGGGCCGAAGGCGGCGTCCAAATGATGGCGTTGGCACCGGCGGCGATGGTTTCACGGATGCTCTCGGGCGTCTTGCCGCCCGGTGCGATGAGCGGCAGGTTGGGATAGTGCTCGCGCAGCTCGCGCAGGACCTGTGGCGTGTTCTTGCCGGCCGCGATGTTAAGGATCTTGGCGCCGGCGCGCACTTTGGCGTGAGCATCGTCGTCGCAACGAACGACCGTGGCGATGACGGGGATGTCGGCGATGTTGGTGATGTGCTCGACCATCTCGGCGGTGGCGGGGGAGTTGACCACGCAGCCCGCCGCGCCCTGCATCTCGGAGACGGCCGCCATCTGCACGGAGCGCTTGCCGGTGGTGGTGCCGCCGCCAACGCCCACAAAGACCGGGCACTCGGCGACCGTCAGCAGCGCCTGCGTAATGGCGGGTTGCGGCGTAAAGGGGTAGACCGCAAACACGGCGTCGGCATTGGAGTTGCGGATGACCGCCACGTCGGTGGTGTAGATGAGCGATTTGATGCGGCGGCCAAAGATGCGGATGCCGCTGCATTCTGAAATACAGTGGGGGACGGCCAGCAAATGGCTGCGCAGAGTCCCGCTGTATGTAGGGATCTTTTTCATAGGCGTAGTACCTCCTGCGGATGAGACAGGTTTGGGGGCGTCAGGTCAGGTCCTGGATGTGGATCTGATAGATCTTAGCCGG
>URPB01000073.1:0-11119 GCA_900549575.1 uncultured Collinsella sp.
CCCTTATGCGCGTCATCCCCGGCATGACCGTTATCGTCCCGGCCGACGACGTGGAGGCCCGAGCCGTGACGCGCGCCGCCTACGAGTGCGACGGCCCCGTGTACATGCGCTTCGCCCGTCTGGCCTCGCCGGTCATCAACGACCCCGAGACCTACAAGTTCGAGTTGGGCAAGGGCATTGTCATGCGCGAGGGCGCCGATGTGACCATCATTGCCTGCGGCCTGATGGTCGGTGAGGCTCTCGAGGCCGCCGAGCAGCTCGCTGCCGAGGGCATCGACGCCGAGGTCATCAACATGCACACCATCAAGCCCATCGATGCCGACCTGATCGTCAAGAGCGCCACCAAGACCGGCCACGTCGTGACCGTCGAGGAGCACTCCGTGATCGGTGGCCTGGGCAGCGCCGTTGCCGACGTCCTGTGCGAGCAGTGCCCGACGCCGCTCAAGAAGATTGGCGTCAACGACACCTTCGGCGAGTCCGGCTCGGGTGCCGAGCTTCTGCACAAGTACGGTCTGGACGCCGCCAACATCGTGGCGACCACCAAGGAGTTCTTGGCATAAGGCAAGGCAGATCTCAAGGACTGCTTCGCCAGAACTATAAAACTGCTTCGCCAGTACTATGGAAACCCGGCAGGGGCGCTCTCTTGGAGAGCGCCCCTGTTTCAGTTGCGGTGAAATAAGGACTGTTTTGCCAGCCTAAAGGCTCAATTAATCCGTATTTCACCGCAACTTTCGAAGGCGTTCCCGCTTGTGCTGGCGCCGTCACGTCGACCGATTGCCGCTTGGCACAGTGCGGCAACATCGGGGGCGTCGTCGCCTTAATATGTCATGGCGAGTAGGGCGGCATCATAGATTTCGTCATTGGTTACATCGGCGGCATCAATGGGGCAGAAGGTGAGAATCGAATCCTGTTCTGCAAGTTCGGCCAGATCGATCGTTTCGCCCATGGCAAAGGCGTCATCGAGGACGAGTGTGGCACTCGTGCATGGAATTTGATAGATGGTGCCGTCCGCAGCGATAGGGGAACCTGCTGCCTCGAGCGTGTAGACACCTTGCGTGAGATTGATGCCAGAGCCATCGGAGGCGACGAACTCAATCCTGTCGACCGTTATTCCGTCGATGGTCTTGCCCGTAATGTGTATCGGAACGCGCGATGCTCCGTTATCGGTGTCCCAGCCCGCAGCTGCGACATCCAGCACGATGGCGTGCTCCGAATGGGCGGATACAAAGTGCGACAACACCTGCCGCAGATGAAGACCCATACAGTTACCGCCGACAATGCCAATTACCAGCATGCAGGCAAGGATGACCGCAACGTGGTTCCGAGGCTTTACTCGAAGCTCAGAATCAGCAGAGATGCCATTGATGGCAGCCCCGCACGCCGTGCAGTGCCTTACGCCATCGCGCAACTCAGCTCCACAATAAGGACAATTCATACCAGCCCCCACAACCATAGACGTTCCTATCGAGGCCAATGTAAATCGACAATTCAAATCCGAGTTGCGCAACAATTAAATCAAAGACGCGTCAAGCAAAAGTCTCTACCGGGAAAAGGGCCCAGGCCAGCAAAGTGCAATTCAGACCCTTCCAGCTTTGTATATGCAGCACCTCAAGATAAACGCGGCGACCCCTTAGTTATCGCAGGCCGGGCACAGGGTTACTCTCCAAATCTTTCCGCAGGACGGAGGAGCCCCCGCAGCGCGAAGCGCGCAGCGGGGGCTCCGACATGTCCGAGGACGATTTGGAGAGTAGCCCTGTGCCCGGCCGACGGGATCCCTAAGCACGCCATGCTTCTTATGTGCAGCAAAGCTAATACTGCTAAAATACAAAGCGCTCATGTAGTTTAAACGCACGACGATAAGGAGCACCAGTGGGTAACCACTTCCGTACCTCCGGTGCGGGCGATGATGCCCCCAAGACGCAGCCAGGCGTCCAGGGCAGTCGTTTCGCCACTCCGGATTCAGAGGGCCAGCATGTCGATCAGGCCCCCGTTCAGCCGGCAGATCAGGCACAGCCGGCATCCGATCCCTTTGCCTACAATCCCACCAGCGATGTCGCGCTTTCCGGCACGGCGGGTTTTGAGCCCGTCCAGACCGTAACCGCTCGCGTGGAGCAGCCTCAGGCTGGTGCCGCCGCGCCGCAGCCTACTATGGTCGGCATCCCCGACCCCATGGCTCCTGCGACACCGGCTCCGCAGCCTGCGCAGTCTGGTCTTTTTGCCGCTATTCCCGACCCCACGCAGCCCGCTGCGCCGGTGGTCGAGCGCGATCAGGCCGCCGAGGTCGCAAGTCTCGACAACGCGCTCAACAACCCCGATTTTACGTCGGTGTTCGCGCCCATCGACCCGCAGGCGAGCCGCAAAAAGATGGCCAAGCAGGCCGGTGTCGAGCCTGTAATCCTCATGGAGCACGTCACCAAGATCTACCCGGCGCAGCCCAACAAGCCCGCGCTCGATGACATTAACATCGAGATCTACCCTGGTGAGTTTGTCTTCTTGGTCGGTCACTCCGGCTCGGGTAAGACCACGCTGCTGTCGACGCTCAACCGCGACGTCAAGCCGACGAGTGGCCGCATCTTGGTTGCCGGTCAGGACCTCATGAAGATCAAGAACCGCAAGGTTCCGTTCCTGCGCCGTCAGATTGGCGCCGTGTTCCAGGACTTTAAGCTTCTGCCGCAAAAGACCGCCTACGAAAACGTGGCGTTTGCCCTGCAGTGCATCGGCAAGCCCAAGGGCGTCATTCGCAGCCAGGTGCCCGAGGTCCTGCGTCTGGTCGGTCTGGCCGATCAGATGGACTCCCTGCCCGACCAGCTTTCGGGTGGCGAGCAGCAGCGCGTCGCCGTCGCTCGCGCCATGGTCAACCGACCGCCGCTGCTGATCTGCGACGAGCCCACGGGCAACCTCGACCCGGCGATCTCGCTGGGCATCATGAAGCTGCTCGAGCGCATTAACCGCACCGGCACGACCGTGATCGTGGCTACGCACGACCGCGAGATGGTCGATAGCATGCACCGTCGCGTGATCGCCCTCGAGGGCGGCCACGTTATCCGCGACCAGGAGAGGGGAGGTTACGGCAACTATGGCACCAACTAACGTGGGCTACTCCTTCAAGGAGGCAATCAGCCACTTCTTCCGTAACTGGACCACCTCGCTCGGCGCCGTCATCACGATTTTCCTTTCGCTGTTTATCATCGGCTTGTTCATTATGGGCTCCGCGATGCTGAACTCCGTGATCGGCACCGTCGAGGATCAGGTTGTCATCAACGCGTTCATTAGCGATGACGCCGATCAGGCCGATGTTCAGGCTTTTGAGGCCGAGCTTAAGACGTGGAGCAACGTCAAGTCCGTGACCTACAAGGACAAGGATGACGCGCTGGCCGAGTATACGAGCAAGATGTCGGGCAACGCCGACGCTACCATGAGCGCGCTCGATGGCCAGAATCCGCTGCCGGCTTCGTTTGCGATCGAGATGGACGATCCGTCCAAGGTTGAGAGCACGGCTGAGAAGCTCAAGAAGGACGCCGATTTCCAGAAGATCGCAGATGATGGCGACGTCAACGCGAGCGTGCTGTACGGCCAAGAGGAAGTGAGCCGCCTGTTCCAGGTGACCAACTACATCCGCATCGCCGCCGTGGTGCTCGTTGGCCTGCTGACTTTTATCGCGTTCATCTTTATCAACAACACGATTCGCCTGTCCATTACGGCGCGTCGTCGTGAGATTGCGATTATGCGTCTGGTCGGCGCCAGCAACGGCTTCATTCGTGGCCCGTTTATCACCGAGGGCGTACTGCAGGCCATTTTGGGCTCGCTGCTTTCCATCGGCGTTCTGGAGCTGCTGCGCAATCTGATGATTCCGCGTTTGCAGGAGAGCATCGGCTGGATGTCGTTTGCCCTGCCGATGCAGTACTACCTGGTGACCTATGCTGCGCTGATTCTGGTCGGCGTGATTATCGGCCTCTTTGGTTCTGCCATCGCCATGCGTCGCTACCTGCGCGTGTAGGCATGCCTGGAATTCATCCCTTCCAACGGGTCGTCTCTTATGGGGCGGCCCGTTTTTTGATCCCTAGGGGACGGCAGGAAAGCGAATCATTTGGGTAGACTCTTTGGAGTTCGCAATCGATAGTTAGGAGGCGCCATGGGGCGCAATAACAAGCATAAGCGTGGAGCTCGCAATAAGCGCGGGCCGGTGCGCAGCGAACGCCGTCCGAGCCTGACCGGGCGCGTGCAGCTCCATGAGCACAGTGCCTATGTCATAACCGAGAATGGCGACTACAAGGTCATGGGCCGCGGTAAGCGCGAGATCATGGACGGCGATACCGTTGCCGTGAGCATTAAGAACAGCCCGCATGGCGAGCGTCGCGCCGTGATCGAGGGCGTGGTTGAGCGCGCAGCTATAAGCGTGGTGGGCACGTACCAGACCGCCGGTCCGCTCGGTGTGATCGAGCCGCTCGATTCGCGCCTGAAGGCCGACTTCTTCATTTTGCCCGAGGACACCTCGGCGGATCGTCTGGGTGTCCACCCGGGTGATGCTGTTGTCGCGCGCATTTTGACCTACCCGACGCGCCTGGAATCGGGCACTGTGACGATCGAACGCCGCATTGGCGGAGATGACGCGCCCGATTTGGGCGTTCAATATGTGATGGCGCGTTACGGCTATACCGATAGCTATCCCGAGGCCGCGCTAGACGAGGCCGAGGGGCTTGCGCTCGATGTGTCCGCGGCGCTTAAGGACCCGCTCCGCCGCGATCTGCGCGACCGCTTTGTCATCACGATCGACCCGGTCGACGCGCGCGACTTTGACGATGCCATTTCGCTGGAGCGTACGCCCGAGGGTGGCTACAAGCTGGGCGTGCATATCGCCGACGTTTCACACTATGTGGCTTGGGACGGGCATATCGATCTTGAGGCTCGCCATCGCACGACATCGGTGTATCTGGCCGATCGCGTGCTTCCCATGCTGCCCGAACGCCTGTCCTGTGACCTGTGCTCGCTTCGCCCTGACGAGGACCGTCTTGCGTTTACCGTCGATATCGAGCTCGATGCGCAGGGTCGCGTGCGGCATTACGATCCGTACCCCAGCGTGATTCGCTCGCGTGTGCGTATGGACTATGACGGCGCCGAGGCTCTGCTGGTGCGTACCGGCGCGGTTGAGTATTCGGTGCTGGAGGGTGCAGCCGAGGATGTTGCGGCTGCCGAGACCTCGCGCGAGGAAGCGCTTGAGCGCGGTCTTGCGTGCGAGGAGGTCGCCCGCGGCTACAACGTCGACCTCTGCGATTTCCTTGTCGCCGCCAACGAACTCGCCGAACTTCGCCGTCGTATCCGTCGCGCCCGCGGCTCGGTCGATTTTGACACGGCCGAGATTCGTGCTCTATTGGATGAGGACGGAGTGCCCGTGCAGATTGTGGCGCGTGAGCGTTCGTGTGCCACGTCGCTTATCGAGGAAGCCATGCTGCTCGCCAACGAGTGCGTTGCAGAGTGGCTGGCAGACCGTGATATCGAGGCCTGCTATCGCGTGCATGAGGATCCGAGCCCCGATAGCCTGCACGGTGCCGCCGTTGCGCTGGCGCAGCTAGGCATCATCGACGATCGCCGTGCTGCCGGTATTGCCCTGGGGAGCCCCGATGAGCTGCAGGCTGCAGTTGATGCTGCCGCCGGTACGGCCAACGCACCGCTCGTCAACACGCTGCTTCTGCGCAGCATGCAGCGCGCGCTGTACAAGCCGCGCAACGAGGGCCACTTTGCGCTCGCCGCGCCGTGCTACTGTCACTTTACGAGTCCCATCCGTCGCTACCCCGATCTGGTGGTGCACCGCGTGCTCAAACTGCAGTTGGCCTATGAGCAGCTCGGCGGCAAGGACGCCTTGGTCCGTACGCCGCGGCTGATCGGCAAGGGGCGCGAGTCGCTGCCGCGCATTCTGCCGCAGATCTGCCGCGCATGTAGCGATGCCGAGCGCGCGGCAGATGCCGCCAGCCATGCGACGCAAAAGATCAAGATTGCCCAGTACTATGAGGACCGTCTGGGTGAGCGCTATGCCGGAACCGTCTCGTGGGTTAGCAGCATGGGCCTCTTTGTGCGCTTGGACCTAACACAGGTCGAGGGCCTGGTTTCAATTAAGAGCCTGGGCAACGAGTGGCTCGAGTTCGACGAGGACGCGCTTACGCTGACGGGCGCCGACACGGGGACTCGCTATGAACTGGGCCAGCGCGTGATTATCGAGGTCTCGCGCGTCAATACCACGCGTGGACACTTGGACTTTAAGCTTATCCATTAGCTAAATCCCGACTCGTGGCGAGAGAGCGGAGGGCGGTCTTTCGGGACCGCCCTTCGCATTTGAATCGTGACTACCTTGTCGTCTGCTCGGCCGCCCGCTTACCTGCTATTTGAGAGGTAAAACCTACCAAAATAAACCTGTCCCTTTTGGCAGGTTTACAAGAAAGCGGGGATGAGATGGCGACGGTGTACGGGTATGCGCGGGTGAGTTCGCGCGATCAGAATCTGAATCGGCAGCTGGATGCGCTGGGCGCCTATGGCGTGGGCTCAGCGAATATTTATGCCGACCATGCGAGCGGCAAGGACTTCGATCGACCGCATTATCGCGAGCTGTTGCACGTCCTGGGAGACGGGGACGTGCTGGTGGTGCTTTCTATCGACCGACTTGGTCGTAATTACTCCGAGATTCTTGAGGAATGGCGACGCATTACCAAGGAGCTCGGGGTTGCCATTGTGGTGTTGGACATGCCATTGCTTGACACGCGCGCTAGGGCCAGCGGCGCGCCGGATGTGACCAACACCCTGATTGCCGATATTGTGCTGCAACTGCTGAGCTACGTGGCGCAGGTGGAGCGCGAGAATATCCATCGGCGCCAGGCGGAGGGAATTGCAGCGGCGCGGGCGCGAGGGGTTCGTTTCGGTCGACCTCGCAAGCCGTGCCCTCCTCAGTTTGAGCTGGTGCGCGATAGCTATGAGGCAGGCGATATTACCCGCAGCCAGGCAGCAAAGTGCCTAGGCGTGTGCGTGGGGACGTTCGATCGCTGGATGCGCGAGGCGGGGTAGGGGTTTGCGTCGCTTTGTCGCTTCCTGTTGCGATTCAAATTTTGATACGGTGACGATGCCATTTGGGGCTACACTCGCTGATATTCAAAAAAAGGAGGTTGGCCCTTGGCGCGCGTAAAACAAATAATCGGATGGACCGCGATTGTTCTGTTCGTTGCAACGCTGGCGGGCATCTGGGTGCTGACGGAGCAAAATGCGGTGGAGACGTCGTTGCTGAGCGAGTCCACCGCGCGTGTGGTGGAGGGTCAGGCTACGGGCGTTCAGGCTGCCGATGCCACGGGTGAAGCCCAGACAGAGAACGGAATGACCGGGGGCGCCGATTCGGCTGCCTCGAATGTCCGGTCTGGCCGACTTGCTTCCATTCGCATGTGGGTGGGCACAAACGTCCGTCGCGTTGCCCATACCGTAGAGTTTTTCTTCGTCGGATTATTCGCCTCCGTGGTCGTGGTCTGCTTTTCCAGGCGTCCGTGGAGCGTATGCTCCCGTTGCGTGCCCGTATTGCTCTTTTGCGCCGCCTGCTCCGTTGGCGATCAGGTACATAAGATCTTTGTTCCCGGCAGGCATTTCGACGTTATCGATTTAGGATTCGATGCTGCGGGCTATGTCACCGCCATGCTGTTGGTATTGCTGGCGGCGGCGTTGGTGCGCCATGCGACTCGGCCGATCGGCGCCCATGCGAGGCGCTAGCCGGTAACAAACCCGTTTCTGATAATGCGACTTCGTTGAATTATTTTGTGTCGTGCGTATTTCCGAGCGGTCGGATTTGAGGGGCGAGCGGTAGAACGCTCGCCCTTTGTGCGCCACGATGCGGCACAATGTACCGCAAAAGCTGTTTGTATCCGGTACGAATCGTTCGTTGGTCTTTAATTCTTCTCAACGGAGGTGTTTGAGATGGCAAACGGATTGCTTTTGCGGCTTCGCGAGCGTGAGCTCAGCGCGAGCCCGGCGGAACGCAATGTCATCGCATATGTAAGCGCTCATCCGCACGAGGTGGTCGGGCTGTCCGTCCGCGGTCTTGCCGATGTCACGTTCTCCTCGCCCTCGAGCATTTTGCGCTTTTGCAAGCGTTTGGGTTTTGCGGGCTACAAGGAGTTCCAGCGCGAACTGATTGCCGAGCTGGCGCTCTTAGGTGACAAGAAAGACGTAGCCCTCGAGGACATCTCCATGGATGACAGCGTCGAACGTATCGTGGGGAAGGTGATGAAAAGCAACGTGCGCACGATCGAGGCGACGGCGCGAACGCTCGATTACACCGTCTTGGAGCGATGCGCGGCCCGTCTTAAGCGGGCACGCGCGGTCAATCTGTTCGGTATTGGTGCCTCTCGTTTGGTCGCGCACGACCTGGCGCAAAAGCTCATGCGTGTCGACAAAGAGTGCCATCTGTACGACGACTGGCATGATCAGCTCTTATGTGCCAAGAACATGCATGAGGGCGATATGGCAATCGCCTTTAGCTACTCGGGCTTGACGCAAGAGGTGCTGGACTGCACCGCCGAGGCTCAACGTCACAACTGTCCCGTTGTGGCCGTTACCAAAGTAGATGGATCATCCAAGCTTGCCACCATGGCCGATGCCGTGCTCGGCGTCGCTGCGAGTGAACCCTTGGTCCGCAGCGGTGCCATGGCTTCGCGTATGGCCCAGCTTATGGTTGTCGATGCCCTGTACGCTGCTTACGTTGCCAGCGACTACGAACGGGCGACGCATGTCATAAAGCAAAACTACATCGAGAAACAGGAAAGATGAGGTGAATGAAATGCTCGATTTAACAAAATTCACGACCGAACAGCGTAATCAAAGGTCAATGGACCTCGATACGATGACATCGCTGCAAATCGTCACGACGATGAACGATGAGGATCTTCGTGCCGTCCAGTCGGTCACGAAAGTGTTGCCCCAGGTTGCCACAGCAATCGACTGGGCTGCTGAGACACTCGAGCGCGGCGGGCGCGTCTTTTACATGGGCGCAGGCACCAGCGGTCGTCTGGGCGTACTCGACGCTTCGGAGTGTCCGCCCACGTTTGGCGTGTCACCCGATCTGATTGTCGGGCTCATTGCCGGAGGCGAGACGACGTTTATCAAGGCTGTCGAAGGTGCCGAAGACAGCGAGGAGCTTGGCGCGAACGACCTGCGAGAGCGTGGACTCTCGGACAAGGATCTTGTCGTTGGCCTGGCGGCAAGCGGTCGTACTCCTTATGTGGTGGGCGGCCTTGTGTACGCCAAGGCAACTGGGTGCAAGACCATTGCAATTGCCTGCAACCAAGGGTCGAAGATCGGGGAGAGCGCAGATCTTGCCATTGAGCCCGTGCCCGGTCCCGAGGTGCTGACCGGCTCAACGAGGCTCAAGGCGGGAACGGTTCAAAAGCTCATTCTCAACATGATTTCGACCGGTGCCATGGTCAAGATCGGCAAGGTATACCAAAACCTGATGGTCGATGTGCAGCAGACGAACGAGAAGTTGGTGGTGCGCGGCCAGAACATCGTGATGGAGGCGACCGGCTGCACGCGCGAGCGCGCCGTTCAGGCGCTTGCAGATGCCGGCGGCCACGTAAAAACCGCTATTGTCTCGGTACTGCTGGACTGCGATGCCGAGCAGGCTATGGTAGCTCTTGAGCGGGCGCGAGGCCATGTCCGTGCTGCGGTGAGTGGCCATGAGAAGAGCAATGCCGATGCCCAATAGGTGCGCGGCGTGAGCTGATATGACATCTAGACGAGATACCCAATACAAGGAGGAGTTATGACGAACAAAGAGCTGGCTCAAAAGCTGCTGGACCTTTTGGGCGGTAAAGACAACGTGCTCGCAAACGCGGCGTGCATGACGCGCCTGCGCGTGACCGTCAAAGACACGGGCAACGTCGACACGGAGGGCATTAAGGCACTCGACGGCGTGATGGGCCTGGTCGAGGACGACACGATGCAGATCGTGCTGGGTCCGGGCAAGGTGAATAAGGTGCTCGAGGAGTTCTCCAAGCTCACCGGCCTTGCGAAAGGCGTTGCTGACGAGAGCGTGGTTGACGCTGCGGCCACAAACAAGGCCGCGCAGAAGGCCAAGTACGAGTCCAAGCCGGTTCAGGCCTTCCTCAAGAAGATTTCCAATGTCTTCGTCGCCCTGCTTCCCGGCATCATTGCGGCTGGCCTCATCAACGGTATCTGCAACGTCATTAACGTCTCGACGGCAGGCGCGCTTGCAGGCGAGTGGTGGTACCAGGGCATTCGTTCCATGGGCTGGGCCCTGTTTGCCTATCTGCCCATCTTGGTGGGCTATAACGCGGCACGTGAGTTTGGTGGCTCCGCTGCGCTGGGCGGCATCGCCGGCATGATGTGTATCGCCAACAGTGCCATGCCCCTGCTTGCGCCTGGCGCTGCTGATCCTGCCGCTGCCATTCTGCTGCCGCTCACCAGTGCGCAGTACAACCCCGCAGCGGGCGGCATGATCGCGGCTCTCATCGCTGGCGCATTTTTTGCCTGGATGGAGCGTCAGATTCGCAAGGTTATGCCCAACGCACTCGACACGTTTTTGTCCCCGCTGCTGGTGCTCATCATCGGCGCCTTTGCTCTGATACTCGTCATCCAGCCGGTAGGCGCATGGCTGACGACTGCCATCTTTAGCGTTTTGACCTTTATCTTCGAGAAGCTGGGCGTCCTGGGCGGCTATATCCTGTCGGCAGGCTTCTTGCCGCTGGTGTCCGTCGGTCTGCACCAGGCGCTCACGCCGATCCACGCTATGCTCAACGATCCCGACGGCGCTACCAAGGGTATCAATTACCTGCTTCCCATCCTTATGATGGCTGGCGGCGGCCAGGTCGGTGCCGGTTTGGCGCTGTACTTTAAGACCAAGAACGCCAAGCTCAAGAAGTACGTCGCAGAGTCCATTCCCGTTGGAATCCTGGGTGTGGGAGAGCCTCTGATGTATGCTGTTACGCTGCCGCTCGTTCGTCCGTTTGTGACGGCCTGCCTGGGTGCCGGATTTGGCGGCGCGCTCGCGGCGCTGCTTCACATCGGCACGGTTTCTCAGGGCGTTTCCGGTCTGTTTGGCCTGCTGATCGTCGTTCCTGGCCAGCAACTCGGCTAC
>URPB01000074.1:0-11038 GCA_900549575.1 uncultured Collinsella sp.
AAATCCAAGGGTTATACCCTAAGAGCAAACCACCCCTTTTAGGGGTGGTTTTGATGCTGCGTCGAATGTGCCGGGCAGTCTAGGCGTAGATGATCTCCAAGTTGGGGGCAAGCTCGGCAAGTCGCTGCCTCGTGTCCGCATCGACACCGGTGTCGGTGATCAGGCAGTTAATCTCATTGAGGTCAAGGGCGTGAACCAAGCCGATGACGCCGATTTTCGATGAGTCCATGAGGGTTATGCGTCGGTCGGCAGCGTTCGCGATGGCGCTCACCATGTTCGCCTGCTCCAATCGATGCGCCATAAATCCTTTTGAAAACGAGAAGGTATTGGTTCCCATGAAAGCAGTGGGAACAAAGTACTCGTTAAGCAGCCGGATAGTCTCGTTGCCCTGTGTGTAGTGATAGCCAAATCTCAGTTGTCCGCCCAGGAGAATGACCTCGCTGTCCACCAGCAATTCTTCGGCAAGTATCGCGTGAGATAGGTCGTTCGTGAGAACCGTGAGATTCTTGCGGCCCTTGAGAGCGCGTAGCATGCAGCCCGTTGTTGTTCCCGATTGAAGAAAGAACGTGTCGCCGTCGCGCACCATTTTCGCCGCAGCGTAACCGATGCGGCGTTTTTCGTCTTGGGCCGTCGAAGAAGCGTCTTCAAACGAAAGTTCGCGAGAATTGGGGTTCGGTAAGATCGCGCCGCCATGGGTTCGCCTGAGAAGTCCTCTGCCTTCGAGAGCCCGCATATCCTTTCGAATGGTCGCTTCCGAAACACCGAAGCGCTCGCTGAGGTCAACAATGCGAACAGTGCTGTTCGCATTGAGTAAGTCGAGTATTTCTTCCTGCCGTTCTTCCAGGTAATAGGGACGCGGTTCACTCATAAGAACTCCCAGGGCTTGTTGTGGGACAAGGCTTGTTACCTTCAGTTTTACCAGAACAACAATTCCTGAAATGAAATAAAACAACTCTAAACAAAACATATCGAACGTTCGGGGCAGGTTTTCGACCGTTCGCGGTAGCAGACGTCAATTCCGAAACAAAGCAAAACAAAACGCAATATAATGAACTCGCAAAATGTTGCGTTTGGAGAAAGCCAAACAGCGATGGTCTGCCTGAGGAAAGGAGAACAGATGCTCGTCAGTATGAGAGATATCTGCAACATCGCCGAACAGAACAATATGGCGGTCGCTGCAGTAAATTCCGCGAGTCTTGAGGCCGTCCGCGCCGCTGTGGACGTGGCGGAGGAAACAGGTTATCCGATTATCATCCAGCATGCCGAGGTTCACGAGTCGCTGGTGCCGATTGACGTGGTGGCTCCGCTGGTTACAGCACTGGCTGAGCGCTCGAGTGCGCATATCTGCCTGAATCTGGATCATTGTGAGAATCTATCCTATGCTCGTCGTGCGTTGGAGCTCGGTTTCACGGGCGTCATGTTCGACGGTTCTGCACTTTCCTACGAACGTAATGTTGAGCTTTCCCAGTACGCTGCCCAGATGTGCGCCGACTTTGGTGCAGGCCTTGAGTGCGAACTTGGTTCTATGGGGTCGCGTGAGGGTGGCGATCCTGATGCTGGGTCCACGGCGGAAGAGGCGGGCGCCATCTATACCGATCCTGACCAGGCGCGTGACTTCGTTGAGTCCACGGGGCTCGATATCCTGGCCTGCTCGTTCGGAACGGTGCACGGCCTGTATAAGGGCGAGCCCCATTTGAACATTGACGTTCTGACCGACATTCGCAGCTGTGTGAACGTGCCACTTGTCATGCACGGTGGCTCCGGTGTTTCCGACGAGGATTACGCTCGTGCCATCAATGCCGGCATCCGCAAGATTAACTACTACACGTATGGCGTTAAATATGCCGGCGATGCCGTGCGCGCCATGGTTGATGAAAAGACTGAGGGACATCCGGATGCTCCGATCTATTGGCACGATATGACGGCAGTCGCGTTCGAGAGCCTGCGCAGCACATTCGAGCATGTCGTGCGAGTATTCGCCAATGGCGCGGCTCCTTTGGCTTAAGGGGTGTGCTATGAAGAAAATTTTAGTTGCAACCCACGGACGCCTAGCAAGTGGCGTCAAAAGTGTGGCTGAGGTGCTGCTTCATGATGATAGCGCCATAACCGTCGTTGATTGCTATGTGGACGAATCGGATCCCAATGAGCAGATCGCAGAGTTTATCGATGGCGTGAGGCCAGAGGACGATGCGTTGATCGTTACCGATCTTTTGGGCGGGAGCGTCTGCAACATGGTTACGGCCATGCAGCCGGAAAAGCACGGCATCGTACATGTGACCGGTTTCAACATCGCGTTAATTCTCGAATGCCTGATTACGGGCGAGGCGTTCACGCCCGAGTATATCGACAGCGTAATCGCGCAGGCATCGACCTCCATGCGGCGTGTGGTCCTGCGGGCAGGCGGGGCGACAGATACCGATGACGATTTCTTTGGATAGGAAGTGGTCCGCTTTGGCGGGCGGAGCGAAGACGAAAGGAGAACGAAATGATCGTTCAGCTGCGAGTGGATGACCGCCTGGTTCACGGACAGGTCACGCTCATGTGGGGAAAGGAGCTGAGCACCAAGGGTATTTTAGTCGCGAATGACGCTGCGGCCCAAAATGAAACCCAGTCGTCGACGCTCAAGATGGCTTGCCCGAGTGGGCAGAAGCTTCTCATCCGTACAATAGACGACGCTATCAAGATTGCTAACGATCCGCGTGCGGGCGAGATGCGCATCTTCGCCCTTACTGGGAACATCGCCGATGCACTCAAACTAGTGAAAGGGGCTCCCGGTAGGATCGGCAGCGTGAACGTTGCGAATGTCGGCCGCTTCGATCGAAGCGACGATGCAGCCAAGGTGCTGCTGACAACGGGTGTAACGCTCAATCCAGACGAGGTGGCTGCAGCGCGCGAGCTGTGTGAGCAAGATCTGCCGGTGTTTCATCAGGTCGGCGTTACAGACGGTAAGGTCAAGGTTTCCGACCTGCTGGCAAAGCTCTAAGGAGGGATTGATATGCTGACGACTGCGCTCTTGGCATATTTGGCAGCTTTTATCTGCTATTTCGTCCAATGGACGTTTGGACAGCCCATGATTGACCAGCCCCTGGGCGTGGGTCTTGTGGCGGGCATTATCTTTGGCGATGTTACCGCAGGCATTATCATCGGTGCTGCGCTCCAGGCTATTTTCATCGGAAGCGTCAACGTGGGCGGTGCGACTTCGGCTGATACGGTGGCAGGAACGGTGCTCGCTGTGTGCTTCGTGGTCGTGTCTGGCATGGAGCAGGGCGTAGCGATTCCGCTCGCGGTGGCTGCGGCTATTTTTGCGAACATCATCTACTCGCTCGTTCTCAACGTGCTCATGTCTTTCTGGGCTCCTGTTATTGATTGGGCCGCGAACTCGGGTGACAGTAAGAAGCTCTTCATCTGCCATTTTGGCGGCGCCGTAGTCATGAACGGTCTATTCGCCATCCCGACGTTTTTGGCGGTGTGGGTCGGTGCCGAGCCGGCATCGCAGCTTATGAATATGGTGCCGCAGGCGGTCCTGAACGGGTTCAATGCTGCATCCGGCCTGCTTCCCGCCGTGGGCATGGCGCTACTTCTGCGCATGCTCTGGGATAACAAGATTGCAATTTATTTCCTGCTCGGCTTCGTGCTCTTCCAATATCTCAACATGCCCATGGTCGCAATTGCCGCCGTCGGTGCAGTGATCTTGGTCGTTACGGCCCTGCGTGACCTTGAAAATCTCGACCTGCGCAACCAGATTAAGGCCTTGCGCGAATCGGGCGTCGCAGCTGGTGCCCAGTCCGTCGCCGAGCTCGAAGAGGAGGATTTCTTCGCATGAGTACCACCGATACCGCAAGCGAGAAGATCAGCATCTCCACTAAGGATCTTTCCGCTGAAGACCGTAAGATGCTGCGCGGCATCTTCTTCCACTCGTTCAACGTCTTTGCCCATTACGGCGGCGGCGCTCGCGGAGGCGCTTCAGGCTTCATGTGGTCCATCTGGCCTGCCATCGAGCGTTTCTACCCGGATAAAGAACAGCGTCGCGATGCCCTGGTACGCCATTCGACCTGGTATAACATCACGTCAAATGTCGGTACGTTCTGCATGGGCCTTGTTGCCTCGATGGAGAAGGAGAACGCGGCCGAGCCTGATTTCGATACGCATTCGATCGACTCGGTCAAAGCTTCGCTCATGGGTCCCATGTCGGGCATCGGCGATGCAATCTTCTGGGGCGTTATCCGTGTTATCGCGGCCTCGGTCGGTATGGCGCTGTGCTCTCAGAACGGATCGCTTCTGGGTCCGATCGCGTTTCTGCTCATTTACAACATTCCGTCGTGGATTACGCGTTGGGTGCTGACGGTTCTTGGGTATCGCGTCGGTTCGAGCTTCATCACCAAGATCTACGAGAGCGGCTTGATGGGTATTGTAACCAAACTCTCAAGCACGCTCGGCCTGCTGATGATCGGCGCCATGGCTGCCTCGTTCGTTAAGTTCAACTGCGCGATCTCAATTCCGATGCCCGAGGGCGATCCGGTCATGATCCAGACGTATCTCGATACGATCTTCATCGGCCTGATTCCGCTGCTGTACACCCTGGGTTGTTTCAAGCTGCTCAAGAAGAACACCAACGTGAACTGGATCATTATCGGCACCATGATCATTGGCCTGGTGCTTGGCCTGACGGGGATTTGCTAGTTGCTGCAAGTTTCAAGACGATGTTTACCCGCCCGAGTGTGCCTAAGGTGCGCTCGGGCGGGCTTGCGTTGGGTTTAAAGCAATGTATACACTGTCTGCGCCGATACGCGTAGACGATTCGTAAGCACGTGTGCGCTCTGGATACCGCATCCCGCGGTATCCATGCATTACGATGGCCGTAATCAGTCATAGTGTAAGAATGGAATTCAAGCCACACGGAAAGGTGCATGCCATGGATAGCAAGGACGAGTGCAAGCAGCCCCTGCGCGAGAAGAGGGAGACGAAAAAGCCCACCGATCCCTACATTCGTGCCGAGAACGAGGATGACGACGGCTACGATCCTTATAGCGATCGTCGCCCCGAGCGCGAGCCCCTCTTCGAAGCCGACCCCTGGCGTTAAGTAGCTGATTTGGGACGGGGCTTTTTTAGCTACTTTGTTTTCGGCTAGAGGCGTTCATGCCTGCCCCCTCGGCCGCTCGATATCCTCCGGGAGGGGCCACTAATAGAAAACTTGCTTATCCATTAATCAAGATACGCATAATCTTGCTCTCCTGCTAATCAAGAATCGTTATAATCTTGATTAGCAGGAGAGCAAGATTGGAGAATTATGGCATTCAACGACTTGGTGGCTCAAAAAATAAAGGACTTTGAGCAACAGGGGATTCCGCAGGTCTTTGAGCGCGACCTTGATCTGGGCAACCCGCAGGAGCCAAAGCGCGACAACATCGTATATGTGATTGTGGGCGCCCGTCGTTGTGGAAAGACGTATCGCCTGTATCAGGAGATACGGCGGCTTCAGGGCCAAGGCGTCGAGCTTGACCGGATGCTATATTTCAATTTTGAGGATGAGCGCTTGCGTCCGTATGAGCCATCGCTACTAGCGGACGTGCTCGATACATTCTATGCACTATATCCTGCTGCTCGAGGCGAGGGCGCCTACCTTTTCTTTGACGAGATCCAGGAAATACCCGAATGGGGTGCGTTTCTGCGACGCGTGGTCGATACGGAGAAGGCGACCGTTTACGTGACGGGATCTTCTTCTAAGATGCTGTCCTCAGAACTTAAGAGCGAGTTCAGGGGCCGTTCTCTTGTGCGAGAGCTTTTTCCGTTGAGTTTTTCGGAATACGTCCGATATAAGACGGGGAGCGTTCCTGAGTCGAACGCGCCCTTCTCCTCAAGCGCTGCAGCGTTGCTCCGACACCATCTGGTCGGATATCTCGAGCGAGGGGGATTCATCGCGACACTTGAGCAGACGCCCGCAGACGCGATTCAGCTGCTACAGGAATATGCGTCGCGAACGGTCGCTATGGACGTTGTGGAGCGTTACGACGTCAAGAGCCCTCGTTTGGCCTCACTGTTTCTGACGCGGTGTATGGCATCTTCGGGACGAGAGCTGTCGGTGAACAAGGTGTACAACGAGTTCAAGAGCAGGCAGATACCCGTCAGTCGTAATTCGCTCAGCGACTTACTTGAGTATTACGAGGACGCCTACCTGCTGTTTTCTGTGCCGGAGTTTACGCGTTCACTTGCAAATAATACGCGGTCTGCGTCTAAAGTCTACGCTGTCGATCCTGCGATGTTTGGAGCATTCTCTCCCGCATCGGCATTGGACCAGGGCCAGAGGCTCGAGACTGCGGTGTTCAATGCGCTCAGAAGAAGGACTCCTGCGGTGCGGGTCGGTTCGGTCTGCCGCCTACTGGTCAAGGAGAAGAATAAAAGCCATGAGGTTGACTTTGTGGCTGGGGATGCACTTCTCATGCAGGCTTATAGCCTGACTCAGGTGAGTGTGGATATGGCAAGCGAGAAAACGCGCGAACGCGAAATTGCAGCCCTCGATGCCTCGATGGCCCAGTTTGATCTTGGCGAGTCGGTAATCGTTACTATGGATGAACAGGCCGATATTCCATGTGAACACGGTGTGGTACACGCTGTGCCCGCATGGAAGTGGCTCCTTGCCTAATCATCTACGGATCTGTGGGGCCAGGACCTCCTGGCCCCTTCATCACGGTTGGGGAGTACCATGATGCGCCCGGCTAGTCCTGGGCCTTGATGCTCGGCAGCAGAATCTGGGCGATGTAGTCGCATTCGAGCTTGGTGGCAGCGTCGGCCTTGCCGTCTTTGCCGACCAGCACGCTCTTGATCTGGCTGTAGGTGTAGCGGTTGCCGGTCGTAAGCTCGACAAGCTCAATGGCTGTGTCCATGGGATAGGTCGACACGGGGTTCTGCGTGCGCCCGTTGATGGTCTGGGGCACCACGTACGGATAGACGGGGCCGCTGGCGTAGACGGTATAACCGTTGCCTAGATTGGCCGCACCCAAAACCGTATCGCCCTCATCGGGCGTAAAGCTCTCGCCCTCGCGCACCGCGACGAGCGTCACAATCGGCGTATCGCTGTCGCCGGCAAGATAGATGCATAGCGTGCTGCCATTTTGCCAAGTCTCGACCTTGCCGTACCATTCGACGGGGATATCGAGCTGGTAGAGGTCGGTTGCCTTGTGACGGGCGTCGGCATCACGGGCTGCCTGTGCCTTTTGCGCGCTCAGGGCATTGACGGCGGCGTCGCGCCGCGCGGTTGCCGCCTGCTGGAGCACCTTGGCGGTGGCGGCGGAGCTCGCGCCTCCCTCCTCGGCATATTTGGCGGCGGCATCGATCTGGTCGTCGGTTACCGTGTCGGCCGAAGGCACCTTGAGTTTAAAGGCAGCCTGGGCACTTAAATCCTGTCCATCGCTCTTAACGGTGACCTGCGTCTTGGTGGTCGGGACGGTATAGATGGTGCCGTCGGCCGCGATGGGGGAGGCAGCGATGGAGAGCGTGTAATCGCCGGGCAGCAGTTTGATGCCGCGGCCGTGCTCGTCAACGTAGAGCGTTTCGCTCACAGAAGAGCCGTCGGAGTCCTGGCCACTCACCTGCACGGGGATCTTTGAGCCGGTGGAGCAGTCGAGTCCCGCGGCATGTACGCCAATTTGCACCGACATCATGGTATGGGCGTTTGCGGCAACTACGGCGGCCTGCTCTTGCTGGTATCCGTTCCAAGCCGCATAGCCCGCGCCGCCGGCGACGAGCGCGACGGCCACGACACCGGCGACCATCAGATTGCGGCGCTTGGGCGACATCTTACGATGACGAACCTCGGCTTCGTGTGCCGAGGGAGCGGACGGCAGGGGAATATCTCCCATGGCGATGGTCTCGTCGACGACTGGCGCAGAGCCCAAGCCGGGGAGCTCGCGGGTGAGCGATTCGTCGACGGGCAAGTCGCCAAGCAGGGAGGTCTCATCTCCCGCGTTGGGTTCCGGTTGGCCATTGCCCTCGTCATCGCCTTTTTCGACATCGGCTTCATCGCGAGCATCCTCGACGTCGTCGCCCGTATCCGGTATGCCATCGCCCGCCGCGTCCTGCATGTCGACGATTGTCTCGTCAAACGCAACTTCGTCCAGCGAAAACCGGTCTAGGCTCTCCAAGGCCTCGGCGCACGCCGCTGCATCTTGGGCCGCGTCCTCTTGGCCCCTCGTCTCATTTTCCATATATCCCCCAAGCTCAATATCGGGACAACAATGTACCCAAAATTAAGGTCACATAGAGCTGGCGTGCAGTCGGAAATTCGATTTTATCTGCGCGATACATTGTGAATATGTGCATGAATGCACGCGCGACAGCAAAAAGCCCCCGGAAAGCAAACGAATTGCTTTCCGGGGGCTGCGCATAACGCGAGATTACGGAGCCAAAGAGACGCGCCTACATCCAAATGCGGACGGCAGCGAGCGCGTTACTCGGCGTGCGCGTAATCAACCTTGGCGCGGCGAGCGGTAGCCTTCTCCCAATCGCTGGTGCCCTCAAAGACGTCCTGCTTGTAGGGATTGCGGCCGAGCTTCTTGGCACGGTAGACGATGTAGATGATCGCGGCGACGTTGGCGACCAGCGCGGCGATCGAGACCGCGGTAGCGGCGCCGGGGTCGAGCGTGGAGTGGGTCACAAAGATGGACTCCTCCTGGAAGTACGGGAATACCTGGGCAAACATGCACCAAATAGCCAGCGTAAAGGCACGGTTCTGGATCCAGCCGCCCTTGTTCCAGATAAAGGCGGCGACGGTGGGCGCCAGCAGCAGTGCAAAGCCGCAGAACCAGGAGTGGGTGGGCAAGCAGTTGTAGGTGTAGCAGAAGTTCCAGATATCGTAGGCGATGATGTAGACCCAGGTCATGTCGGGCCACAGCATGTCGGTCTTGTCCTCAGAGGCGTAGACACTCCACCAACCGGTCATGCAGAAGATGTTGATGATACCGGCGATGCCGTTGAACACGTTGTTCCAGCCGGCGAGCTGCGTGGCGCCCTCGGAGGTGACCCAGGTGGACTCGCCCAGGACAAAGAAGTGATAGGCGCTCTCAAAGTCGGACACGACGGCGATCATGATGTTGATGGCGACGATCACAAACGGCCACGCGCGGAACCAATGCGCCTTGCCGATCTTGCCCCACTGGTACTTAATGGCAATGAAGCCCCAGCAACCGGCCAGCGCCGCGTATACCTTGGCGTAGTGGAACCAGCTGTTCTGGTACACATGGGTGGGGTTGGTGAGCGCCCACTCGGCACCCTGTGAGACGCCGATGGCGATAGCGACGCAGTAGATGGTCATGGCCAGCGGAGCCACGCCAAAGATGATGGCCGCGCCCAGCTTGGTGCGGCGGCCGACCTCGTTGAGCACGATCAGGCCAATAAAGACCATGGCCCAGCCGGCCCAGTGGATAAGGGTATTGCTACCCTAAACATCGAACAGCATGCTGCTCTCCTTTCACAAGCCCGCGGCCCCTCTTCTGATCGCGGGCAGTTTGGCCAAATGTCGTCAGTTCTGGGGCTTGCGCTCCTGATACTTGGCGGTATAGCCCTCGATATGGAGCGTCGAGGCGATGATTTCCTTGACTGTCTCGTCGGGCACATCGGGGTGCGTGCGGATATACATCAGCAGCCCCATGATGAGGGTGTAGAACGTCTCGTAGACATGGTCGATGCGTAGCTCGTGATGGGCGACAAAATCCACCACGGTGGTATCGCAGATATACTGCGCCACGCGCTGGACCACGTTGTGCAAAAAGCCGCCGTAGAGCGCGCCGCTGCTCGAGGTGAGCGTGCTCGGCAACTCGTGGCCGCTCACGACCAGGCGCTTAAAGAGCGGAGCAACGGTGTCGAGTGCGCCTTCGATGTCGCCAACCGTGCGGCTGGCGTTCCACTGCTCGAGCTCGGCGATAAAGCCGTCGATTGCCTCGTCCATAACGGCGGTGACGGCGGCATCCATATCGGCAAAGTAGTGGTAGAACAGCGAACGCGCGCAGCCAGCCCGCTTGGTCACGGCCGATACCGAAAGATGGGACACACCAAGCTCGGCGCTCACGGCGCGCACAGCGGCGAGGATCTCGCGACGGCGCTCGTCGCCCGTCAGGCGTTTTGCCGCGCTATCGGATGCGGGGACGGCATCGACCACAGAGATATCTGCTGCGTTGTTGCCCATGTTTTGCCGCCTTTCATCCTCTTTTGCCTGACCGTTCGCCTAACAGTCTTGAATATTGTTGACGGTTCGTCAATACTGTTTTTGACACAATGTCAACAATAGCGGGTGAACGGCATGGGGGCATGTCGAACCCGTACAAAGAGGGGCGCCGCGGTCTCGCCGGGCTGTGGCAAGAGAAGGGACGACTATGATTCTCAGCGGACCGGGGATTAGCTATACCGAGCCCGATATCGGCGCGGAGTTCGTGCCGCCGATACCGGAGCATCCGCGCGAGGCCATCGTCAAACTGTGTGAGCACTGCACCAACCGCCTGCTGCACCGCGACGAGCTGCTGGGCTACGAGTACTGGTCGTTTGCCGAGGCCGCAACCGACGAGCAGGCCGAAGTGCTCTGCAAGATGAAGATGCGCCGTCCCTATACGCTGCCCGAGATGGTCAAGCTCACCGGCATGCCCGAGGCCGATATCGAAAAAATGCTCGACGACATGAGCTACACGGGTCTGCTCGAGTACAACTGGGAAAACCCCGAGCGCGCCAAGCAGTGGGTGCTGCCCATGCTGGTGCCGGGTTCCGCCGAGTTCCTCAACATGCGCGTGAGCCAGCTCGAGGAGCATCCGGTCTATGCCAAGTTCTTTGAGCAGGCGTCCAAGGGACCGCTGTCCAAGGCCACGCCGATGGTGCCGCCCGGCGGTGCCGGCATCGGCATGCATGTCATTCCGGTCGAGAAGGCCATCGATGCTGCGAGCACCTCGGTGCCGATCGAGCATATCGAGCATTGGCTCGACAAATACGAAGGTAAGTATGCCGGGTTGATTTTCAATCTCAACGCAACAGCCTGAACGGACCCCGCGTTTCCGCAGCT
>URPB01000075.1:0-10984 GCA_900549575.1 uncultured Collinsella sp.
GAGATTGCCTCTTGTCTCGTGGGCTCGGAGATGTGTATAAGAGACAGGTCCGAGCAGGCGACTTCGCATGCCGCCGGGCAGCCGGGGCCGACACCCCTCAAAGATTTTCAAAAAAGTTGTTGACGCGCGCGTAACGACTCGTCTAATATATCCCTTGCGCGATGGACCTGTAGCTCAGTTGGTTAGAGCGTCCGGCTGATAACCGGGAGGTCACAAGTTCGAATCTTGTCAGGTCCACCATCAAAACTGTGAAGAGCCCTGGGGCGTTGCCTCGGGGCTTTTTTCTTACCTACTGAAAGTAGTCAAAAAAGCCCCGTCCCAAATTAACTACTTTGATTTTGTGTGCTGTGCGAAAGATTGGGTAGTATAGCCATTCAATGCGGCGGGCTGCCGCGTGTTAACCGCTACGTACCGGAGGTGTTCCATGGTTCGTGTCGACATAGAGACCATCGTCATGGCCGCCGGTCCCGTGCCATCGCTTATCGTGCTTCGTGAGCGCAGCAGCAAATCGGACTCGCCCGCGCCGCTGCGTTCCCTTTCCATTCAGACTGGTTCGTTTGAAGCTGCTGCCATCAGCCGCGGCATCGATAGCGGCCGCGCCGAGCGCCCGATCACCCATGATCTGTTGCTCGATACCGTTGACGCCCTGGGCGCCAAGCTCGAGCGCATCGAGATCGTCCGCGCCGAGCCGCCGGTGTTCTACGCGACGATCGTCGTACTGGCCGATGGCGAGGAGCGCAAGATCGACGCTCGTCCCAGTGATGCCATTGCCCTTGCCGTGCGCAGCAATGCTCCCATGTTTGTGGAGGACGACATCATGAATCGCCTGGGCACTGTTTCCACCCACGCCGAGGATGTCGACGACGAGCAGGAGTTCGAGAAGTTCGACGAGTTCGTCCATACGCTCTCCCCCGATGACTTCTAAATGCGGGGCGGCAGGGTTGCGGAGTGTTCGCTGATGGCCAGCGGTATGTCGGTTGAGGCGGCGGCCATTGCACGCGAGGCCCAGATGCGCTCGGAGGCTTCTGAGGCGGCTCGCATTGCCTATGTGACGCAGGCCCGCACGCTTCGCGAGCGCCGCGGCTCGTTTATCAAGATGGTTGTCGTCTCCGCCCTTGTCGCGGCAATCTGCTCGCGCCTTCGTGGTACAGTTGGTGCGCTTGGGTTTTCGATTTCAACAGGCTTGGTAATCTGGGGTGTGGTCGATGCGGTCATGCTGACCAACCAGATCAAGGTACTCGACAAGCGCGCGATGGATATGATGCGCGCCCGCGACGCTGCCGCCAAGATCGCTGCCGAGGCACAGGAACTGTAACGACGCGAGACTCGATGGGAAGGTCTAAAGATGGCACAGGATATGCAGGACGCCGGTAACGTCTCCGCCGAGCTCGACGCCATGGTGTGCGATCTGATCGGCGCGTTCTTGGACGACCTTGCCGTCGGCGAGAATCCGGGCGTAGTTGTGGCGATCGAGGACGCTGCTTCCAACCGATATCTGGCGGCGCTCGACGAAGATGGCGAGGAGGCATGCCTCGAGGCTGCCACCAACTTTATCTCCGAGCACAAGATGGGTCTTAAGGACGAGGGGCTGGGCCGCATCGCCCGCTATGCCATCGGCTACACCGGTTGTGTCGAAATTGACGGCGGCTATCACGACGCCCTGCTCGTGAGCTTCTTCGAAACCACGCTCGAGAGCGGTTTTTCGGCATACGTGCTGTATGAGGGCATGGGTGCCGGCGATGGTTTTATGTGGAGCGACCCTGAACCTGCAGGTGAGGAAACCCCTCTCATCTAAAATCGCTAAAATAAACGAGTTTTCGGTAAAAGGCTCAATATTCCCGCTGAGCGTTGTGTCGCTGGGCGGGCCGCATACGCGTGCCGTTTGTATATGGATAGAAGATAGGGGAACTACATGCGCGTAGACAATCTGAGGAACATCGCCATCATCGCCCACGTCGACCACGGCAAGACGACGATGGTCGACAAGCTCCTGCGTGCCACGGACGCCTTCCGTGCCAACCAGCAGGTCGAGGACCGCGTCCTGGACTCTAACGACCAGGAGCGCGAGCGCGGCATCACGATTCTCGCCAAGAACATCTCTATCGAGTACAAGGACGTCAAGATCAACGTCATCGACACCCCGGGCCACGCCGACTTTGGCGGCGAGGTCGAGCGTGTGCTGCGTATGGCCGACGGCGCCCTGCTGCTGGTTGACGCTTTTGAGGGCCCCATGCCCCAGACCCGCTTCGTGCTGCGTCACGCTATCGACACCGGTCTTAAGATCATGATCGTCATCAACAAGATCGATCGTCCGGGCGCCAACCCCGAGAAGGCCTACAACGACTGCCTGGACCTCATGGCCGACCTGGGTGCCACCGACGACCAGCTCGAGTTCGCCATGGAGCACGTGGTCTACGCCAGCGCCATGAATGGCTTTGCCCGCCTTGACCCCAACGACGGCAACATGGACATGTATCCGCTGCTCGACATGATCATCGACGACATGCCCGCGCCCGAGGTTGACGAGAACGCCCCGCTGGCCATGCAGTGCGTGACCATCGACCACTCCAACTTCGTTGGCCGTATCGGCATCGGCCGTGTGTACTCCGGCACCATCCACCAGGGCGACCAGATCTTGGTTGTCAAGAACGACGGCTCCAGCGCCACCGCTACCGTCAAGCAGCTCTTTACCTTCGACTACCTGGGCCGCACCGAGTGCCAGGAAGTCGGCGCCGGCGACATCGCTGCCGTCGTGGGCATCGACCGCACCGATATCGGCGATGTCTACACCGATCCCGAGAACCCCGTTGAGCTCGAGCCCATCGAGATCGACCCGCCGACCCTGTCCATCGTCTTTGAGGCTTCGACCTCCCCGCTCGTCGGTCGCGACGGCGACATCGTGGGCGCCCGTCAGCTCAAGGAGCGCCTGTTCAACGAGGCCGAGAACAACGTGACCATGAAGATCGAGGAGCTCGAGGACAAGAGCGGCGTCGAGGTCTCGGGTCGCGGCATCCTGCACCTGTCCGTTCTGATGGAGTCCATGCGTCGCGAGGGCTTTGAGTTCCAGGTTGGCCGTCCCCGCGTTCTGTTTAAGAAGGACGAGAACGGCAACAAGATGGAGCCCGTCGAGCAGGCCGTCGTCGAGTGCCCGGACGAGTACTCGGGCAAGGTCGTTGAGGTCTTCGGTACCTCCGGCGGCATCATGACGAGCATGGATACCTCGGGCATCGTGACGCACCTCGAGTTTAAGATCCCGACCCGCGGCATCATGGGCCTTAAGAACCGCATCATGAACGTCACCCACGGCGAGGGCGTGTTCTACCACACCTTCTTGGAGTATGGCCCCTACGCCGGCGAGATCGGCAACCGTCAGAACGGCGCCATGATCTCCATGACCACCGAGAAGGCCGTCGCCTACGCTCTGGGTACGCTGCAGGAGCGCGGCCAGCTGTTTGTTGAGCCGGGCACCGAGTGCTACGAGGGCATGATCGTGGGCGAGCGCAGCAAGGCCGGCGACATGGTCGTCAACATCGCCCGTACCAAGAACCTGGGCAACCAGCGTTCCTCGACCTCCGATATCTCCGTCCAGCTGGTGCCGCCCCGCACCTTCTCGCTGGAGGAAGCGCTGGAGTACATCGCCGACGACGAGCTGGTCGAGATCACTCCCAAGAACATCCGCCTGCGCAAGCGTCTGCTCAATGCCACCGACCGCAAGAAGGCCGCCGTCCGCGCCGGCCAGGTCAACAAATAAGCGCTGGGCTTTATAGCGACTAACAAGAAAGGGCGCCGACCGCGATGGTCGGCGCCCTTTTTGGTGCAAGGGGACGGGTTCGTTTGCACCACGGCGGAGGAGGTTATCCCCCCGAGCGGCTTTTCAAGCAAAGTTAAGTTGTTTAAACATATACATGAATCATTGAAATACAACCGCTTTAATGCATAAACGGTAACAGGTAAATATCAACTGGTATTAAATTAAAAGACCTATTTACCTGCGGTTTACATGACTGGTATCTATATTGTATTATATGCATTGTGGCATAGACGAACCGTCTTAGAAGTTGCTCCCCGATGGGTTCTTGCAATGCGCTAGGTAGGTTCTCGTTGATGTTGGGGTTTGTGTTCGATCCGACGATTCGCCGTATTCCACAACGTGTTGTAGGAATTTTGGGACAACTATGGACGCACACCGCTCACGGTCGCTGGGTATGGCGGCCCTGATCTTCATTTTAATTAGCCTCACCGCCGCAGTTTTTCACGGTGCAGCCCCCGTGCGCGCCGAGGATGCGACGACACCAACGCCGATTGAGATCAACGACGATACGGCAACGGTTGAGGTCAAGCTGTATACCGATGAGAACCATAATCAGCCTTTGGGTGATACTGCCGTAACGTCTACTTCGAAGCTCTACGGAGCTTTTTCGGCACAATTTAAAAGCGGTAAGGCGCCTTCGTCTGGGAACAACATCGCTGTCTATGAGCTGCCAGGCACCATCGTCGTTGATGACGCAGGTGGCAACCTCATGGAGGGTTCGGAATCTTCTGCCGCCCAAGCTGGCACGTGGAAGATCGAAGGTAATAAGGTTGTCTTTACGTTTGACAAGGGCTGGCTTGAACGGAATCCTGCGAACATTCATGTCGCGGCAAACTTCTCGTTCCAGCTTAAAAACAAGAATGTCGGTTCTGGTAGCAACGCATCTTTCGTGTTTCCTGGTGCGGGAATGATCAATATCCCCACCAAAGACGGCAAAGTCACAGGGACGAAGTCGGGGACCTTCTTCCAGGGAGCAGATGGCGTGGCCAAGGTTACCTGGACCGTTAAACTCACCGTCGAGTCGTATGCCACGAATGTCAAGTTAACCGACGCGCTGGGCGACAACTTCAACTTTGTGATAGGCAGCTTCGCACTCGACGGCACGAAGCTCGAACCCCAGCCGAAGATCGACAGCCAGGTCGCGACCCTCGACAGCCTGGGCAATCTTTCCCAGGGCGACCACACGATCACGTACGAAACGGAGCTGAAGAGCGGCGTTTCGGCAAACAGCGGCGATTTGATCAAAGCTGACAATACGGCAATGTGGAATTGGGCTGGTTCAACCGACGGCGACAACAAAACAGCTACGGCTGAGCCTGTTACATTCGGCTACGACATGATTGACAAGTCCAACGGATCGGGCACACCGTCGGACATCAAGTGGACGGTCAGACTCAACCAAGGCAAGCTCAAGGCCGACATGAGCGGCTACGTGTTCACCGATTATCTGGACGGAAAACAGACGTATACGGGCAACTACTTTACGGTTTACAAAGGCGACTCGGAGGCGAGCGGAGTCGAGATTGAGAAAGGCAACCTTGACCCAAAGGAACAATCCTTTTCCTATAAGTTCCGGGATAACCTTGAGGATAAGTACGCCACCTACTGCATCGTTTATCACACAAAGATGAACGACACGAGCTCGTACGGCACCGTGCGCAACAACGCGACCATCGAGCGTGAAGGCTCCGTTTCCGGTACCGATGAAGGCAGTTTCACGCCGCAGCTGACGGGTGTTGTGCCGATCACCAAGAGGCTCGTGAGATCCAATGAGGCGACGACGGGCAGGGCGACATGGGAGACGAAGGTCGCGCTGAAGGCGATCGTCAATGCGGTCCATCCAGACGAGGTGACGGTGAAGGACACGTTTCAGTCGGCATGGTCGCAGAAACTTGGTGTCGACGAAAGCTCCATTACCATTAAAATCGGCGATACCGTGCTGGAACGGGGCGCCGACTGGAATCCAACGGCTAGCTTTCCGGGTAATGAAACAAAGGAAAACTACGACCTCAAAATCATCGTTACCAACAAAGTGAAGGACGCCCTCGAGAAAGAGGACTACGCCGTTATCACCTACGACACCACATCAGAAGCGCTGTCGGGCTGGTACTCAAACTTTGCGTCGGTCAGCGCGCCGGGCCTGAAATTAAAGTGGCCGTTCACCGAACCCGTCAAGTACGTTGTCAACCAAGAAACGAAGTCCGCGGTCGAGAAGCCGGAAGCGGAGTCGAAGGTGTCTTGGGTTGAGAACTTCGATTGGCATACCGTTGACGGCTCGGATGAGAAGGGCGCCTGGATCGTCGGCTGGACGGTGTATGCAAACCGCCAAAAGGGTAATAAGGGCGCAAATGGCGAGTTCGAATACTTTGGAGCTGGAAAGCTGGGCGGGAAACCGCTGAATATCATCGACACCCTTCCGGACGGTATGAGCTATGTCGCGAATTCCGCCAAGTTCACGCTCGTGCAGAATCCCTACGATCAACATACGGGGCTTGGGCGCGGAGGCGAGGCCAAGGAGGTCGTTAAGAGTCGGACACTTGCCGCTGGCAACGTTAGCAGCAGAGGCAACACGGTCACTTTCTCCATCCCCACGACGGAACTCGGCGACTACGCCGGTTACGCTAAGCTTACGTATCAGACGGCGGTCAAGCGTGGTGAGCTCGATACCTCCACAAACGAGGTGAAGTTCACCAATTCTGCGCGCGCCGAGTCGGGAAGCAAGAAATTCGACTATGGCAGTGGTGCTGTCATCATTAAGAACAACGTCATCAAGAAGACCGGCGAACAGGTCGACAATAGTAATCGCATCAAATACACCATTTTCGTTAACGAGTCAGCTGTCGATCTTAAGAGTGACACTGGTGTCCTCGAGCTGGTCGATACCATGGATGCCAAGTGCACGTTGGTGCCGTCGACGCTTAAGATCTATGAGCGCGTGAACAACGATTGGTCTGAGCTGGCCGATAAGGATTATTCGTCAAAGATGGAGCAAATCAACAACGAATCTGGCTCATGTACGAGATTGACACTTAACGTGCCCGATGAGAAATACCTCAAGGTCGAGTACGAGGTCATCCCGAGCGGAAATCCTGGCAACAAGGTTCCTCTTTCCAATACCGCCATGCTTACGGGTGTGAAGGACGGTTCTGCGACTGATGATCAAACATGGGAAATCAAAAAAGCTTCTGCCAGCGCAGGTGGCAACGGCTACGGCATCACGATGACCAAATACGATGCGCAGCAGGTCGGTGCGACGCTCAAGGGGGCGGAGTTCGCACTCTACAGAGTGGATATGGGCGGGGAGAGCGCCAGATCGTTGTTTGCCACCGCTAAGACCGATGACAACGGCAATATATCGTTCGGCACGAGCGACAGCGCGATGAACAGTTGCGTGCTCTACCAGCTTGAGGAGACCAGGGCGCCTGTTGGCTACGCCAAGGCCGAGCCTACGTGGATCATGCTCAAGGGCAACGAAAGCGACGAGGATTATCAAACTGCGCTAGCTAAGGCGAAGACCATCGCCGGCGGCGCGGAGATCGTAGGCGATGACAAAAAGGACGAGATTTGGGTCTATGACAATCGTCTAAAGGGATCCGCAACAATCCAGGCTAAGAAAGTGCTTGAAGGTGGCACATTCAAGAAGGGACAGTTCTCGTTTACACTTAAGGATGGCGACGGCAGGGTGCTCCAGACGGTGACCAACGACGCCGAGGGCAATGTCTCCTTCAACGTCGACTACAACAAGGCCGATACCTACACTTACACCATCTCTGAGGTCGTCCCCGAGGGTGCCGAGAACAATGTCAAGGACCATATCGCCTACGACACAACCGTGCACGATGTTACGGTTAACGTGACTATCGACAATGAGCATGAGCAGCTCGACACCGTCGTCACGTATGACGGTGCCTCCCGGGAGTCGCCGACCTTTACCAACAAGTATTCGACCATGCTTCCTGAGGCGGGCGGTGCCGGCTTGACTATGACGTATTTGGCTGGTGCATCGCTGCTGTGTTTTGCTGCGACATGGATGCATGCTCGTCGCCATCGCGATCAAGATCGAGGTGGTCGCCGTGAATAAGGTGTTTCGTCATTTGTTGACCGTTGTGGCAATAGCCATGGTTGCCGTCTTCTCTTTCGCGATTGCCCCTGGGACGGCCTGCGCGGCGGGCACCGGTGCCATTACGGTGGGCGGTACAGTTGCGACGCGGTATGACGCGTACCAGCTCTTTTCGGCGACCGTTGCCGACGATGACGATGCTGGCCAAAAAATTGCAACTGACGTAACGTGGGCGAATGACACGGTTCGTCAAACTGCTCTTTCGGTGCTGCATGATGCGGGGCTTGATAGCTCGGCATCGACGGCGCAAGAGGCTGCCGAGTGGCTGAATGCGGGCGGACATATGTCGACTGCGCTGACGGCAAAGCTTGCCCGTGCGATTTGCAATGTCGGTGTACCTTCTGTGGCCCTTAACGCGGGCACGACGGCCGAGCTGCCCAGCGGATACTGGCTCATCGTCGCCGACGACGACGCCATCGCCCAGGGCGAGGCCGGCACCGCGCCGATCGTGGCACTGGTCGGCGGCAGCGCCGTAACCGTCAAGCCCAAGGCGGCGACCCCCAAGGTGTTCAAGCATGTGCTGGAGGACAACACCGCCGACTGGCAGAAGGCCGTCGACGCCACCGTGGGCGACGATCTGTACTGGCGCCTCTCGGCCACGGTCCCGGCGGGCCTCACGGCCTACGACGCCTACACGGTGCAGTTCGTCGACACCATGAGCGCGGGGCTCGACCCCTCCAAGGTGGCCGCGAGCATGCGCGTGTACGTGGCGGCGGGCGCGGACGGCGGCTTTGACGCCGTCACATGTGAGGGCGGTAACGCCAACTCGACGCTGGCTAAAGGGTGGACGGACATTACTTCACAGTGCAGGGTCTCGGTCGAGGGCAATGCCTTCACCGTGCGCACCGGCGACCTGATCGCCGCGCTCGGCGGGGCCGACGCCTTCACCGCGGGCGCCCGCGTGGTTGCTGTCTACAATGCGCCGTTGGGGGCCAACTGCAATCGAGGCGCCACCAAGGGCAACCCCAACGAGGTCTACCTGCGCTACCCGCGCTCTCCCTTTGCCGACCAGTCCGGCGACGCCGGCTTCACCCGCACGCCGAGCGACGATGCGTGCGCCTACACCTGGGGTCTCAGTCTGATCAAGCGCTCAAGCTCGGACGATAAACCGATCGCGGGCGCCAAGCTGCGCATCATCGATGACCGCGGGCGCATCCTAACGACTGACGGCTCGTGGTCGACGGATGCCGACGCGTGCGTCACCACGGGCTCGGACGGCCATGTGGAATTGACCGGTGTGGACGCGGGCGTCTATACCGTCGAAGAGGTCGCGGCACCCAAGGGCTACACCGCCTTTGGGGGCAAGCGTACGGTGACGGTTACGGCCGAGGGTCTGGACGTTAAACAGGTGGCGGCCGCGAAGCCCAAGGTGACTGTATCGGTCGAAAGCCCTCTGCGGGTTGATGCAGCCGATGCCGGGACGGGTTCGATTGAACTGTCGGTGCTCAACACCCCAAGCAAAGAAGTAAGTCGAGGCTTTATGCCCTCGACGGGAGATAGAACGTTGGTACTGGTGGCGGTTTTGGCTGCCATCGGAGTGGCGGCTATTGTTGTCGCGTTCGTCATCAAGCGAGGAGGAGGTCGCCGTGAAAAATAATTGCCCCCCTTGCTCAGTGGCGTACTGCCTCCGTAGCGAGTGACGCGCAGGCCTACCGACCTGATGATCATTGGTTTTGAAAAAGTTACTAGAGAACCCTCCAAGAAAAGCGGGGCACCCGGTCGAATGTGACCGGGTGCCCCGCTTCGTTTGTCGGTGCAAAGAAACCTGACCCTTTTACACCACCATAAAGGTGCCTGTCCCCTTTGTGGCGGTTGGTGGCTAAGCGGTGGGGAGTCCTGGCGTGTTAGCCGGCTGCTGCGGCTTGAGGCGGGCGTTGCGCCAGATGATTTGGATGATGTAGCCGAGCGTGAAGACAAAGGCCACGCCGCTGATGAAGCCGCCTACGAGGGGGATTGCCGTAAGCGCGCCCGCGATCACGCCGCCGGCGGCTGCCATGGCGTAGCGGTTCTGGTTGTGTCCGACCATGCGGGCAATGGCGCAGCCCGCGAAGGCACTCGACACCAGCGCGATGCCAATAACACCGCACATGAGGGCTCCGGCAAGCGACAGACCAGCGATAGAGATAATTAGCAGTAGGACGGCGGGGACGATAGCAATCGTGCCCAGAAGACCGCTCACCCACAGGGGCATGGGGCGCTGGTGGAGCATGCCGGCGGCGCTGGCGGTTGCGCGCGGAAAGACGAGTTCGAGCAGTAAGGCGACAAAGCAAGTCGAGAGTGCCGCGGCGACGATACCGCCGATGGCATCGTTAACGGTGGAAGTATCCTCGCTCTCGGTGCGGTCGATCTTGAGCGCGCCGACCTCGGCTCCCGCGGCGCGCTCGGGGTCCTCGGAGACGTGCGCGTTCACGGTGCCGGTGATGTGGGCGTTCTTGCCCAGGATGAGCTTATCGGCCCAAACCTCGACATCGCCCTCGACGGTGCCATCGATAGTCACCGTATCGCCCGCAAGCGCTGCCGACTTGGTAGAGCCGCGCAGGGCAACCGTCTCGCCTATCGCATAGAAACAGTTGGCGGTGCTGTCGGAATTGAGCACGACATGCTGGCCGGCAACGGTCACGCTGCCATCAACCGTAGTCTTGGCAATGTCGATGGTGCGCGCCGCCAAGCGGACGGCGCCGCCCACCGTGCAGTCGCGGATGGAGAGGCTCTCGCCTGCTGCAATTATGTCGCGGCCGATGGACGCATCGTCCAAGTTGAGGGCCTGACCTGCCCAGTACAGGTCACCTTCGACGCCGGACGAATTGGCGTCATTGTCGGTCGCAAGTACGTTGCCTGCGGTGTCTGTGCCGGCGAACGACGCCGTGGGAAGTGCGGTGACCGCTAGGGCGACGAGCGCGAATAGGATCGTGATGCGGACCCACGCTTTACGGCGCTGGGTCGACGGGAATTGATTACAGGGCATAGTGAATCCTTCGTCAGATGCTCGACATACACCTAACAGCTGTCTCTTATACACATCTCCGAGCCCACGAGACAAGAGGCAATCTCGT
>URPB01000076.1:0-10032 GCA_900549575.1 uncultured Collinsella sp.
GTACTATGCCGACCTGTTTGGTATCGCCGAGGACGATCTGCTTTACTCGGTGCGCCGTCTTAACTGCATCGATGGCGAGCCCGTGTCGATCGAGATGACGCTGATTCCGTGTCTGCTGTTCCCGGGTATCGAGGATGTCGATATTTCGGTTTTCAGTCTGTACGAAACCTATGACATGTTGGGTCGAAAGCCGGATAAATCGATTGAGAAGCTCGATATCGAGGCTTTGGGCGCACGCGATGCGAGCCTGCTCAATCTTGAGCCAGGAGATCTGGCGCTTGTGCTGGAATGCTTGACTTACGATGCGAGCGGACAGGTCATCGAGTACGCCAAATCCTTTACTCGCGGCGATGCCGGCGGTTATGCCTACAACTATTAGTATCTAGAGCGTCCTTGCGCACGGCGAGGACGCTCGTTTTTTTAGGACATGTGCCGCTCGACCGATGAACGGCCAAAACTGACCGTCTACCGAGAGAGGAGGATTAAATCGAAAAATCGGTATTAAAAACGGCTAACCTGTAATCGTTCACTGGTATTAAGAACCTTTGAATTGTTGAGCTTGGGGCCAAGATGTCCACAAGGTTAAGCGGTGCGACGGGGCGGCAAGCCCGTTCATTCCGTGCGACAATTCAAACTGCTCGTGAAAGGAGCGGGAATGAAGGAGACCGAGAAGATCGAGATCATGCACTTCGACCAGGAGGGCTACCTCGAGGACGGCAGGAACGTCTACGAGGCCGGCAAGAAGATGACCGCCCTGGCCGACCGCGTGCACGAGGAGGGCTACGACGCCGTCTTCCTGATGGGCGTCGGCGGCACCTGGGACGAGTTCATGCAGCTCGAGTACCTCATGAACAAGTTCGGCGACCGCGACCTCGAGGTCTACCTGATCCACGCCGCCGAGTGGAACGTCATGGGCCACAAGCGCATGACCGACAGGTCCGTCGTGCTGACCGCCTCCGAGTCCGGCACCACCCCCGAGGTGCTCGAGGCCGTCGGCAAGATGAGGGAGATGGGCGTGCGCGTCTTCGCCATGACCAACCCCGAGGGCAAGATCGGCCAGGCCGTGGGCGCCGAGAACTGCGTCATGATGGCCTCCGACCACGGCGCCGGCGGCTGCGAGAAGGGCTACTACCTCGCCGACTGCTTCGGCCTGCGCCTGCTCAACCGCCGCGGCTGCTTCCCCAAGTTCGACCTGTTCATCGAGCAGACGAAGGACGTCTGGAAGGACATGCTCGACATCCGCAAGCGCTTCGAGCCGCGCGCCGAGGAGCTCGCCAGGAAGTACGCGCTGGCCGACTACACCATGTTCATCGGCTCGGGGGCCCTCTGGGGCGAGACCATCCTGTACTCCATGTGCCTGCTCGAGGAGATGCAGTGGAAGCGCATCCGCCACATCACCTCGCACGACTTCTTCCACGGCACGCTCGAGCTGCTCGAGCCCGGCGTCCCGGTGTTCCTGTTCATGGGCGAGGACGAGTGCCGCGCCCTCGACGAGCGCGTCCGCGCCTTCCTCACCAGCGGCGTGACCGGCGACGAGGACTACGTCATTATCGACACCGCCGAGTACGCGATCCCGGGCCTGGACGACGACTTCCGCGTCATCGTGTCGCCGTGGATCCTGTCCGTGCTGACCACCGACCGCCTCTCGCGCAACTACGAGCTGGTCACCAAGCACAACCTCAAGTACCGCCGCTACTACCACCAGTTCGACTACTAATTTCATTTGGGGGAAACCGCAATGAGGCAATACATCTTCGCCAGCCACGCGCATTTTGCGACCGGCATCAAGGAGAGCACCGAGCTGCTCTCGGGCGCGCGCGATAACGTCCACGACCTGTCGATGTTTGTCGACGGCCGCACCGACGTCGCCGAGGAGGCCGCCAAGCTCCTGGCGACCTTCGACCCCGCCGACGACGTAATCGTGTGCACCGACCTGTTTGGCGGCAGCGTCAACAACGAGTTCACCAAGATCGTCCAGACGCGCCCCAACACCTACCTGGTTGCCAACATGAATCTGCCGCTGCTGATCCAGCTGCTCTTTTCGGACCAGGAGGCTCCCGCCGATCAGGTTATCCGCGAGATCCTCGCGGCTGACGACACGCGCGTCAAGTTTGTCAACGACCTGCTGACCGATGCGGATGACGAGGAAGAGTTCTAGTCACCGCCTGCTATTAATGGGGCCGGGTTTCCGGCATGAGACCTTTGGGGGTCAATCATGATTCAACTGCTTCGCGTCGACCATCGTCTGCTTCATGGCCAGGTGGCCGTCTCTTGGGTCCAGGGCTTGGGCTCTGACTGCATCTTCTGCGTTGGCGACAAGGTTGCCAACGATCCCGTCTGGAAGACTACGCTCAAGATGGGAAAGCCGGCCAACGTCAAGCTCGTCATCAAGGACATGGAGCACGCCATCGAGGCCATCAACTCCGGTGTTACCGATAAGTACAAGATGATCATCTGCGTCGCCAGCATCGCCGAGGCCAAGCAGCTTGTCGACGGCTGCCCGCAGATCACCTCCATCAACCTGGGCAACACCAAGTCCAAGGACGAGCAGCGTCCCGATGCCCGTAAGATCTCCCGCCAGATCTTTGTGACTGCTGCCGAGGAAGAGGACATTCGTGAGCTCGTCGGCCGCGGTGTCGAGGTCGAGATTCGCGCTCTGGCCGACGACCCCAAGGTCGATGCCCTAAGCGCCCTCTAATTGGGAACCACGGGCGGCGCGCACGGCGCCGCCCCTATTCGTGGGCGTACCGGATAAACGCTTTACCCGTTACCCCCATCTACCGTTCACCGGGAGTACACGCCCGTTGAGCGATTGGTATTAAATAGTTTTCTCATGACTATATAATTGGTATCAAATCATTTGCACCGGTTTAGGTGTTAACAGCACACCGGTACAAGCTGGATCTGTCTAGGCGATTGTCGGCATGGAAAAGGGCGCGCTGACAAGTCGGGAATCGCCGCGCGGATCCAAGAGGGATCAAAGGGAGGAACAATGCTTGTTCAAGCGATCCTCATCGGACTTATCGCTGCCTTCGGTAAGCTCGATTATCAGCTCGGTACGCTCTATGCGTTCCGCCCGATCGTTCTGTGCCCGCTCGTCGGCATAGTCCTCGGGGACCTGCAGTCCGGCCTCGCCATCGGTGCGAGCCTCGAGCTGCTCTTCATGGGTTCAATCTCCATCGGCGCTTACGTGCCGCCCGATGAGTGTATTGGCGGTGTGCTCGCCTGCGCCTTCGCTATTCAGCTGGGTCAGAGCACCGAGGCCGCTATCGCGCTCGCGATGCCCATCGCCACTCTGTGCTTGGCCATTAAGAACGTCGTCAACGCCGGTATGCCCCTTCTGGTCGACCGTGCCGACGTCTTTGCCAGCAAGGGTAACCTCAAGGGTATCTACGCTATGCACTGGATAATCGGTCTCGTGATTGTCGTCCTGGCCTTTATCCTGTGCTCGGTCTCCTTCTATCTGGGTGCCGACGCCGTTCAGGGCCTGCTCGACTTCATCCCGACGTTCGTCCTCGATGGCTTTGGCGTCGCAGCCAACATCCTGCCTGCCATGGGCTTCGCCATGCTCGGCCGTCTGGTGCTTACCAAGCAGCTCGTGCCGTTCTACTTCCTGGGCTTCCTGCTGTGCTCCTATGCCAACGTGCCCGTCCTCGGCGTCGCCCTGATCGCAATCATCATCGGCATCGACAAGTACGACCTGCTGGGCCTTGGTGGCGCCCAGTCCCAGCTTTCTGTGGAAGGGGATGAGGACGATGACTTCTAATTCCGAGAACCAGATTACTCGCTCCGACCTCATTAAGAGCGCCGTGAACACCGGCGCCCTGGGCATGGAATTCTCCTGGACCTACTACAAGCAGATGAACATTGCCTTCTGCCTGATGGTCGCCAACATGCTCAAGAAGATCTATGCCGGCCGTCCCGATGATTACGCCGAGGCCTTGCACCGTCACAGCGCATTCTTCAACATCACCCCGCAGCTCGCTCCCTTCGTGGGTGGCATCGCGATGGCCATGGAAGAAAAGGTCGCTCGTGGCGAGGTTGAGCCCGAGAGCGTCAACGACATCAAGGCCGCCCTCATGGGTCCGCTTTCCGGCCTGGGTGACTCCTTCTTCCTGTCCACCCTGCGCGTCGTCGCCGCTGCCGTGGGCATCAGCCTGTGCCAAGCCGGCAACGTCTTTGGCCCCATCGCCTTCCTGCTCGTCTACAACATCCCGGCGTTCCTGATTCGTATCTTTGGCGCTATCAAGGGTTATGAGCTAGGCATTGGCTTCCTCGACGAGGCTCAGAAGACCGGCCTGATGCAAAAGATCATGGCCTGCGTCGGCATTGTCGGCGTCATGGTCGTCGGCGCCATGAGCAAGGACATGTTCTGGGCTTCGTTGCCCATCGCCATTGGTCAGGGCGACTCCGCCCAGACTCTCCAGGACATCCTGGACGGTATCATGCCCGGTATGCTCGGCATGGCCGCCTTCTGGCTCTACTATTGGCTGCTCTCCAAGAAGATCAACCCGATGGTCCTGATCCTCTGCACCATGGTCGTGGGCATCATCGGCGCTTACTTTGGCGTGCTTGCCTAATATGTTCGAATCGCGCTTCCATCGCGTCTAACGGTTGCGTCGATCTTTGGGGGGCTTGTCGCATCTGCGGCGGCCCCCTGTTTTTTAAAACTCCGTACGAAAGGGGAGGGCTATGGTCGTACCCGAGCTTTCGCTCATGAACATCAACCATCGTTACTACAGCATCGAGACGTTTTTTAAGGCTGCAGGTGAGGCCGGCTATCGCAATATCGAGCTGTGGACCGGCTCGATGCACCTGTATGTGGATTGCCATGAGCACGATTCGGTGGATAAGATTCGCGATCTTGCCGCCCAATACGGTATCAAGATCGTGTGCGTGTGCCCCGAGCAGAACAACCCCAAGCCGTGGAACGTCGCGGTGCGCGGTGAGGCGGGCCAAAAACGCATCCTCTCGTACTTTAAGAATGTGATCGACGTTGCCGTTGAGTTGGGCGTGCCACAGATTCTGGTGACGAGTGGTTGGGCCTATCTGGACGAGCCGGCTGAGGACGCCTGGGCCCGCAGCGTTGCCATGCTGCGCTCGGTGTGCGACTACGCCGATACGCGCGGTATTCGCGTCGCGCTCGAGGCCCTGCAGCCGTCGGAGTCCGTGTTGGTCAACACCGCACAGGATGTCGCGCGCATCCTCGAGGCGGTCGATCGTCCCAACCTGAAGGCCTGTATCGACTTTGGCGCCATGGAAGTTGCCGGCGACACGATCGACGGCTACTTTGAGGTTTTGGGCGACAAGATCGTTCACACCCACTTTGTAGATGTGGGCGGCGACACGACGCATCTAGCCTGGGGCGACGGCGAGCGTGATATGCGTGCCGACCTCGAGGCACTCATGCGCCACGGCTATACGGGCTATGTTTCGGCCGAGACGTGTGATGGCCGCTACTATCAGGATCCGTCCAAGGCGACGACTCAGGTTATCGAGATGTATCGCCGTGTGACAGCGGAGATGGAAGCCGAATAACTAAACTGCGCGGTTGCGCCGGAAACGCTTGGGCGGGTCTGGCGCAACGCTTTTATAGCTGGCGAGTTGTGGGGAACCCGTTGGCAGTAGCGCTCGAAATAGACAACTATTGGCGTTGTAATACCACTCGGGCGAGGAAACCGACCGTTCGCCGCAAATCTCCGTGAGTTTGGATTGGTATTAAATAACAAGCAATCGTATGGCTATAATTGGTATCAGCAAGAAGCGCGATGTATAGAATTGCGCACATGTGATGGGAGGACACACATGAAGGAGACCGAGAAGATCGAGATCATGCACTTCGACCAGGAGGGCTACCTCGAGGACGGCAGGAACGTCTACGAGGCCGGCAAGAAGATGACCGCCCTGGCCGACCGCGTGCACGAGGAGGGCTACGACGCCGTCTTCCTGATGGGCGTCGGCGGCACCTGGGACGAGTTCATGCAGCTCGAGTACCTCATGAACAAGTTCGGCGACCGCGACCTCGAGGTCTACCTGATCCACGCCGCCGAGTGGAACGTCATGGGCCACAAGCGCATGACCGACAGGTCCGTCGTGCTGACCGCCTCCGAGTCCGGCACCACCCCCGAGGTGCTCGAGGCCGTCGGCAAGATGAGGGAGATGGGCGTGCGCGTCTTCGCCATGACCAACCCCGAGGGCAAGATCGGCCAGGCCGTGGGCGCCGAGAACTGCGTCATGATGGCCTCCGACCACGGCGCCGGCGGCTGCGAGAAGGGCTACTACCTCGCCGACTGCTTCGGCCTGCGCCTGCTCAACCGCCGCGGCTGCTTCCCCAAGTTCGACCTGTTCATCGAGCAGACGAAGGACGTCTGGAAGGACATGCTCGACATCCGCAAGCGCTTCGAGCCGCGCGCCGAGGAGCTCGCCAGGAAGTACGCGCTGGCCGACTACACCATGTTCATCGGCTCGGGGGCCCTCTGGGGCGAGACCATCCTGTACTCCATGTGCCTGCTCGAGGAGATGCAGTGGAAGCGCATCCGCCACATCACCTCGCACGACTTCTTCCACGGCACGCTCGAGCTGCTCGAGCCCGGCGTCCCGGTGTTCCTGTTCATGGGCGAGGACGAGTGCCGCGCCCTCGACGAGCGCGTCCGCGCCTTCCTCACCAGCGGCGTGACCGGCGACGAGGACTACGTCATTATCGACACCGCCGAGTACGCGATCCCGGGCCTGGACGACGACTTCCGCGTCATCGTGTCGCCGTGGATCCTGTCCGTGCTGACCACCGACCGCCTCTCGCGCAACTACGAGCTGGTCACCAAGCACAACCTCAAGTACCGCCGCTACTACCACCAGTTCGACTACTAAGAGCTGGTCACGGGTCCGATATCTTGGCTGGTTGATATCTCGACCCTGCACAAGGGCGTCCGCATTTGCGCGGGCGCCCTTTTTGCGTTGTGACAAGAGACTGCTGCTAACCGCTCGCCCTATGTTTCCAAATGAATACGGTGTGAGCCGAGGAGGACGATTCTCCCCGCAAACACTCTAGTATGCTAAAGTACCCAGAAGACCGGCGGAGCTATGCCGGTCTTCTGCTCTATATGAAACACAGCATGAGGAGGCTCACCAGATGACGGCCACACCGTGGGGATTCCGGGACATATTGCCCGAGGAGGCTCAGGCGCGCGAGGAGATCGCGCTGACGGTGAAGGGCTGCTTTAGGGAGCATCATTACCTGCCGGTCGAGACGCCGCTACTCGAGGACAAGGGTTCGCTCGAGGAAGGCGGCCGCATTGCGGATACGCCGTTTAAGCTCTTTGATGACGACGGTCGCCTGCTGGTGGTCCGTCCCGACAACACGCTGCCGATCGTTCGCCTGGTTTCGACTCGCATGCGCGCGGCCGACCTGCCCCTGCGCCTTCGCTACGAGGCGCCGGTGGTTCGCGAGTGCCAGCGCAATGCCGGCGGCTCGCGCCAGTTTACACAGCTGGGCTTTGAGCTTATCGGTGCGGGCGATACCGCGGGCGATGTCGAGATTGTCTCGCTCGTGGCCGAGGCGGTGCGCAAGCTGGCGCTGCCCGATGCACGCATTATCGCAGGTAGCGTGCGTCCGTTTAAGGAACTGCTCGCGGCGTGCGAGGATCGCGAGCTGGCCGCCGAGGCCCTGCGCTGCGTGCACGCCAACGACTTTGTGGGCCTCGATGCCCGCGTGGCGGCAAGCACCGAGTCCGATGCCGTCAAGGCCGCCATTAGCGAGCTGCCGCGTCTGCACGGCGGTGCCGAGGTACTCGACCGCGTGGACGCGCTGCTGGAGGCCGCCGGTATCGTCGCGCCGCTGACGCGCGAGCTGCGTGCCCTGGTTGAGGGCCTGGCACCCGAGGACGCCCAGGTGCTGTCGTTCGACTTCTCTATCATGAACTCTTTCGATTACTACACGGGCCTGGTCTTTAAGGCTTATGCCGGCGGACTGCCCGATCCGGTCGGTTCGGGCGGACGCTATGACTCCATCTTTACCGGCGCATTTGGCGACGGTATCGAGGTGCCGGCGGCGGGCTTCGCCTTTTCGCTCGAGCGCCTGGAGGCCGCGCGCACCTCGGCCGAGGATGCCGCTTCCGACGGCGATCACGCCGCGGGCCGTGGCGCTGAGGGCCCGCTGCGCATCGCCGTGCCCAAGGGCTCGCTTAAGGCTGACACGCTCGACGTGCTCGAGGCCGCGGGCCTGGACGTCTCTGAGCTGCGCGACCCCGGCCGTCACCTGATCGTGCGCGGTCACGACACACGTGCCGGCGAGGGCACGGTCGGAGATATCGAGTTTGTCATCGTGCGTCCCAGCGACGCACCCGCCTTTGTGGGCTGCGGCGGTGCCGATTGCGGTATCTGCGGTTGGGACTCGCTCATCGAGGCCGACCTCAACCTGCTGCAGCTGGTCGACCTGGGCTACGGCCTGTGCACGTTTATCGAGGCAGAGCCCGCGTGGCGCGCTGGCCAGGCCGAGCGCAACTACGCCCGCCGCGGGTCGCTTCGTGTGGCCACCAAGTACCCGCGCATCGCGAGCGCCTGGTATGCCGAGCGCGGCGTGAATGCCGATATCGTTTCGCTGCACGGCAATATCGAGCTGGGACCCATCGTCGGCATGACCGACCGCATCGTGGACATTACCGCCACGGGCGCCACCCTGCGCGACAACGACCTGGTCATCACCGGCCGCATCATGGACTGCACGGCCCGCTTCTTCGTCAACCCAGGTGCCGCGCGCCTGGATCCGCGCGTACGCAACTTGGCCGATCGCTTGGCAGCTGCTGTTAAGGACAAGCATTTTGAGCCCGTCGCGGGCTCGGCACAATAGCGCGAGCACGCACGGGCGCCCCCCATATCCGGGCTGCGGGTCGACTGGCGCCGCCGCCCGGCCTCTCGTTTTTCAAACGCAACCTCGACCGATAGGGGATACCGATATGAAGACCATCAAGCTTGCTCCCGGTGAGCGTCTCGTTACCAACCAGCTCAACCGCAAGGGCGTGCTGCCGCAAAACATCGTCGACGCCGCCCGTGATATCGTGGTCAACGTGCGCGCCAACGGCGATGCCGCGGTGCGCGATTACTGCCAGCGTTTTGACGGCGTTGAGCTGCAGAGCTTCCGCTTGCCGCAAGAGCAGATCGATGCCGCGCTCGAAGGTCTTGATCCGGCCTTTGTCGCCGCGCTCGAGAAGGCCGCGCGCCAGATTCGCGAGTTCCACCAGCGCGAGGTCGAGCAGAGCTGGTTTACCACGCGTGCGGACGGCACGATGCTCGGCGTTAAGGTGACCCCGCTCGCGGCGGCCGGCATCTATGTACCGGGCGGCCGCGCGCAATATCCCTCCACCGTGCTCATGAACGCCATTCCCGCCAAGGTTGCCGGCGTCAAGCGCGTGGTTATGGTGACGCCGCCGCAAAAGGACGGCCTGATCAGCCCCTACACGCTCGCCGCGGCAAAGCTCGGCGGCGTGAACGAAATCTATATGGTGGGCGGCGCTCAGGCCGTGGCCGCGCTGGCGTACGGTACCGAGACCATTCCGCGTGTCGACAAGATCACCGGTCCGGGTAACGCTTTTGTTGCCGCTGCCAAGCAGATTGTCTCGGGCGACGTGGGAATCGACATGGTCGCCGGCCCGTCCGAGGTCTGCGTGCTGGCCGATGCCACGGCCAAGCCCATGGTGGTCGCGGCAGACCTGATGGCCCAGGCCGAGCACGATCCGCTGGCAGCCTGCTATCTGGTGACTTGCGACGAGCAGTTTGCGCGCGAGGTCGAGGCCGGCATCGACATCCTGGTGGCGCAGTCGCCGCGTGCCGAGATTACGCGCGCTTCGCTCGACAACGAAGGCGCCATCGTGGTGGCCGCCGATATGGCTGCCGCCGTCGAGGCCGTGAACACCGTGGCGCCCGAGCACCTTGAGCTGCACTGCAAGGACGCGATGGGCCTGCTTGGCGGCATTCGCAACGCCGGCGCCATCTTTGTGGGCGCTTGGAGCTCCGAGCCGCTTGGCGATTATGTTGCCG
>URPB01000077.1:0-9942 GCA_900549575.1 uncultured Collinsella sp.
GCCAAGTTCATCACGGCGTTCTTCCGCGCTCCCGAGGTCACCGAGGCAGTCCGCGACCTGCTCAAGGCCCGCGATGGCCTGATGCTGGGCATCTGCAACGGCTTCCAGGCCCTGATCAAGCTCGGCCTGGTGCCCTACGGCGACATCGTCGACGCCACGCCCGATGCGCCCACGCTGACGTTCAACACCATCGGTCGCCACCAGAGCCGTCTGGTGCGCACCCGCATCTCGTCCAACTTGTCCCCGTGGCTGTCGCAGTGCAGCCTGGACGACCCCTACACCGTCGCCATCAGCCACGGCGAGGGCCGCTTTGTCGCCAACGACGAGGTACTCGCCCAGCTTATCGCCAACGGCCAGGTCGCCACGCAGTACGTGGGCGAGGACGGCAAGCCCAGCATGGATCTTTCCGTCAACCCCAACGGCTCCGCACTCGCCATCGAGGGCATCACGAGCCCCGACGGCCGCGTCCTGGGCAAGATGGGCCATGCCGAGCGTCGCGGCGACAACCTGTACCGCAACGTGCCCGAGCATGTCCCCGGCGATAAGTTCATGCCAATCTTTGAGAGCGGCGTGGCCTACTTCGCTTAAACCTTTCCCATCGGGTACAATCCCTTCGGGTAACAACACCCGCCACCGACACATCCGGTGGCGGGTTCTTTTTTGCTTCGCGCATGTAGGAAGGACATCATGGAAAGCCGCAAGCCGCATCTCGCCACCCTGCCCGGACTCATCCTGGGCTGTCTTGTTTGCTGTGCACTCTGGGGATCGGCCTTTCCCTGCATCAAGATCGGCTACGCACTCTTTGGTATCCCGGCGCACGACAGCGCTTCGCAGCTGCTCTTTGCGGGCTTGCGCTTTACGCTTGCCGGCGCCCTGGTTATCGTTGGGATGAGCGCGGCCCAACGCCGCCCTCTCATACCGCAAGCGCGCGACATCAAGCCCATCTTTGTCTTGTCGCTCTTCCAGACTATCGGGCAGTACTTCTTTTTCTATCTGGGCCTCTCGCGCGCCAGCGCCATGTCGAGCTCCATCATCGAGGCCAGCGCCAACTTCCTCGCAATCCTCTTTGCCGCCCTGGCATTTCACACCGAGAAGCTCAATACGGCCAAGGTGCTTGGCTGTGCGCTGGGCTTTGCCGGCGTCGCGCTCGTCAACCTTTCGGGCGCAGATGGCACCTTTGGCTTCAGGCTCGATGGCGAGGGCTTTATCCTAGCCTCCACTGTCGCGGGTGCTCTTTCGACCTGCCTGATCGGCATCTTCTCGCGCAAGCACGACGGTGTTTTGCTTGCCGGCTGGCAGTTTTTAGTCGGCGGCCTGGTCCTCACCGCCATCGGCTTTTTGATGGGTGGCGCGCTCTCCCCCACGGCGATTGTCCCCGCCATCGTGCTCATCATCTACATGGCGCTTATCTCCGCGGTCGCCTACTCGCTGTGGTCGCGCCTGCTTGCCGTCAACCCCGTCAGCCGCGTCTCGGTCTTTGGGTTTATGAACCCCGTCTTTGGTGTGCTGCTGAGCGCGCTGCTGCTCGGCGAAGGCGCGGGCACGAGCCCCGTTACCGTCATCGTTGCCCTGCTGTTGGTCTGCGGCGGCATCATCATCGTCAACAAACCCAAAAAAGCCTAGCGAGCTCACCTTTTTAGGGAGGGCATTCGCATACTTTAGCTTAATGGAGCACACTGGTTCTCGTTGATTTCGTACCGAGTCGCGGCGGCAGACGCCCGTCTTGCCGCACCGCGCCTGGGCATTATGGCCGGTGGCCCCCACAAACGCAAAAGGGGCGCACGACCATCGCAACGGTCGTGCGCCCCCTTTTTCTAGCGTATTTGTACGCCGGCTTTCTTTTTCTCGGCCTTGACGCGATAGAGCTCTGCATCGGCAGCGCGAAGTAAGTCTTGCCAGGTATCAACACTATCGCCGAACCGCGCGTAACCGATGGACATCCGCAATGCATACGGTACCTCGGCACGAGCGAGCTCGTCGTCAATCGCCGAACACAGGTCTATGATGTCCTGTTCCGCCGCGGCCTTTTGGAGCACCACAAACTCATCGCCACCATAACGTGCGATAAAGCCACCAGCCGGCGAGCAGACGTCCTTGAGCGCCGTCGCAACAACCTGAAGAGCATGGTCGCCCTCAACATGTCCATAGTGATCGTTAATCTGCTTAAAACCGTCAGCATCCATCATCAGCAGATACACACCCTCGGCCTGGTCAGTACCCGAGAACAGCGACAGCATATAGGTCTCAAAACGGTTGCGATTGTTAAGGCCAGTCAACGGGTCGGTCGAGATCAGCTGCTCCTGGCAGATGATGTAGAGCAGCAGGATGCTCAGCGTTATACCGACACAAAGGCCCGGTATCGAAAACACCACCTGGAAGGTACCACCCACCAGAGCGGGAACCGCAAAGAAGGCAAGAGTGCGATAAATGGCCTTCTTTTGCAGGCTTTCGACTTTTCGAGCATGGACAAAGGCATGCAGGGACGTATATATGACGTAGCAGTAGCTAACAATAGGCTGAATCATATAAGCCGCACCGCGACGATATACGCCCTGTGCATCGATGTAGAACAGGGCGTGTGTCCAGTAGCTTGTAAACGCCAACACAACCACCAGCACCGTCGGAAGCGTCGCGAGCACCACCCTGGAGCGCGTGGTCAGAAGTCGAGAGCCCTGCATCGTCTCGGAATAGATGAACCAGATGAGGCACGCGATGGCAAACAGCGAAAACGAAACCGCGTTGGAAACCCAGTTGGCAGCGATGCCCAAGGAGGTGTTAACCCCGTCCGAGAGCGTCCAGATCATATCGAAGAAGACATAGGCGGCAGATGTGTAGCCGAGCATACTGAACAAAAGCTGCTGGGTGCTCGAGAACAGGGAGCGACGGCTTCGTGCGGCAAGTACGATAAGAATAATCATGCACAGCATAAATATCTCGATCTTGAGTGCCTTAACCACTAGGTCCCATCCCCTCTATATCCAAGTCGCCAGAATCGCCCGAGTCATGCCCGGGCACCAAACACCCCTTACTCCGCAGGGGTAAAGGGAATAATAGCAGAGCGTCCGAATGACTCTGGATAACAGATGCCGTTCGGACGCTCTGATGGCGCGAATTGCACGCACCGTTTCACTGATTCGAAGAGACGACTACTCGCCGTCGATATCGGTCGCAACAGCCTCCTCAATAGCCTCGACGCCTTCGACCGACAGATCCTCTTTGCCGTGGCAGAACTTCTTATCGACCCAGCCAGTCAGAATCGGGGCCATGATTGCCGTGATGATGACGGCAGTGGCGATCTGCGCATACGCGGTGGGCGCAAGCTCGGCATAGCGCGGAGCGACCTCGGCGAGGGCGACCGGCGTGGTCATGGCCGTGCCGGCAATGGTGGAGCAGGCAACGGCCGCCTTGCCGTTGCCGCCACACAGGCGCTCGAAGGCAAAGGTAATGGGACCGACGATAAAGAGCGTGATGAGGCCCAGCAGGATGCCCGAAATGCCGCCGGTGATGAAGCTCGAAAGGCTCATGGACGCACCGAGCTGAAAACCGATGACAGCGATCGCGGGATTGGCGCCGGGGACCAGCAGGTTCTTGATAAACGGGAACAAGTTGCCCAGGACCATGCCGATAACAAGCGGCAGGATGGATCCGATGATAGTGCCGACGGGGATGTTGGCGAGACCCGAAACACCAAGGATGATCATCGTGACGGCGGGGCCGGCCGTAAAGAACAGGATACCGACAGCGCCCTGCTCGGACTCATCGCCGAACTCGCCCATGATGCCCGTATAGAGCGCCATGTTGCAAAACGTAATGCCGCCGATGATGGAAACCGAACTCAGGCCTAAAAAGTTATCGTTAAAGAAGTACGCGACGCCCAGACCCAGCGCGGCTGCCACTACAAGCTTAGGAATCAGCACGACGATGCCGGTCTTGATGGCGCCCGGCGTGGACTTAAAGCTGATGCCGGCGCCCACGAACAGCAAGATCGCGGCAACGATGGTGTTGGAGCCGCCGCGGCAGGCAGCCGTAAAGAAGCCGCCGACTTCAAAGACCTGTGGGCAGAAGGTATTGAGCAAAAGGCCGACGATCATCGGATAGATCATGATGTCGCCCGGGATGCGCGGTACCTTGAATTTCTTTTGCTCGTTGGCGGTCGCTTCCTGTGCCATGAAACCCTCATTTCCGCTGACGCAGAACAAAAGCCCACGTCACGCTTTGCTACAGTAAAGTTTGACCATGGTACCAGAAGAAGCAGACCGCCTCGGTGAGAAATTCGATTCGTTAGGCCGGGACGATAACGCGTCCTGCTCCTATACGAGGCTCAAAACGATATAGAACACGATGCCCGAAACGCAGCACCACAACATCGACTTTGTCTTGATTGCCACCGCTACGACGCCGGCGGCCGCAATCCAGGGAACCAAGGCAGGCCAGAGTCCCGCGTCGAACGCGCCGGGGTTCACCAAGTCGTTGGCGACCAGCGCGGCAAAGGCAGCGGGCGGGATATAGCCCAGGGCCTCGGTAATGCGGGGCGACAGGGTCCGCCCGCGCAAGGCGAACGCCGGCGCGATGCGAAAGAACGCGATAGCAGCCCACGACGACAGCCACAGAACCAAGAACTCGTTAACGGGCATCGCGGGCACCTCTTCCGTCAAATACAGCATCGCACGCCAGCGCAATGGCAATGCCGACCACGACACTTGCCGGCACGGCAATATTCGTGAGGCCCAAGAACTTGCATACGGAGACGGATACCGCACCCGAAACCGCCGCGACAACGTTGCCGCGCGACAGCCGCTGCGAAAAGAGCAGACAGATAAAGAGCGAGGTGCAGACAAAGGCTGCAATGGCGGTGGGAACATCGACAACGGCGCCGACGATGGCGCCCGTCGTACACGATACGCCCCATGTTGCGATAAGGATCACGTTGAGCACAAAGGACTCGCGCGGGCCCCAATCCTCCCCTTCAACCAACTTGGCAAGCGAGATGCCATATGCCTCCTCGGTAAGTGTCGCGGCAACAGCCAGCGTCTGACGCTTCGAGGCGCCCGCCAGATGGGGTGCGATCGATGCCGAGTAAAGCGCAAAACGCGAGGAGATGGCGGCAACGCTCGCGATAATCGAAGGTGCCGGTACGCCCGCCAGCCAAAGATTGCAGATCATAAACTGACCGCTGCCCGTCACAAACGTGCTGCTCAGGGCAAAGACCATCCAGGGCTCCATTCCCGTCTGTCCCATGATCATTCCGCACGGCGCGCCTATTGCAACATAGGTAAGCATCACTGGCCAGACGGTTCTAACGATTTTGAGCACCATACGCTTCTCATCCTGACAAGGTCTCCGAGCCGCATGTAGCGACACGGCAGAATCATCATCCGACAGCAACCGAGTTCACCTACAATTGCCACCGGATCGAAAGACACAACTTTTTAGGAAGTCATTATGACAGCTATCGATCGAGACCGGGCGCGCGCGGCCTTCAAAAGCTACACCGATGCCTACGACGCCACCAACCCACGCATCGCGCTCAAAATCGAGCATACGTACCACGTGGCCGAGGCATGCGATGCCGTAGCGCGCGAGCAGGGCTGGTCGTCAGAAGATATTGACCTGGCATGGCTTTGCGGCCTGCTACACGATATGGGCCGCTTTGAGCAGCTGCGACGCTGGGACACCTTTAAGGACGCCGAGAGCATGAGCCATGCGGCGCTGGGCATCGAGGTCCTCTTTGGCGAGAATCCCGCCGATGCACCCGCCGTAACGAGCATCCGCGACTTTATCGATGACCCGGCAGAAGATGAGCTCATCCGAGCGAGCATTGCCTATCACAGCGATTTCCGTCTACCCGCGCAGCTCGACGTGCGCACGCGAAGCTTCTGCGATATCGTGCGCGATGGTGACAAGATCGACATTATGCGCACCATCGCCGACAGCACCGTCGAGACCATCCTTAAGGTGGATGAGGACGCATTTCTCGCCAGCCACTTCTCGGCACCGACGCTGGCCGCCTTTGACGAGCACCGCTGCGTCACGCGCGATGAGCGCGATGAGCCCGCCGACTTCTTGGTGGGGCTCATCTGCTTTATGTTTGAGCTCGTCTATCCGGCAAGCCGTGCGCTGGCGCGCGTGCAGGGCGATATCTATCGCCTGCTCGACGCGCCCTTTGGCATTACGCGCCCCTTTACCGATCCCGCCACGCAAGCGACCTGGGAGCGCCTAAAGGACGAGATGCGCGACTGGCTGGCGCGCGCCTAGCGCTCAAGCTGGGCCAGTAGCTCCTCGACGACCTCGACGGCATCGCCGACAACCTTGTACTGGGCAGCACCAAAGATGGGGGCATCCGGGTCCTCGTTGATGGCGATAATGCACTCTGCCCCACCGATGCCGGCAAGATGCTGGATGGCGCCCGAAACACCGATACTCACGAGAAGTTTGGGCGAAACCGATACGCCCGTCTGGCCAATCTGATGGCGATACTCCAACCAGCCGGCCTCCACGACAGGTCGCGTGCAGCCAAGCTCGGCTCCCAGAGCCTCGGCGAGCTTTCGCATCAGGGGCAGATTCTTCTTGGAACCAATGCCGCGACCCACCACGACCAGGCGCTCGGCATCGGCGATCGAAGCCTGCTGTCCCCACTCCTCGGCGGGAATCGAGATCTCGACACGAGCTTTGACGTCTTCTGAAAGCGTTACCTGGGTAATCGTTCCAGAACGGCTGTAGTCGAATTCGGGCGCCTTAAAAATACCGGGGCGCACCGTGGCCATCTGGGGTCGGTGATTGGGGCAGATGATGGTGGCCATCAAGTTGCCGCCAAACGCCGGGCGCGTCTGCTGCAGCAGACCCGTCTCCGTATCCATCGAAAGCACGGTGCAATCGGCCGTAAGGCCCGTCTGCAAACGTACGGCGACACCAGGTGCCAGCTCGCGACCAAAGGCGGTCGCGCCGTAGAGGATGGCCTCGGGCTTGCGCTCGGCCACCAAATCGCAAATCAGACGGGCATAGGTCTCTGCGTCGTTTTGACACAGACGCTCGTCGCGACAGACCACAACTTCATCCGCACCGGCACAGACCAGATGCTCCAGCTCCTCGAGCGAGCTCTCGGGGCTCATGCCGACCAATGCCACCAAACGGCAGCCGCGGGCATCGGCAAGCTCACGGCCCTTACCCATCAGCTCATAGGCAACAGGAGCCACTGTATCGTGCTCGTCGGTCTGCACGAATACCCAGATGTCTCGATATGTATCAAGGTCCGCCGCGCCGGCGGCCTCGTCACGCTCGATCGAGATAGCGTTGACGGGGCAGGCATCGACGCACCCGCCGCACAGAATGCAGCCGTCGGTTACGCGGGCACAGCGGTTGGGACGCCCACCCTCCACCACAATGCCGCCCGAGGCGCAGGCGCGGACGCAGCGACCGCAACCGATGCAGGCTTCGCTATCGATATTCAATCCGCTCATCTATGCCATCCCCTCGATAATCTTGGCGAGCTTTTCCGCCTGCTCGGATGCCGTGCCCTCAACGGTCTCGCACGTTTGATCACGGTCGGGCACAAACGAGCGCACGACCTGTGTCGGCGACCCGGCAAGACCGCAACGCGCGGGGTCGGCGTTCACGTCGGCGGCACTGACCACGCGCACGTCCGCCTCCTCCGCCGCGCGAATACCGGCAATACTCGGCATACGCAACTGGCCAATCTCCTTGGCAGTCGTCATCGCGCACGGCATCTCAAGACACACCGTCTCCTCGCCGGCATCGCATCCGTGAACGAGCGCCAGCGAGCCACACGTCGTAAAGCCCGCGCTTTGCACGCAGCTCACGTCGGTCACGCAGGGAATCTCAAAGGCACCGGCAAGCTCGGGACCAATCTGGGCCGTATCGCCATCCACCGCCATCTTGCCGCAGATGAGCAGATCGAAGTCCTCGTCGAGCGCCTCGATGCCGCATTTGAGAGCATAGGTGGTCGCCAGGGTATCGGCACCTGCAAAGGCGCGATCGGTCAGCAGCAGCGCGTCGTCGGCACCTCGAGCGATGCAGTCGCGCAGCAGCAACTCGGTCGCAGGGATGCCCATCGACACCACCGTTACGCGCACGTCCATGCCAAAGCCGATAAAGTCGTCTTTCAGCGCCAGCGCGCATTCCAAAGCGCTCGCATCAAAGGGATTAATGACCGTCTGCTTGCCATCGCGCACGATGGTATTGGTCTTGGGGTCCATCTTGACCTCGGTGCTGCCCGGCACGGCCTTGACGCACACCACCATATGGAAATCGCTCATCTTCACGCACTCCCTTTCTGGACGAGCTCATCCAAGAGCTTCTCCGAAAACAGGTTGCCGCGACCCAGCTGCCCGTCGGGATCGAGCTGGAGCTTGAGCCGCGCCGACTCGACCATGGCCTCGTGACCGTACATCGTCTCTAAGAAGCCCGCCTTGATCTTGCCGACGCCGTGTTCGGCAGAAACGGCACCGCCCATGGCCGTGACCTCGGAAGCCCACTGGGCAAAGAGTTCTCCACCACGACGGTAGTCTTGCGCATCGCGCGGCAGGATGTTCACATGCAGATGGTTGTTCCCGATGTGTCCCCAGGCAGCAGACTCAAGCCCGCTTTCGGCCAGCGTGCGGCGATAGAGGGCCATGACATCGGCAAGGCATGCATTGGGCACCGACATGTCCGAGCCCAACTTGGTGATAGTGGGATCCGTGCGGCGGCGCTCGTCGATAAGCATGTTGACGCTCTCAGGCACCGCGTGGCGGAAGAACCGCTGGCACTCGCGATCGACTTCGGTGCGGGCGACCCATGTCGCATCGTCGCGGCCGCCCGCAAGCTCCAGCACCCATCCCAGGTGGTACAGCTCCTCGGTCGCCTGCGCCTCGTCGTCGCAGTCGAGCTCCACGTAGACACAGACCTTTGCCTCGTCGTCGAGCGCCGGCAGCGAGGCAAACGCCGTCGACTGCTCGCGCTGGCGACGTAGAATATCCAGGGCGCCAGCATCGAAGTACTCGATGGCAGCCGCATGGGACAGGACAGGGCGCACGGAATCGGTAAAGGACACCGCCTTGTCCTCGCTATCGAAAAAGCAACTCACACCCCATACGACCGAAGGTGCCGCCTGCAGGGCGATCTCGAGCTCGGTAATGACGCCGAGCGTGCCGCACGCGCCGATAAAGAGGTCGATGGCGTCCATATCGTCCGCAACGAAATAGCCTGAGGCATTTTTTGTCTCGGGCATGGTATAGCCGGGAAGATCGAGCTCGAGCGTACGGCCCGCTGCCGTCACGAGCGACAGGTGGCGGTCCTGGGCAAAAGCCTCGCCGCGCTGAAGCTCAAGCAAATCGCCATCAGCCAGCGCGACGTGGAGTCCCGTGATATGCGGGCGCATGGGACCGTAAGCGTAGCTGCGGGCGCCTGAGGCGTTGCATGCCGCCATGCCGCCCAGACAGGCAGATGCCTCGGTGGGATCGGTGGGAAAGAACTGCTCGGGGGACTCTTGGAACTCCTCGTAGGCCTCAAGCGATGCCTGGTCCCAACCAGCGGTCGGCAGTACCTTCTTGCTCAGCTGCTTACGCAGCTCCGAGAGCACAACGCCCGGCTCCACGCGCAGCAGAAATTGGCCTTGTTCATCGCGGCGAAGGCCCAAGTAGCGATTCATACGGGAAGTATTGAGGATATGCCCACCGTGGGGCACGGCACCGGCGGCAAGGCCGGTTCGGGCGCCCTGAACCGTTACCGGGACACGCTCGGCATGGAGCGTTTCCAAAATGGCACGGACCTCGTCTTCCGTTGTCGGAAACGAGATGCTCGATGCTTCGCCCGATGCGCGAGATTCGTCGCGGCCATACTCTTCGAACTCGTCGGTGAAGGGTTTGATGGTTGCAGACACGCGAACTCCCCCTTTATCTGTCTCTTATACACATCTCCGAGCCCACGAGACAAGAGGCAATCTCG
>URPB01000078.1:0-9642 GCA_900549575.1 uncultured Collinsella sp.
ATCTACACTATCCTCTTCGTCGGCAGCGTCAGATGTGTATAAGAGACAGGTGTGGCCTTGAGCGAGACTGGCACCGTAAAATCCATCTTGCCGAGCGTATCCAAGCGCTCGACGGTGCGACGGAATGCAGCGTCGCGATCGGCCTCAAGCGCCGGCGTGCGCGCGAGCATGCTGTCGACAAACAGGGTACTCGACGCGGGAAGCGACACGCCGTCGAGCAGATCGACGGCATCGACGCCCAGGTCCTCGGCAAGACCAAACGCGGCGCGGGCACCCTCGTCCAGGCGCACGATGTCGCCGGACGTGAGGCGCGCAAACGTCTGGTGGCGCTTGTACGAGTCCAGATAGATGGCAAGATCTGCCGCCGAAAGACCGCTCGCGCCCAGTTCGACATCGAGCAGGTTGCTCTTGACGGTCGCGCGCACCGAAAGCTTGGGCGCAGGGCGCACCGAGACCTGGCGCAGGCGGTCGCTGAGCATGACCTCGCCCAGCTCGGACAGGGCAGACAGGCCCTCGGTCAGCAAGTGAAACAGGCTCTCGTCGTCGCGCTCCTCAAACGCCAGGCCGCCCTCGTAAAAGTCGAAATACAGGGCCGCCGTATCCATAACGCGAAACTCTGCTATCTCGTCGCGCGGCGGCACGCCCGGGCGCTGCTCTTCGAAGGGACTGCCCGGAGCGCCCAGGCTAAAGAGATCTCCCGACCAATCACCGTAGGAAACCGTAATCTTGCAGGTCACAAGCCCGTCATCGACACCGATTGCCATGGCAAAGCTCGGCTCGGGCGCCACGGTGTCGAGCACGGCAGGAGCGGTGAGGTCAGTGTATTCGCGCAGCACGGGCAGTGCCATGCGGCAGAATTCGCCCACCTGCTCGGCGGCGATATGGACCGGCGTGCGACAGGGCAGCAGACGCGACAGAAACGGCGCCGCATGCTGGGCAAACGCCGCATCGGCGCGACGCGCGCGGTGCGCGTCGACCAGATAGGCAACGTCGCCCGAGGCAAAGCAGTACATATCGGCGGGCAGGCGCAGGTCGTAGCTGCCACCGGCCGCCGGCGCAATCTTGGCGGCAAGCAGCGGCGGTTGTTTTGCCGAGGCCTCGTCCTCCCCCACCGGCGACAACTCAACCGCTACCTCGTAGGAACGATGTGTCGTCGTTCCCCGCGACCAGGCGGGCTCAAAGGAAATGGTCCTGCCACGCAGCAAGTCCAGCATGTATACGATGTCATGCTCGGACAGCGGCAGCTGGCGCTCGGCGACAAAGCCGCTGCGTGCAAAATCGTACGACGCCGAACGCGAACTTGTGATGTCACTCAGATACACAACCGTTGCCACAACAAGGTCGAGCAGACGCACCGAAACCTCGTCAAAGGCCTCGGGCGCATGGAGGAATGTGAGCTTTTTGCCGTACGAGAACGTGCCGCCGCGCGCGTAGGCGGCGGCCATGCCGTCGATGTCCTTGACCACGTAGGACACCGAGCCGCAGCGGATACGAAGCTCGAGCGCCCAGCTAAAGCGGTCGGCAAACAGCGGATTGTAGTACGGCACCAACGAGGGCTCCAACGCCGCTTTGGGGGCGTCGGGATCAACGGCACCGGCGAGCTTGCGGCGCATGCCCGCCAACTCATCCATGCGCGCGTCCGAAAGATCGGAGAGCGCCTTCATGAGGCTCGGGCTCGTGGGAACTGGTGCCGGGAAGGGAAAGTTAGGGTTGACCGCTGGTGCGGCGGACGCGGGACGCGCGGCTTGCTTGGGCGCCGCCGTAAACGTGCGGACCGGCGTGCGCAGGCCCTCGACGGGCTCGGTGCCGCTGGCGTCCAGATACGCAAGCGCCGTGGCGATGGCGTGCTTGCACATGCCGGGGTAGCGATAGGCAGCGGGGCAATCGCAGTCGTAGTCGATCACCTCGTGCTCGTCCATGTCGAGTTCCACATGCGTCTTGTACAGGTCACCGCGCGAGCCGCGCACTGCACCCTCAACCGTCACGTTTTTGGAGAAGCGCGAGCCGCTGTCCTCGATCGACAGCACGGCGCCGTTGAGCATGAGAGAACGCCCCTTCATAAAGGTGCCGCTCAGCGCCGCCTCTTTCCGGAGCGCCTGCACAAACGTCCCCTGTGCCATCACTTCCTCCAATCCACACAGGGTAGCTAATTTGGGACGGGGCTATTTTAGCTACCCCCATATGTCAGTTGAGATGCATTCCGACCCCGACTCATTCGCCGTCAGCCAAAGGGTAGCTAAAATAGCCCCGTCCCAAATTAGCTACCCCGGCAAAATCATTTTAGATAACCGTCACTCTGCCTTGGTTGCCGACGATGGCCTTGGCCTCGGCCAGCAGCGGAATCGAGCGAGCGTTGACCTTAGCAGGTACCTCGGCGCGCAGCACACGCCCGTCCACCTGCTCGATAAAGATCTCCACGCGGTCGCCGCCCGGGTTAGTGGTGAGAACCGTGGCCAGGCGCGCCATATTGCCCTGGCTAAAGCGGCTGTTGGGCACCATGACCTCAAACACCTTGGGCTTGTTGTTCTCCTCGTTGAGCTCCAGCGGCACGATCTCCTGCGCGATGATCTGGTCGCCGCGGTCCGAGCGCTCGAGTTTGCCCTTAATACGAACAAACGCATCGGACAGCTGTGCGCCGGTCTCGGGATCGACCTCGCCGTACAGGTACCCCTCGGCCTCCTTGTAGGTCTTGGGGAACACCACGACGGTGGCCTCGCCTTCCATGTCCTCGAGCTGAACGATGCCCATGGGGTCGCCGTTTTTGGTCACGCGCTTGGACACGCTCGAGACCATGCCGGCCCACCACAGTGCCTTGCCCTCGGGGATCTCCTGGTTGATGGTGCCGCCCGTGGGGTTTTGCACTTCGTAGCCGGTATCGATCTGCGAGAACGAGAAGTCGCGCGCTTTGCTGAGCGCATACTCAAACGGGCGCAGCGGGTGGTCCGAGACATAGATGCCCAGAACCTCCTTCTCCTGGCTCAGCTTGAGGTGGCGGTCCCATTCCTGGCCGTCCGGATCGGGCACGCTGACCTCAAAGCCCGAGCCCTCAACATCACCAAACATGTCGAAGAACGAGGTCTGGCCACTCGCGCGGTCCTTCTGGCGCTTTATCGCGGCGTCGATGATGTTCTCGGGGTTGTTCTTGTCCACAAAGTGCATCATCTGGCGGCGCGGATAGCCCGTGGAGTCGAAGGCACCTGCCTTGATCAGCGATTCGATCACGCGGCGGTTGGCCTGGCTCGAGTCCACGCGCTCGACAAAGTCGTGCAGCGTCTTAAACGGGCCGCCCGCCTCGCGCTCGGCGATAATCGCCTGCGCCACGCCGGTACCCACGCCGCGGATGCCGGCCAGACCAAAGCGCACGCCTTCCTTGGTAGCCGTGAACTCGGTGCCGGACTCGTTGACATCTGGCGACAGCACGGGGATGCCGTCGTGACGGCATGCCGAGACGTAGTGCACGATCTTGTCGGTCTTACCCGTATAGGACGTCAGAACGGCCGCCATGTACTCGTGCGGATAATGCGCCTTGAGCCACGCCGTCTGCATAACCAAGATGGCGTAGCCAGCGGAGTGCGACTTGTTAAAGGCGTAGGACGCGAACTCGAGAACATCGTCCCAAATCTTCTGGGCGACCTCGCGCGTGTAGTTGTTCTTGATAGCGCCATTCATCCAGTGGTCGTAGGTGGTCTCGTCCGAGCCATCCTCCCAGTGGAGCACCGTCGACGTGAGCAGCTTAATCTTTTTCTTAGCCACGGGCTTACGGATACGCGAGTCCGATTCGCCCTTGGAGAAGCCGCACATCTCGACGGAGATGAGCATAACCTGCTCCTGGTAGACCATGGTGCCGTAGGTTTCGCCCAGGATGTCGTCCAGGCGGTCGTCGTAGGAGACGGCCGGCTCCTTGCCGTTCATACGGTTGATGTAGGACGAAACCATGCCGGCGCCCAGCGGGCCCGGGCGGTACAGGGCGATCAATGCTACGACGTGCTTGTACTCGGTGGGCTTCATGTTCTTGATCGTGGCCGTCATGCCGGCAGACTCGACCTGGAAGACGCCGGCGGTGTGGCCGGAACCCATGAGCTTAAAGATCTCGGGATCGTCAAAGGGAATCTCTTCCTCTTTGATGTCGATGCCAAAGTTCTTTTTGATGTTTGCCTTGGCCTTGGAGATAACCGTCAGCGTACGCAGGCCCAGGAAGTCCATCTTGAGCAGGCCCATGTCGGCAACGGTATGGCCCTCGTACTGGGTAATCTCGACGCCGCCCTTGGTGTCGAGCTTGGTGGGCACGTGCTCGTTGACGGGGTCGCGGCAGATCAGAACGGCGCACGCGTGCACGCCCTCGCCACGGGTGAGGCCCTCGATCGAGAGCGCCGTGTCGATGATGCGGCGAGCGTCGTCGTCCTTTTTATAGGCCTCGGCAAAATCGGGGTTAAACAGATCCTCTTTGCCGGGTTGTTTGTCGAGCACCTGCTTGAGCTTGACCTTGGGGTCGCTCGAGACCATCTTGGACAGGCGCTGGCCCATGTAGACCGGGTAGTCCAGGACGCGCGCGGCGTCGTTGATGGCCTGCTTGGCCTTAATGGTCGAGTAGGTGATGACGTGGGTAACCTTCTCGGGGCCGTAGAGCTGGCGAACGTGCTCCACGACCTCGAGGCGCCGCTCATCGTCGAAGTCCATATCGATATCGGGCATCTCGGTACGCTGCGGGGACAGGAACCTCTCGAACATCAGGCCGTTCTCGAGCGGGTCGAACGCGGTGATGTTCATGGCGTAGGCGACGATAGCGCCGGCGGCCGAACCACGGCCGGGGCCGACGCCGATGCCGTTGTCCTTGGCCCATTGCACGTACTCGGCGACGATCAAGAAGTAGGCGGCAAAGCCCTTGTCGCAGATGACCTTGTATTCGTACTCAAAGCGCTCTTTGATGTTGACGCCACCGATCTCGCGCGTGGCCCAGTCGTCACCATAGTGCTGGCGCAGACCCTTCTCGCACTCGCGGCGGAACTGGCTCTCGTGCGTCTCGCCGGGGTCGAGCAACGGGAAGCGCGGCAGGATGATGGAGTCCCAGTCGAGCTCCACGTAGCACTTGTCGGCGATCTCGAGCGTGTTGTCGCAGGCCTCGGGGCAATACGGGAACATCGCCCGCATCTCCTCCTCGGTCTTCATATAAAACTCCGAGCCGGTCATGCGCATGCGGTTGGGGTCGTCGACCTTGGCGTTCATGCCAATGCACATGATGACGTCCTGCACCGGCGCGTCCTCGCGGCGCAGGTAGTGGAAGTCGTTGGTGGCAATGACTTTGACGCCCACCTGCTTGGCGATATCGATGAGCGTGCGGTCCATCTGCTCGTCGGTCAGGCCGTTGTCGGTGGTGATGCCGTGTTCCTGGATCTCGATATAAAAGTCGCCGGGTTCGAAGGTATCGCGGAAGGTCTCGGCCCACTTGATGGCGCCCTCCATGTCACCGCGGTCGATGTATTTGGGAATGATGCCCGCGATGCAGGCGCTCGTGCAGATCATGCCCTTGGCATGGCGGCGCAGGTTGTCGAGCGTCACGCGGGGCTTGTAGTAAAAGCCCTGCACGGCGGCCTCGGAAACCGTCTGCATCAGGTTGACGTAGCCCTCCTGGTCCTTGGCCAGAAGGATCATGTGGTAGAGCTCGGGCTTGTGGTCGCGGGCAAGGGTCTCGTCCGGCGTAAAGTAGACCTCGCAGCCAAAGATGGGTTTGATGACCAGGGGCGGCTTGAGCTCGTCGATATTGCCCTTCTCGTCCCACATGGCCATGTCCTTCACATACTGGGCATGCTCGCGCGGGTTTTCCTCGGGATCGGGCTCCACCAGCTCGTCACGACGGTCCTTTTCCAAGAAGGCCTTGTCGTGGCTCCAGGTTTTGTACTCGGGCGTGTTGTGGTTGACGGCGTCGCAGGCCAGCGCCAGGTCGGGCACGCCATACATGTAGCCGTGGTCGGTAATGGCGACGGCGGGCATGCCCAGCTCTACGGCGCGATTGACCATATCCTGGATACGGGTTGCGCCGTCGAGCATGGAAAAGACAGTGTGGTTGTGCAGATGGACGAATGCCATGTGATGAGCTCCGATGCGGGTTCGTGTTCTGACTGAACGATTTTACCGCACGGCACGGACAGCACCCGAACCTAGCCAAACCAACACGGGTAGCTAATTTGGGACCTTCAAAAAGGGGAATGAGGGCATCCCGATATATCGAGTATTGCTGGAACCCCGGCGATGCGCGGAATGATTTGTGACGAATAGTCATGTCCATCAAGAAGGCTCGACGCTTCGGATAGCTCGTCAATCGATATATCAATTCTTGGAGATCTGTATTCCTACCATTTTTAATGAAACAACGGCGGTAATTGCTATCGCGATTGCGCCAATAACACCGAGCGCTATCTGAATGGGATATAACCCCAACACATATCCAAATATGGAGAAAAACATTGCAGAAAAGAGAGCCCTTACCAGAGACGCGACGGAAAGGATCGTCGCGCGGAGATCGTCCGCTATCGCGTCTTGGATTAAGTTTTCCGAAGTGATGTACACCACTTCTGGGAGAAAACAAAGCACCATGCTAAGGCCAAACAAACACAGCGGATTTGAAGCGAACCACGGAAGAATCATGAAAAGACCGGCCTCGATTAGCATCGAGCCGAGCATGGTATTTCTTTTCCCGAAACGCGATGAGAAGAAATCTGCTGCAATGTAGGCCGTCGCATTTACTGCATAGGATGCACCGAAAAAGATTCCTATTATGGAGACGGGAGCATCAAATGCGTCGAATACCAACTGATTCAAGTTGTAATAACTCCCATAGAATCCATCGAGCATGCTTGTGCCGATTAGAAGAAGCAACACCGCAAAAGCGGATTCTCCAATGCACCAGGTTTCGCGTCTGAAGACCTTGGCTACGTCAAACCTTTCCTCCCCAGAGTTTTTGGAATGGGTCGTTTCCATTCTCTCAATGGGATACAGAAGGAAAAGCTGCAGGAGATAGAAAACGGAAACGCATACGTAGAGGGCACTCCAAGATACTTGGGCAATGAATGATCCAAGTACGATTGCCACTCCCGTCGCGATTGATTGCGCGGCAAGCAGCCGAGCGTTGATGGTGAGGAAGCGCTCTCCTTGACCGGCATTTCGGGCAATTTCATATAAAAGTGCTTGTTCGGATCCCGATTGAAGGGAGTAGGCGAGTGCCTCAACAAGGGAAAGCGCGACGAGAAAGGGGCCTGAGAGCAGCAGCATGCCAGCCGTATGGAAGAAAAGCAGCAGCACGCCCACTTGAATCGAGAACTTCTTTCCAAAGAAATCGCCTATCAGCCCTGTTGGCAGCTCGAGGACGACCGTTGCAATGTTAAACAGGGCTTGATAAAGCGCGATTTCCGTGACAGACATTCCTTTCTCCGCAAGGAAAAGTAGAAACACTCCCCGATTTAAAACAAATCCCGCGAGAACGAAAAAGGCGGAATAGATGTGCAGCTGCGCAGTGGCATTCTTATTCATTTGGCACTTCCATCAACTAATTATGTCAGGCCACTCGCTACTGACTCGAAGCCTGAAGTGTTCACAGTTGCTGTGGAGAGCGGTAAAGCTTTTGAACAGGGTATCAATGGAATACATCCGAAGCGTTTTCGGCAGCATCATCGGCGAAGGCGGGATTAGCCTTTACACGGCGCTCACCCTCGATGTATTTGACGATTTGATCAATCGTCTGGTTGGCGTGGCTCTTGAGCTTGCGCTCATAGAAGAAGAGGCCGAGCTTGCCGCGCGTGCCAGACGTGTTGCCACCCACACCCTGAAAATCCTCGGTATAGGTGAGCTCGCAGGCACCATCGCCAGCAGGTACAGCCTCATAGCGCATGGTATTGATGCCCGCCGCATACTGAAAACGGACCTCATAGAGGCACGGGTAGTCAAAGTGCTTGATCTTAACCTTGATCGCCGTGCCCTTGGCCTTGCCTTTTGCGGACTGGGCGCGTTTCTCGTACTTATAGCCATTGAGCTTGTTGCGGCTGGGACGCTTGCCCGTGGCGTTCTCGATATCCTGCATGATGGACCCCGCCAGAGCGTCAAAAAGCTCCTCCGGCGTCACCTTAAGCGTTTTGGTGAGCTGCATGATGGCTCCTTATTCGTTTGAACCGTTCGAGCCATTGTACCGCCCCAGGCTCTCCCATGCGTTGCGGTGAAATGCGGACTGTTTGGCGGCTTTTTTGGTCAAAACAGTCCGTATTCCACCGCAAGTTATCTGAGGACTAGAAGTTGTAGGTGACTACTTGGGGCTCGGCGGGTTCGACGAAGATGGTTGGATCCGGCTGCTCCACGCGGACGAACTTGACCGTCACCGTCTTAAAGCCCGCCTTGTGCAGGACATCCGAATAGACACGTGCCTGCAAGGCGTGCTTCTCGAGCAGCTGCTCCGGCGTCTCGTCCGGCGTGCCGCCCGTCTTGTAGTCGATGACCAGTGCACACGACGGATCGGCCGGGTCGGTGGCCAGTGCATCGATGGCGCCCTCGGCATAGGCGCCGTAGCGGGCAATGTCCTCGTCCTCGCAGCCCAGTGAGAAGAACGGCACCTCGGCACGGATGCACGGCCACGCGAGCAGGTCGGCGCGAACAGCCGACTTGAGCCAGCGGTCCAGGGCAACGTCGAAGCGTTCACGCTGCTCCGGCGTCAGGTACCACAGGCGCGCCAGCGCATCGGCACGCTCAGCGGGCAGCGCATCGGCACCCATCTCGATCAGCCACTGGCAGGCGGCATGGAACGCCGAGCCCAGCGCCATGGGGTTGCCGGCAGGCTCAACGGCGGCCACGTCTGCATCCGTCATCTCCGATCCATCCGACTCCGCATCATCGCCGGCCTCGTCCATGGGAACACGCGCCTCGGCGGAACGATCTTCCGCCTCGGCATGGAGCGCCGCGGCGATTGACGAGTAGCTATACGAATCACGCATCGGATACGGACAGATGCCCATGCGCACACCCACTGCCTGGGGATACACAAGCTCAAACGAATCGGGCTTGGGGTCAGCAGGACCGGGCACAGCTGAATGCGCAGCATTATCGGCGACATCGGCATCGCCACGAACAAGCCTGCCCTCGGCATCCAGCGAAGCGTTGGCCTCAAACGCTTGCTCGCCAAAGGTAAAGTCAGAAAGCGAAATGAGCTCGTAGTCGCCCGACTGGGAGTTGTCGAACACCAGGCGGTCGGCATCGAGCTGCGGCATGTCCAGAGCGTCGGTCGGCAGGATGCGGCGCAGCACGTCGTAGGTCAGATCGGTCTCGACGTCGAAGGTCGGCGCCGTCACCTTGCCGCGGCTCACGCCGGCATCCATCGCCAAGATCACCAGCTCGCCCGCACGCGTCATGGCAACATAGAGCAGACGAGCCCGTTCCTCGAGCGAAAGCCGCAGGTCGTCGTTACGTAGGCGGGCAAATGCCTCGGCGGGAGAACCCGTCGCACAGACGTCCTCCATGAGCTCCGGCGGCAGCCACAGCGACGTACCCTTGCCCTTAAACGCATGCTCAAACTGCTTTTTGACGTCATCGCCCTTCACAAAGGTACCGTCGGCGAGCTTAACGCCGTCGAAGCGTGCCGGCAGTGCCACGACCTGCGCTCCGCCC
>URPB01000079.1:0-9524 GCA_900549575.1 uncultured Collinsella sp.
TAAAAATCGGGGCGCAGACCGGTATTCTGCGCCCCGATTGAGTTAATGCGCCCAAAAGACTGGCTTGCCTATTCGTTAACGTCCTCGGTATTGTCGCGGTCTCTGGCAAGCATTGCTGCACCTGCGACCGTTGTCGCCACGGCGGCGGCAGCGAGCCCGGCGGCAACGCCAGAGCCGTCGCCCGTGTTGGCGAGCTTTCCGCCCGAGCTCTTGCCCTGGTCTCTCTTGTTGCTCTTGCCGTTCTTGTCGGCGCCGCCTGCGTTGGAACCCGTGTCGCTGCCGGTGTCGCCCGCGTTGCCCGAAGTCATCACAGTAAAGCTTGCGGCTCCGTCGGTGGCAAGCGTGTAGTTTTGCGCCGCGTCGCCCAACAGGCCTTTCGCACGCACCCAATACGTCCCCGCGGCAAATGCCTCGCCCTCGGCCATCGCCGTTCCCGGAGCGCCGTTCGCGTCGTGCACAAACTCGAGCTGGGCCGTGCAGGCATCGGTTTCGAGCTTGCCCTCGAGTGATGCCACAATCTTGGCGCGCACGTCTTCGCCGGCCTTAAGGCCTTCGAGTCCCTCAAAATGGGGCGTCAGCGCGCGTGGATCGATATCGATGGGCACGGAGCCCCGCAGCTCCGTAACGGTCTCGTTGCCCAAGGCGTCGACGTCCACATATTCGATGGCAAACGCATGGCCCGAAGCCGCCACGTTGAGTACGTTGCTGCTGTTGACAAGGCGGAAATGACCCTCGCCAACGGTCTTGCCATCTTGGAGTGAGGCATCGCTCAGCGAGTCGCCGTATGTCATGTGCATGCGGGTCGGGAGGTAGTACGAAGCTGTCTGCTTGTGCTGTGCGTAATTGAGCTGGTAGATGCTCCGCGCCAGTGCCGCATCAACAAAGTCGGATGCGATGATGCCAATGTGCTTGAGGCAATCTGACTTTGTTTTATCGCTGCCGCTGGGATTGATGTACTGGCTCTTGTACAGATGCTCGTTGACCACTCGCGCCGCGGTAAAAGGATTGCTTCCTTGTTTGTAATTCGTGCAACTGGTGTAGTTGATAGACCAGCAGCGTTCCAGGACTTGTACCTTGGCGCCATCATTGTCCTCGACGTCCACCTTGTTGCGCGTGAGATTGGTCGTCTCTCGCAGCGCCATATCGACCCAGCTAATCTTGTCGGTTCCGGTGCATTCAAAATGGTCCTGGGCGTATACCTTGGTGCAATAGGGCTCTTTGTCGCCCGCATTGCCCGTAGTCTCAAAGCCTCGCGCGTCTTGGACGAGGCACATCGACTGCCCGGAATGCGCCTTGATTTTGTTGTCCCATTGGGTGAGATCGAGGCCCCACGTGTGGCTGCTTACGCTGTTGCCGGCGAGTACAAATCGACGCAGCAGGACGATCTTTCCGCGCACCTCGTTCAGTGTGGGGATTCGGCTCGACGTGTAGAACAGATCGGGATTATCGTGCATAACCTTGGCGAAAGCCGTCGTAACGCTTTCGTCGGTAGCCTCGTCGTTGCCTCGTGACGCAAGCATGATGAGCGTTTCTGACGGGTTTTCGTTCAAAAATGTTTTGAAGTAACCGATGACATCGGAGAGATGCATAAAGCCCCCGTCTTTTTTGAGCAGGTAGCATCTTCCATGGTCGATACCGGGGTCGCCGTTCTCGTCGTTCCTTCCGAGTCGGATATCAAAATAGCGAATGCCTTCGAGCAACTGCGTCGGGATGTAATCCTGCTGGCACTTTGCTTGTGAGGATTGGGGCTCGGTGTCGTTGTCCACGCTGCAGGTGCCCGAATCATGCGTGCCCGGGATACTCAGCTCGTCGAGGTACTTGTTGTCGTCGACGTATTTCATCCAGCATGGTCCGTCGACGTAGCTGCTATACGTGGTCCAGTCGATACTTCTAACTGTGGTATTGATCTTGCCCATGTCGTAACCGACAAGTTCTAGCTCCCACGGAATGCTCTTACTCTTATGGCAGATCTTATTGTTGTCCTGGTCTTTGCCGTCCGATTCTATTGCCAGGTACTTAATGTCTTTTTTCTCGGTTTCTTTCTCGACCGTGCGGTCTCGAATGATATAGGTTCCGTTTGATTGACGTTCGAACGCAAAAGCGCGGCTGGGCTTGTTGTCATACTCGCCGCCCCATACGTGGATGACCTTTCCATCTTTGTCCGAGTCGTCGTCGACCGACCAAATGCTGTAGCCCGTCTTTTTATGCTCTTCGAAATTGAGCAAGGTGCGGATAGCATACCAGTTTGTATCGTCATTCTTGGTCGTTACGTTCTCAAGGATGAGCTTGCTGGACGTGCCGTCGTTAAACAGGTGGCAGACGTTGCCGCGAACGTTGCCGTCTTGGTTGACGCTCGCGGTGCGAAAATAGCCCGCGGGGCGAAGGCGAATGACGAACTTGTCGAGGTTGACCGCCGATGTGGGCGTGTCTTCTGCAAATGCCGCGCGCAGGGGAATGCCCGGTACTGCGGTTTCGGGCAGGCTTGCAAGTGGCGACAACGCTGCAAGTCCAAGGCCCAACGTGAATGCTCGACGGCTGATGGCGTGGTGTTCGGTCATAACTTCTCCATTCGCAGAGTGCGGTTATGCGATAGTTTTGGTCACTATACTGCCCAGATGTTTAAAGACGCCGGTTTAATTGTCTGCGCGGCGCAATAAATCGGCGGGTGGACGCGTTGGGGTGTTTGTCGTGTTCGTACTGTTGCCACATTTGGGGCGGTTCCGGCGTCCGGCGTCCTCGCGTTCGTCGGCTACCGGCATAAGAAAAGGAGGGTCGGTTTACCGGCCCTCCCTTGGTACGAAGCGCTGGGATACCGTCGCTTGTTTACGCTGCGCCCGTGTTTCCCGCTGCTCTCGCCAGTCGCTTAGCGTTTAATCTCGATATCCTCGAGCTTAACGTCCATGGCCTCGGTCTTGGCCTTGGCGATGTCGTCGGCAAATTCCAGAGACTCCATCATGGTCTCGACGGCGTCCTTGTGCTCCTCGACATTGTCGATACGTACGTACACACTGCCGCCGTCAACGTCAGTGAAGTACTCGGTCGTCACGCCGCCCGAGTGCGTAAAGTAGGCGCTGCGCCAGGTCTTGCCGTTGTACTTAACGGGATCGCTCTCGGTCCATCCGGAGTTGGCCTTCCACTTTGCCTCGTAGTCAAACAGTTCATCGGCGTTCTTGTCAGGATCGAAGACGGGGATGAAGCGGTCGCTGGCATGCTCGCTCTCGGTGAACTTAAACTGGGCCCTGTCGGCGGTATCGCCGGCAACGTCGGTGATCTCGACGCCCTCGGGGACTTCGACCTTAAACCAAATGAAGTCGGTCCTCATATCCACGGCTGGTTTTTCTGCTCCGCCGCCACCGCCACTTCCGGTAGCGCCGCCGCTGCCACCGCAGCCCACCAGGGCAACTGCGGCAAAGAGACTGATGCAGAGGGTGAGAATCGCAAAGGCCTTCTTTTTCATGGTCGTGTCCTCCTCGATCTGTAACCGCCCATGGATTACCTGTCTTTACTGTACGCGCGAGCGGCTCGTTCGGGTGGGCCATGTGTCCCATTCTGGGGGCAGGATTTGCGCCGACAAGTGGCAATATACGCGGGCACAAAAGAGGGGAGGGCCGATGTCGTCGGCCCTCCCCGGGTTGGGCGCCCGTTGTTTTAATGGAGCGCATGTGCGCGGGTGCGCATAGGCACGTGCGGGTGCCCCGTTACTTGATCTCGATGCTCGAAATCTCGACTTCGCGTGCCTCGTCAACTGCTTTCTTCATGTCGTCGGGGAACTCGATGGAGTTGAGGAGTGTCTCGGCTTCTTTCTTGTGCTGGTCGAAGTTCGAGATGAGGACGTAGGCGCTTCCCGGCTCAACGTCGGTAAAAAGCATGGTTGAGATGCCGCTGTTGTCCTCGTATGTTCCGACGAGCCACGTCCTGCCGTTATACTCGACGGACCCGCCATCCTTCCACTGGAACGTATCCCCCTTCTTTTCCGCCTGGTCGGCGTGGGATTCCTCGGCCGTCAGCGCTTTTTTCCAAACGGGGATAAAGCGATCGGCCGAGGCGTTCTCGTCTTCGGGGAAGGTGAGCTGAACCCTGTCGGCATTCTTGCCGGCGGAGTCGCTTACGCCGACGCCCTCGGGCATCTCGACCTTAAACCAGATAAAGTCGGTCTTCTTGGCGACGGGGACCTTTTCCTTGCTCTCGCTCTTGGAGGCGCTGCCGCCGCCCGATGCGCTCCCGTCGCAGCCGACAAGGGCAAACACGGCAAAGAGGGCGATGCAAAGGGAAAGGATCGATAGGGTCTTTTTCTTCATGGTGGCGTCCTCCTTGTCTGCCAGGGACATCGTGTGCCGCGGATCGCTGGGGCGGCGGTTACGCATGCACATGATGCCTTTGTTTGCTGTGCGGTTATTCCTCCATTCGTCGTCCGGTGTCGTGGCGAGCGTTGCCCCAACATAGGGCTCCTTACCTATATGTATGCCCCAGTTGCCGCTGCCCGGGAGTCTCGAAACGTGGGCCATGTGTCCCATGTTTGTGTCGCTGCCGCCTATCGTGTGCCATAGAAATCCGCGATGGCCAGGTGCGCTGACGCTCATGTGCTTATGGGCTAGACTTAGCACCATTATGTGATCGATGCGGTCGGTCGGCGGTTGCCGCTCGACCGATGTATATGACTTGAAGGTGCATGTGTATGAGCCAAGAGATGATGGACAAGACCTGCCGCGGGTTTGCCGAGGCGCTTGCCGCGCGCGAGCCGGTGCCCGGCGGCGGCAGCGCGAGCGCCTTTGTGGGTGCGCTGGGCGCCTCGCTGTGCGGGATGGTCGCGCGCTACGGCGCGACCAACCCCACGCTTGCCGATCGCGCGGATGACCTGACGCGCGCGTTTGCCCAGGCTGATGAGCTGGCCCAGGAGCTTGTCGAGTTGGTTGCCGAGGACGTTCGTGCCTATGGGCAGGTGTCCGCGGCGTACGGTATTCCGCGTGACGATCCGGCTCGAGCGACCGCGATTCAGGATGCGCTGCATGTGGCCGCTCTGCCGCCGTATCGCATTATGGATGCCTGCGGGCGTGCACTGGCGCTGCTCGAGGACATGGCCGACAAGGGTTCGCGTCAGCTGCTGTCCGATGTGGCGTGCGGCGCCGTGTTCTGCCGTTCTGCTATGCAGGGCGCGAGCTTGACGCTCTTTGCGAACACCACGTCTATGAAGGATCGCGCTCGTGCTGAGGAGCTCGAGACGGCGTGTGATGAGTTGCTCGACATGTGGTTGCCGCGCGCCGATGCGCTGGCGCGCCGCGCCGCCGACGCCGCAAGGAAGAGGGGATAGCCATGGCTGAGCTACTGAAGGGTGCTCCCGTCGCCCGCGCGTTGACTGAGGAACTTGCTGCTCGCTGCGCAGCCCTGCGCGAGCGGGGCGTTGTTCCGACGTCGGCTATCGTGCGTGTGGGTGAACGCGAGGACGACCTATCCTACGAGCGCGGTGCGCTCAAGCGCTGCGAGAAGGTTGGCATTGAAGCTCGCCGCGTTTTGCTTCCCGCCGATGTTTCGCAGGACGAGCTGTTGGCGGCCATCGAGGACATCAATACCGATTCGTCTGTTCATGGCTGCCTGATGTTCCGCCCGCTGCCCGCCGGCCTTGACGAGGACGCGGTTGCCGCGGCACTCGATCCTGCCAAAGACGTTGACTCCATGACGCCGGCTTCGCTGCTCACCACGCTTTCGGGGCGCGGCGAGGGTTTTGCCCCCTGCACAGCCGAAGCCGTGCTTGCTTTGCTGGATCATTACGGCGTTGAGCTGGATGGAGCTAAGGTTGCTGTGGTCGGGCGCTCGCTGGTGATCGGGCGTCCTGTTGCCGCCATGCTTACGGCGCGCAATGCGACCGTGACGACGTGCCATACGCATACGCGCGACCTTGCTGCCGAGTGCCGTGCTGCCGACATTGTGGTTGCCGCCGTTGGACGCGCGCACACGATTGGCGTGGATGCCATTCGCGAGGACCAGACGATCATCGATGTTGGCATTAATTGGGACGAGGCCGCTGGCAAGCTGGTCGGGGACGTCGATTTTGATGCTGCGGAGCCGGTTGTTAACGCCATCACGCCCGTGCCGGGCGGCGTGGGCGCTGTGACGACGGCGATCCTCGCCAAACACGTGATCGAGGCGGCCGAGCGCGCATCGAAATAGGCTTTTGACCACAAGGGCTGCCGAGGCCGCGGTTTCGCCCTTTCTGCGCCGAAGCGATACACTGTTATCGTTTGATTTCTTCGCTCAAGGAGGATGCGCATGCCGTGCACAACGATTTTGGTTGGTAAGAACGCGAGCTACGACGGGTCGACGTTGGTTGCTCGCAACGAGGACTCGTCCAACGGGGTGTTTGAGCCCAAGCGCATGCGCGTGGTGCATCCCGACGAGCAGCCGCGCGTCTACACGAGCGTCCTGAGTCACCTGACCGTTGAGCTGCCCGATAACCCCATGCGCTACACGAGCGTCCCCGATGTTGTCCCGGGCCACGGCATCTGGGCCGAGGCCGGTTTCAACGAGCTCAATGTGGGCATGTCCGCAACCGAGACGCTCACCACCAACGAGCGCGTTCGCGGCGCCGACCCGCTCGTCGACTACGTGCCCGCCAAGGGCAACGAGGGCGAGGACGGCTATGTTCCGGCGCAGCCCGGCGGTCTGGGCGAGGAGGACATGGTGACCCTGGTGCTGCCATATGCCAAATCCGCCCGCGACGGCGTACGCATTCTGGGTGACCTGCTCGAGCGTTATGGCACCTACGAGAACAACGGCATCGCCTTTAGCGACGTGGACGAGATCTGGTGGCTCGAGACCATCGGCGGTCACCACTGGATCGCCAAGCGCGTGCCCGATGACGCTTATGTGACCATGCCCAACCAGCTGGGTATCGATAGCTTTGACCTGGATGACGCCGAGGGCGCCCAGGCCGACCACATGTGCTCCGCCGACCTGCGCTCCTGGATGGCCGAGTGGCATCTGGACCTGACGCTGGGCGTCGAGGGCGACGGTCCGGCCGCGGTCTTCAACCCGCGCGAGGCCTTTGGCTCGCACAGCGACAGCGACCACGTCTACAACACGCCGCGCGCCTGGTATATGCAGCGCTGCCTTAACCCCAGCGATGTGTGGGACGGTCCCGAGGCCGACTACACGCCCGAGAGCGATGACATCCCCTGGAGCCGCGTGCCTGAGCGCAAGGTGACCATCGAGGACATCAAGTACGTGCTTTCGAGCCACTACCAGGGCACGGAGTACGACTGCTACGGCAGCAAGGGTACGCCCGCCACACGCGGCGCCTATCGTCCCATCGGCATCAACCGTAACAGCCAGCTCGCCGTGCTGCAGCTGCGCCCCTATGCGCAGCCGGCCTACCGCGCCGTGCAGTGGATGGCCTTTGGCTCCAACTCGTTTAACGCGCTGGTTCCGCTGTACGCCAACGTCGAGACCATGCCCGAGTACTATGCCGACACGCAGGCTCGCGTGACGTCCGAAAACTTCTACTGGGCCAACCGCCTGATCGGCGCGCTGGCCGACGTCCGCTTCCATGAGTGCGGTCGCGCGGTCGAGGATTATCAGGAGAAGGTCGGTGGCATGGGCCACAAGCAGATCCATGACGTCGATGCTGCCGTAGCCGCTCTGCCTGAGGCCGAGGTACCTGCCGAACTTGCACGCGCCAATGAGGCCTTTGCCGAGCGTGTTCGCGTAGAGACCGATGCTCTACTGGGTAAGGTGCTCTACACCACGAGCTGCGCCATGAAGAACTCTTTCGCGATGAACGACAACGTGAGGTAGGGATTTCCCGTCGATCGAATAGCGCTAAAACGCTTTGTCGCTTTCACTCAATCTTGGGTACAAGAACGCCAATGCAGTTGTTTGTGATTGGAGACAACCATGGTTATGAAACTCGATCAGCTTGTTAACGGCGCCATCAACGTTGGCTTTGGCGCTGCCGCCGTTGCCGTCGAAGGCGGCAAGAAGGTCCTCGACGACCTTAATACCAAGGGCGAACAGGTGCGCAAGGACACCGCCACCCCCGATATCGCCCGCAGTGTGTCCGACATGTTCGAGCAGGCCGGTGGCACCATCTCCGATCTGACCGAGCGCTTGGGCATGCAGGGCGAGACCGCGGCCCAGCGCGTGCTCGACGAGCTCATCCTTGCCCGCGTCCGCGTTATGACCGCTCCCGAGCGCACGGCCTTCCTGGCCCATGTGCGCGACATCGTCGATTCGGTCGAGGACAACGTGACCTCGGTGCCCGTCGAGTCCGTTGAGCCCGACGATGCGAAGGATACCGAAGAGGTCGAGTAGCAGCGCAGATGGCAGATTCCACCACCGATTACAACAATCTAGATCCCTTGGGTGACGAGGCGGCGGTTGTCGATGAGGTCGACGCCGCCGTCTCGGGCGCTCGCAAGAAGCCGCGCGCTGTCGATATGGTCCCCGAGGAGCCCGAGGCGATGGCGCCGGATGAGGAATACCAGCTCACGCCGGCGGGTCGCCGCGAGCGCATCGGGCAGATTGTTCGCCTGGTCAAAAAGTACCGCGTGTGGGATAACCTCACGCCGGTTCGTTTGCGCCGCCTGCTCGAGGAACTCGGCCCCATGTTCGTTAAGATGGGGCAGATTCTGGCTAACCGGTCCGAGATTCTGCCGCAACGCTTTTGCGACGAGCTGCGTCGTCTGCGGTCCGACGTGGAGCCGGTGCCGTACGAGGTCGTACTCAGTTGTCTGGAAGAAGAATACGGCCTGCGCCTGGGGGAGATGTTCGATGCGATCGACCCCAATCCGCTTGGTAGCGCATCACTCGCGCAGGTGCACCGCGCTCGTCTGGTGACGGGCGAGGACGTGGCCGTCAAGGTGCAGCGCCCCGGTGCGCAGCAGGTTATGGCACAGGACATCGATATCATCCGCTCGGTGGTGCGTATCGTTTCCAAGTTCGTCAACACCGATCAATTCGTTGATCTGCACGGCGTAGTCGAGGAGTTGTGGACTTCGTTTCGCGAGGAGACCAACTTTTTGGCCGAGGCCAAAAACCTCAACGACTTCTACGAGTTCCATAAGAGCGTTCATGGCGTGACGTGCCCTAAATCCTATCTGGACCTGTGCACCGAGCACGTGGTGGTTATGGACTACGTCGACGGCATTTCGATCGCCGATCCTGAACGCTTGGTGGCCGAGGGCTATGACTTGGAAAAGATCGGTGCCGCGATTGTCGAGGACTACTCGACGCAGGTGCTCGACGACGGCTTTTTCCATGCCGACCCGCATGCGGGAAACATTATTCTCAAGGACGGCATCGTTTACTTTATCGACTTGGGCATGGTCGGACGCATGTCGAGTCACGATCGCGGTATCGTCAAGGACATGATTTTCGCCGTGGCCGAGGGTGACGTGCCCAAGCTCAAGGATTCGCTCATGCGCTTCGCCGTGACGCGTGGCGACTCGGCTGAGCTCGATCATTCGGCCTTTTTGTCCGATCTTGACTTTATCGTGGCTGACTTTGCGGGCCTTGACCTGAAGGATTTGGAC
>URPB01000080.1:0-9461 GCA_900549575.1 uncultured Collinsella sp.
TTGCCCGGCGCATTATGGTTTGTGCCCGCCGCGCATTTTACGGTGATCGTGACCGTTCCGGTTGCCTTTGCAGTAATGGTGATCGTTGTACCGCTCACACTTACGGTCGCGATTCCGGTGTTGCTTGAGGATGCCGATATGGCCCCGTTTCCGGCCCTTGTCGCTGTCACCGTCGCGGTTTTTGTGCCGCCGCTGAGTGTTACGCTGCTCTTATTAAGGGACAGGCTGCCCGCTGCTTTTCCGATGGTCCAGCTTACCGTTTTAGCCGTTGTACTTCCGTCGCTGAATTTGTAATTCGATTTCGGAGTAAATGTGGCGTTGTACGTGCCGGCGTTGGTGCCGGACGTGGTGCCTCCCAGCGTCATCTTCGCACTGTCGTAGTTGTTCCAGGACGGCGTCAGAGCGCTCCCGGTGTACGTCAGCGACCCCTTCTGTGACGGCGTGGATATGCTGGCGCGTTCAATCGTCCAGCTCACCGTTTTCGCCCCTTCCGTACCGTCAGACCACTCATACCCCTCTTTGGGAGTAAATGTAACCTGGTATGTGCCCGCATCTGTCGCGCTCTGGGTACCTCCGATCGTCATTGTCGACGCATCATAATTATTCCATGCCGGAGTCTGGACCTGTCCGTTATAGGTGAGGCTGCCATTCTGCGACGGCGTGACCCCGATTTTGGAGGTAAACGCCGTGACGACATCCAGCGCCGCCTGTGCGTTGTCATACGCGTTCTGCGCCATTTCTTTTATCTCTTCCAGCTTCTTTCCGGAGCCGCCAGATACATTAACTATTCCGTATGCCATCAGATTCCCTCCTCCAGATCTTCATTCGGTTCACTTGTTTCTCCGCCCGACTCATCACCTGCGGGATCTGTTTCCTCATCCGGAGTACCTGTTTCTTCCGGCACCCCCGATGCCCCGAGGAGGACAAGGCAGGCCGCGATCTCCTCTTCCGGCGCGCTCTCTGCATAAAAACGGACGGCTCCGTCCATCGTCCGCGCAACAGAGCTCAGCCCGCATGTCTGCGCTGCATCCATGCCGGATGGCGGGATGCTGATGACCGGGACCATATTTTCGGTGACTCCGTCCTGCGGCACGTCCACGTAATAGGTTCCCTCACCTACGTCGTCCTCCTCGTCTGAGCTGACGTCCCAGCCGTCGCTCGGAATGGTAATATCTCTTTTTGATATAGCCTCCGAAATCATCTGTTCGACAGCTGCATACGTGACAATGGACTCCGGATCAATCGTTGCGGTGACCTTATCCACCTCACCGACGACCGCGATCAGATCAAATGTCGCCAGTTTTCCCACGGCGGAGCCGGAAGGTCTGATCCATTCCGGTCCGTTTTCCAGAACAAGGTAGGTATACGGGACATCCCCGTCATCCGGATCTTCCGCGTAAAGCATGATGCCGGTTGCATAAAAGCCCTCATCAACATCCGAGCTGTTGATCTGTACCGTGACCTGGCACTCCCCGTTTACCGGGTTCGAGACCGCGGCGATCTGAGCATCCATGACGTACCCCGCAGGCCCTGTCATGGTTTTCGGGTTCTCCGTCTCCAGAATCTGCCCGCTCCCTACCGCCGCCCGCGTGTACTTCATCTTGCAGCGGCCTGCCAGCACCTTTGCAATCAGCTCGATGCCAGGCGTACAGCTGTAGCTGCCATCTTCAAAATATGACATGATTCTCCTCCTATTCCACAAGTTTTGATTTGATATGCGTGTGGTATGATCTCAAAAAGCCCCCAGCGCTTACCTTCATCGGCATCCGCCTGCTCCCGCCGCAGATTATGTCCGCCATATAGTTGGAGCCGACCGCGCCGCCGGCCGATATTTTAAGCTGCTGGCGGAACTGGCGCGTCTTGCCCGAGTTGGAGAGGTCCATGATGGCATCGGCGCCAAAGTCCTCGGCGATCTTGACCTTCTTCCATTCCTCGGCGGCATCGGCCTTGTCGCCCGAGATGCCCAGGTTCACGTTGACCTTTGTGGACAGGCCCTCACCGACGCCAAAGGCGCGCATGCCCTTTTTGATATGCACGATGTTGGCGGGAATGGCGATGCGGCCGTCGGCCACGCGCTCGCGGATGTACTCGGGGTCGCGATGCTCGCGCTCGGCGACCTCCTTCATCTGCGGTGTGATCTGCCCGGCGCGGGCGAAGTCGATTTGCGTGACGAGCTTGGGCTCGGTCTGTGTGCTCATTGGCACGGCTCCCTTCGTTGGCATTACCCATATCAGGTTTGCGGGTCAGGGCGGGCGCGCCCAGTCTCAGCCTGCCGTCTTGTCCTGCAAGCTCCCCGTTTATGTGGTGGGCTCAAGTATAGCTCGAATGGGTACGATTGACGCGATGAGCATGCCTGTGGGGAGGCGAACATGGAAGACAAGCATCTATATCGAGAGACACAGTGGGACGTGTCGGCCGAGGAGGGCCGTGCCCATCATGGGCTGGTCGCAATCGGTTTTGCGATCCTTGTCGTGATGGTGATTGCCTGTTGTGTCTGGACGTTTGGTGGTCGTGGCGGCGCTGTATGGGAGTTCGAGGCTGATGATGGCCTACCGATTATGACGGTGAGGAGTACCGGCGGTAATGCCAATACGCTCGCCATTCCGGGCGATTATTGGTACCCGCGCGATGAGTTTGTGCAGTTGCAGCTGAGTGGTGGGTCCATTCCAGGTGAAGAAATCGAACGCGTGACGTTTGACGCGGCGCTCAAAACGCTGACGGTGAAGCTCAAAGATCAAGGAGATGTGCCCACGACCATGGATATCGCCCTGACGGAATGGCGTCTGGAGCCTCCGACGGGTGTTGCGGTTTCCGAGGTTGAGCACGTCAAGATTGTCTATCAGGACGGTTCGACAAACGGGATTGCAAAGGCCGACGGTCTAGCAGAATAGGTGTCGTGCCTAGGCAGCACCTTCAAAAGAAGCGGTGGGCCTACAAGGCCTGCTCGTTCAGGAAGACCAAGGTGTTTTTGTTTGAAAGCTCTGGGGTGTATCGGTAGCCGATGTTGAACGCGGTGAGCCCGCTTGCATCCTCGAGCTTGTTTTCTGCCATCCAACGCACCATGGAGCCACGCGCCTTTTTGCTGGCGGTCGACCGTTGGATGGGCTTGCCGTTGCGGACACCTTCGCCAAAGAGGCATGTGACGGCCGTGACATCGGCGGCAAGGTGGGGCAGAGCAGCTTTGGCATATTCCACGCTGGCGAGGTTGACGATCGTGGTGTTTGAGCCTGCCGGAGCGATAGTCCGTGCGAGTTTATCGCCCCAAAACGCATAGAGGTCACAGGCATCGTCGACGGCGAGCTTCGCGCCCATCTCCAGCCGATATGGTTCGACGGCATGAAAGGGGCGAACGCATCCGTAAAGGCCCGAGAGGATCCACAGGTGGCTTTGCAGCCAGGCGAGCTGCGTGGAATCCATCACATCGGGCGCCATGCTCTGGTACTGAATGCCGTGGTAGGACATGACGGCGGGGGAGACATGACGGGCGATATCGGGATTGTCGAGGTCGTCGTTTTTTAGGATGGGCTCGAACTCATGCAAGATGTCGAGGCAAGGCCCCAGCAGCTTGTCGCTTACGTTCCACAGCGCCTGCAAGCCGCCGCTGCCTTCATTTCGCTCGATATCTAGCAACGCGCGATGCAGCCGAGCCGTCTCGTGTGCAAAGGGCGGAATGCCCAAGGATTCAAAAGCATCTTGGGCCGCGCGCATCTGCTTGGCGGGCGAAATGATGACCTGCAGCATGGATTCTCCTCTGCCAAAAAAGAAGTTGCGGTGGAATAGTTCTTGTTTTGCCTGTTAAAAGGGCTATTTAGGAACTATTTCACCGCAAGTTATGAGGGCTGGTTTGTCTGCCTTACGAGGGGTTGGTTAGGCGCGCTCGAGGAAGGCCTTGTAGCCGCGGTAGGCCTCGTAGATATCGGCCTTGTTAGTGACCTCCCACAGGGCGTGCATGGACAGGACGGCAACGCCGGAGTCGATGACGTTCATGCCGTACTTGGCCATGATGTAGGCGATGGTGCCGCCGCCGCCCGCGTTGACGCGGCCGAGCTCACAGGTCTGGAAGTCCACGCCGGCCTCGTCCATGATGTCGCGGACGAGGGCTACGTACTCGGCATCGGCGTCGTTGGAGCCGCCCTTGCCGCGGCTGCCCGTGTACTTGTTGAAGCACAGGCCGCGACCCATGAAGGCTGCGTTTTTAGTCTCGAACTTGCCGGCATAGCCCGGGTCAAAGCCGGCAGACACGTCGGAGGAGAGCATGCGGCTGCGGGCGAGCGCGCGGCGCAGAGCCAGCGGGCTATCCTCGCCGGCGAGCGTCATGATCTCGGCGACGGTGTTCTCGAAGAAGCGGCTCGTCATACCGGTGGCACCCACGGAGCCGATCTCCTCCTTGTCGACGATGAGCGTGATGCTCGTGCGCTGCACGTTGGCGACGTCGATCTGGGCGAGCATCGAGGGGTAAGCGCAGACGCGATCGTCGTGGCCATAGCCCAGAATCATGGAGCGGTCGAGGCCCATGTCACGGGCGGGACCGGCGGGCACGACCTCGATCTCGGCGGAGAGGAAGTCCTCCTCCTCGACGTCGTACTGCTCCTTGAGGATGTCCAAGAACATCTGCTTGACGGGCTCCTTGGGGGCGTCCTTGTCGTCCTCATCGAACTTGACGGGACGGCCGCCCACGATCACGTCGAGGATCTCGGCGTCGACGGCGTCCTTGGCGGGCTTGGCCATCTGCTCGCTCGAGAGGTGGATCAGCAGGTCGGAGATGGTAAAGACCGGATCGTCGGCCTTGTCGCCGATGTTGATGTCGACGGTGGTGCCGTCCTTTTTGCAGATGACGCCCACGAGTGCAAGCGGGGAGGCCACCCAGTGGTAGCTCTTGACGCCACCGTAGTAGTGCGTGTCGAGGTAGGCCATGTCGCCGGCTTCGAAGGCGGGGTTCTGCTTAAGGTCCAGGCGCGGCGAGTCCACGTGGGCGCCCAGGATGTTAAAGCCCTGCTCGAGCGGGGCGGTGCCCAGGTTGACGAGCATGAGGTCCTTGCCGTGATTGGCGGCGTACACCTTGTCGCCGGCCTTGAGCGCGCGGCCCTCGGCGATCACGGTCTCCAGATTGACGTAGCCCGCCTCCTCGGCCATCTTGATGCCGGTCTTGACGCACAGGCGCTCGGTCTTGTTCTCGCTCAAAAACTGCTTATAGCCGCGGCAAAGCTCCTCGAGCTCCTCGATTTGCTGTGGCGTGTACTTTTTCCATGCGCAGGGACGCTCCATGACGCAGGCTCCTTTCGGATCGATCGTGCTGGTTGATGTACCGTGAGCCATCGTATCACGCACGGGCGTGAGATGGCGGCGGAGCTTGATGTGCGGTGGCCGCGGGGCGGGGAGCGTGTAAACTGGGGTGAGCAAACCGTGCCCAGCCCAAAGCGAGGTATTCAATATGTCTGATAAGCGCCGCACCTTTGCCGTTATCGACGGCAACTCGCTCATGCACCGTGCCTTCCACGCCGTGCCGCCGACCATGAACGCGCCGGACGGTCGTCCCACCAACGCGATTTTTGGCTTTTTGAACATGTTTCTCAAGATGATCGATGCCTTTAACCCCGACGGCGTGGTCGTGGCGTTTGATAAGGGCAAGCCGCGCGTGCGCATGGAGATGCTGCCGCAGTATAAGGCACAGCGTCCGCCCATGGACCCCGATCTGCACGCACAGTTTCCAATGATCAAGGAGCTGCTTACCGCGCTCAACGTGCCGATTCTGCAGTCTGAGGGCTGGGAAGGTGACGATATCCTGGGAACCATGGCGCGCCTGGGTGAGGAGGCCGGCTGCAACATGTTGCTGGTGACCGGCGACCGCGACATGTATCAGCTCGTGACCGAGCACGTCAACGTGGTCTCGACTCGCAAGGGCCTGTCCGACGTGGCGATCATGACACCCGAGAGCGTGGACGACCTGTATCACGGCATTACGCCGGCCCTCGTACCCGATTTTTACGGTCTGAAGGGCGATACGTCGGACAACATTCCCGGCGTACCGGGCATCGGCCCCAAAAAGGCGAGTGCGCTCATCGCGCAGTACGGTAGCCTGGACGAAGTCATCGCGCATGCCGACGAGGTCAAGGGCAAGATGGGCGAGAACCTGCGTGCACATATCGACGATGCGCTGCTGAGCCGCAAGGTCGCAACCATTCGCACCGATGCGCCTGTCGAGCTCGACTTTGAGGCGACGTCCTTCCCGGCGTTTTCTGCCGACGAGGTCTCCGCGGCGCTCGGCACGCTCGGCATTACGGCCATGCAGAACCGCTTCTTGGCGCTGATTGGCGGCGAGGGTGGGGCTGCGGCCGCTGCCAGCACGTTTGAGATTCCCACCGTTTTGCGTGCCGCCGCTGGCGATGCTGGGGCACTTGCTGCCGCTGCTGCCGAGATCGCTCGCGCGATCGAGACAAGCGAGTGGATTGCCGCCGTGGTGGACGATGACAAGGAGGAGGGCGCGCTTTTTGGCCTGACGCGTACGCTGTGGCTGGCGACGTCCAAGGGGCTCTTTGCGCTCGAGGAAGCCGATGGCGGCGCGCCTGCCGCTGTCGAGGGCTTCAATTTAGCCCACGGCGTGATCGCTGGCGTGCTCGCGCGTCTGTTTATGGAGGGCCGCGTGGCAAGCCCGGATATGAAAGCGCTGCTGCACGAGCTTTCGCCTATCGATTCCTCTGAGCCCGAGCTCATGGACCCACTGGCAGTCGATTCCACGCGCATCTTCGATACCGTGGTTGCTGCCTACCTGTTGGATTCCGACCGTTCCGAGTTTGACGAGGCGTATCTGGCTGATACCTATCTACAGATGGCGCTGCCTGCGGCGCGCGGTGCAGAGGGTGCCGGCGAGGACGCCCCCGCGCCCGCCGCTCGCACGGCGGCCTTAACGCTGGCGCTGGTCGCACCGCTGCGCGACCGCATGGCCCGTGAGAACGCCACCAACGTGTTCGACGGCATCGAGATGCCGCTTGTGCCGGTGCTTGCCAAGATGGAGCGCGCGGGCATGCTCGTAGACCCCGACCGTCTGCATAGTCTGTCCGAGGGCCTGACGACTCAGATTGCCGAGGTCGAGCGCAGCATTCGTGACCTGGCCGGCGACGAGACCTTTAACATCGGCAGCCCCATGCAGCTCTCGCACGTGCTGTTTGACGTTATGGGTCTTCCGACCAAGGGTCTCAAAAAGACCAAGCGCGGCTATTATTCGACCAACGCCAAGGTGTTGAGCGACCTTGCCCGCGACCACGAGATCGTGCGCCTGATCTTGGACTGGCGCGAGAAGTCCAAGATCAAGTCAACCTATCTGGACACGTTGGGCCCGCTACGCCGTGGTGACGGCCGTGTGCACACTACGTACAACCAGACCATCACGGCAACGGGGCGTCTGTCCTCGAGCGACCCGAACCTGCAGAACATCCCGACGCGCTCGGAGCTGGGTCGTACCGTCAAGACGGCGTTTTCGGCAGGCGAGGGAAGCGTCTTTTTGGCGGTGGACTACTCGCAGATCGAGCTGCGTCTGCTGGCGCATCTCTCGGGTGACGAGCATCTGGTGCGCGCCTTCAACGAAGGCGAGGACTTCCATGCCGAGACGGCCGCGCGCGTATTTGGCGTGCCAGTGTCCGAGGTGACACCCGACTTGCGCAGTCGCGCCAAGGCCGTGAACTTTGGCATTGTGTATGGCCAGCAGGCCTACGGTCTGTCGCAGTCGCTGCATATCTCGATGGCCGAGGCACGTGGCATGATCGACCGCTACTACGAGGCCTACCCGGGCGTGCGCACGTTCCTCGACAACGTGGTGGCGCGCGCCAAGCAGACGGGCTACGCCGAGACCATGTACGGCCGCCGTCGTCATATTCCGGAGCTCAAGGCCAAAAACCCGCAACTTCGCGGCTTTGGCGAGCGCACGGCCATGAACCACCCCATGCAGGGAACCGCCGCCGACATCATCAAGATCGCGATGGCCCGCGTAAGCCGTCGCCTGGAAGAAGAAGGCTTTGCCGCCCACATGATTCTGCAGGTACACGACGAACTGGACTTTGAGTGCCCCGTCGACGAAGTCGAGCGCCTCACCGCCATGGTCCGCGACGTCATGGAGCACGTAGTAGACCTCCGCGTACCGTTGATCGCCGAAGCCAGCACCGGCATAACCTGGGCCGACGCCAAATAGGGAAGTGCCCACAACCCTAAAGTAACCAAACCAGAAGGGGGCTCCTTGCCAACAAGGAGCCCCCTTCGTTCAATTAAATTCAGCCTAAGTATCTAGACACTCAAGACGCCATCTAGGCGGCAAACAAGTAAACCTAGGGCCTGGCCGGGCGGCACAGGTTAACTTTTCGTAGATTCCGCACGCAAAGAAAGCCACTTAATGTGGCTTTCGTCTTGCGCAGGACCTGACCGAGCGAAAAGTTATCCTGTGCCGCCCGGCCAGGCCCGATGGGACGGCTACCGGGCCGCCAAGATAGCGTCGATGAGCGTCAGTACGCCCCCGTCGTTGTTGCTCGGAATGCGCCACTTGGCGTGCGCGTTCATGTGCTCCTCGGCATTGTCTACGATAAAGCTGTGACCGACGCGCTCCAGCATGGGGATGTCGTTGTACGTATCGCCCACGGCGGCGGCGTCGGCGATATCGATGCCCAGGTGTTCGCACAGGTGCGCGACGCCGGCGCCCTTGTCGACGCCCAGGTTCATAAAGTCGATCCACTCGCGCCCGGCGTTGGTGACGTAGAGCTTGTCCGAGAACTCGGGACTATAGGTCTCGCGGAAAGCGGGCTCGGCGTCGTAGCCGGGGAAGAAGACCGAAATCTTGTTGGACTCGAAATCAATGCCATCAAAGCTGTCGACGTAGTTGATTGTGTTGTAGTAGACGCTGATCTCGTCGTGGTATTGATGGTCGCGGGCAAGCACGTAGAACTCGTCGAAGCAGCAAAGGACGGGGACAGCGCGCGGATCCTCCGAGGCACGGCTCAAGACCTGCTGATACAGCTCCACGTCAATAGTGCTCTTATAGATATAGCTGCCGCGATAGATCACGCACGCTCCGTTGTCGGGACAAAAGGCGAGGCGGTTCTTGACGCCCTCGAACATCTCCTCGAGCTTGGGGGCGGGACGTCCGCTGGCGGGGCAGAATACGATGCCGGCGTCGGCGAGCTTGTCCAGGCGCTCATCAAGACCCTGGGGCAGCACACGCTCGTCGGTCAGCAGCGTCTTGTCCATATCGACGGCGAGAATCTTAATGTTTCCGATATTGGCGTCCGATTCGTAAGTTTGCATAAAAATGCGCCTTTCGTTTCGAGATTGTTTCAGACGTTATAACCATCAACTAGTAGTCGAGCGTATTTTCGCAGGAATGGTGCGTATTTGCACCACGCTTCACAAAGTAATGAAAAAACTTTTCAGAAATTTGAATTTGTCGCTTGTGCTGCGGGCACTTTAGCGTAATATAGCGA
>URPB01000081.1:0-9412 GCA_900549575.1 uncultured Collinsella sp.
ACGAGATTGCCTCTTGTCTCGTGGGCTCGGAGATGTGTATAAGAGACAGGTCATGCAAGGCGCCAAATAACCACCACCAAAACCACCGCAAAGGGGACAGTGCACCTTTGTGGTGGTTTTTGCTTTTGCGATGCAGCTTGAGGAGGTGCACGATGTTTTATATTCCGTTTTGGATTTGCATCTTTGCCGGCGCGGCGATTGATGCCCGTCAGCGACGTTTTCCCAATGAGCTTGCCGGTGCGTGTGCGGTGACGGCGTTAGTGGGCGTTTGGCTCGACAAAGGCGTTAACACGGCGCTTGACCATGCCGGTCTTGCGGTCATCGTCTACCTTGCCCTTGTGCTGACTGAGTCCCTCTGGCGTCGTTTTCGCCAAACTTCGGGCATTGGCATGGGGGACGTCAAGGCGCTCTTCGCGCTTTGCACCTTCGATCCTATGGGCGGCATCGTGGCATTTACCGCTGCGCTCCTAGGCCTTGCCATTGCCTGCCTCATCACGAAATCGCGCTCCCTGCCATTGCTCCCGTTTTTGGTGCCGATTTTTGCCATAATCGAGGTCGTGGGCTGCACTTTGTAACCGATTGCGCATCCTTCTTAAGGAGCATGCCATGGCAACTAATCAAGAAACGGCCGTCATTAAGGCTCGCATGGACCGTATTCCCTCGGCGTTGTCGCCCGAACTTGTCGAGCGCATTGCCGCCGATCGTGCTTCGGGCTATGTCAACCCGTATCGTTGCAACGACGATCAGGTCATTCGTCGTATTGATCGCGCCGCCGACAAAGGCACGCTTATGCGTCCGGCGTTTATGCGTGATACTGAAAAGATACTTCATCTTCCGGCGTATACCCGTTATGCAGGTAAAACGCAGGTCTTTAGCTTCCGTAGCAATGACGATCTGTCACGCCGCGGTTTGCACGTGCAGCTTGTCTCGCGCATTGCGCGCGATATCGGTCGCGCCCTGGGGCTCAATTGCGATCTGATCGAGGCGATTGGCCTGGGTCACGACTTGGGACACACGCCTTTCGGCCATGCCGGCGAGCGCTTCCTCAACGATATCTATCATGAGCGCACGGGGCGCTATTTTTTCCATAACGTGCAGTCGGTCCGCGTGCTCGACGCGCTGTACGGCCGCAACGTGTCGCTCCAGACGCTCGACGGCGTGCTATGCCATAATGGCGAGTACGAGCAGCGTGTGTTTGAGCTCTCGGACATGAGGTCCTTTGACCAGTTTGACCAGACGGTTGAGAATTGCATTGCCACGGGCTATAGCGCAATTGAGCATCTGCGTCCCATGACGCTCGAGGGCTGCGTCGTTCGCATCTCGGATATTCTTGCCTACGTCGGTCGTGACCGTCAGGATGCGATCGCGGCGGGCCTGCTTTCGCCCGACGCTTTTGATGATGGCCGGGGCGGTGCCTACAACAGTTGGATCCTCACGCATGCCTCCATCGATATCGTTGAGCACAGCTATGGTAAGCCGCGCATCGAGATGAGCGAGGACCTGTTTGAGGAAATCCGTCGAGCCAAGCGCGAGAACTACGAGAAGATCTACAGTAAGGGCGGTATCGAGGGCGATTCCGAGGCGGAGCTGCGCGAGGCTTTCGAAAAGCTCTACGACCGTTGCCTGCTGGATATTAACGAAGGTGACGAGTCCTCGTACATCTTCAAGCATCATATTTCGCGCATTGAGCAGCAGCTTTCTTACTACGACCGCACCTATGCCTGGCAGGACGACAAGGATCAAGCCGTGGTGGATTATATCGCGAGCATGACGGACGGTTATTTTTGCGAGCTGACGAGCAAGCTGTTCCCTGGTCTAAAGTTTCCGCACCGTACCTATATTAACGAACGGTAGTTCGTATCCTTTCGGTATACTGGTTAGTTGAAAACGTTTTTGATTGATGCACGGGATGGCTATGGACGACCTTTTTTCTGCCTCGACGCGCGAGCGTTCTTTTATGCATGCGCCGCTCGCGGTGCGCATGCGACCCAATTCGCTCGACGAGTACGTGGGCCAGCAAAAGGCCGTCGGTAAGGGCTCATGGTTGCGTGCCGCGATCGAGCACGACGTGCTTTCGAGCGTGATTCTGTACGGGCCGGCCGGTACGGGTAAGACGACGCTGGCCCACATTATCGCCAACCATACCAAGAGCGAGTTTGTCGAGGTCAGCGCCGTGACGGGTACCGTAAAGGATCTTCGCCGCGTGATTGACGAGGCCAAGACGCGCCTGAATACGTACGACCGCCGCACCATCCTGTTTATCGACGAGATTCACCGCTTCTCCAAGTCTCAGCAGGATGCCTTGCTGCATGCGGTTGAGAACCGTACCGTCATTATGATTGGCGCCACGACGGAGAATCCGTACTTCGAGGTCAACTCGGCATTGCTCTCGCGCGGTCGCGTGGTGGAGCTTGAGCATCTTAAAGACGAGGATATCGCCACGCTGATCGAGCGTGCGCTCGAGGCGCCGCAGGGTTTGAACGGCAAGTTCTCGGCCGATGAGGATACGGTTAAGACCATCTGCACGCTGGCAGCGGGTGACGCTCGCTCGGCGCTCACGACGCTCGAACTTGCGAGCGAGATTGCCGTCACGCGTCCCGATACCGAGGGAACGCCAGCGCCCGCGGCGGGGGAGCGCTATCCCATCACCGTGGATGACGTGAAGATCGCCAACCCGCGTCGTGGATTTTCGTATGACAAAAACGGCGACATGCACTACGACATCATCAGTGCGTTTATTAAGTCCATGCGCGGTAGCGACCCCGATGCCACGATCTATTGGCTCGCGCGCATGATTGATGCGGGGGAGGATCCCAAGTTTATCGCTCGCCGTATTATGATTCAGGCTTCTGAGGATGTTGGCAACGCCGACCCGCAGGCGCTTTTGGTGGCGCATGCCGCGTTTAAGTCTGCCGAGGTCATTGGCTATCCCGAGTGCCGCATTAACCTGGCTCAGGCTGCACTCTATGTGTGCTTGGCGCCTAAGTCAAACGCATGTGAGGCCTCGATTGACGCGGCGTTGGCCGATATTCATAGCAGCGGTTTACGTGAGGTGCCGAGTTATTTGCGCGATCGTCATCGCCCAGGTAGCGACGAATACGGTGTATACAAGTATCCGCATGATTATCCCGAAGGCTGGGTCGATCAGCGCTATTTGCCCGAGGGGCTGGAGCGTGGCGCGTTCTGGCAGCCTGCGGGCCGCGGCTGGGAAGAGTGGCGCGTAGAGCAAAGCGAACGCGACCGTAGCGGTAACGCGCCCAAGTAGGTCCTTGGCACCTCGCACATTCCCTTTGGGTATCTTCCCCTTCTTTGGGGTACCATGAAAGGCGTCTGTATTTCGATTCCTTCGGGAGGCTTGTATGAGTCCCATTCAAATCGCCCTGCTGGTGCTTGCCATTGCCGGCGTGTGGGCTATTGTTGAGCTCGCGCTTACCCTGCGCAAGACCCGCAACGTTGTCGACTCGCTCGATAAGACCGTGAACGACCTCAATAACACCATCGCCGAGGCACAGCCGGTGGTGGCAAAACTCGACGGCGCTGTCGACGAGCTTACGCCGGCACTTGCCCAGATGGAGCCGCTGCTTAAGTCGAGCAAGACGGCAGTTGATGCCCTTACCTCCAATCTCGTAGAGGTCGAAGCCGTGGTTCGCGACATTTCTGAGGTTACGGGCAGCATGGCCGAGGCCAGCAATGCTGTGTCGAGCGTGACCGACTCTGCCGCCGGTGCTGTGCAGAAGCTCTTCAATAAGGTGAAGGCTCCTGCAGCCGAAGCCGATCGCAAGCTCGCCGCTGCCGCTGCGGAGGCCGGGCAGCCTACCGAGCGCGTCCTAATTGGCGAGGACGAGGCCGCCGCGGGCGACGATGATGGTCAGAAGTCTGTATCCAAGCCGGCTCAGTATTACACCTATACGCCCGCCGAGACCTCTGAGGAGTCCTGCGATGAGTAGCGAAGCAACCTGCCCTATCACGCTGACCGTTGCCGGTGACCCGCGTCTCGCTCGCCTTGTGCGCATGACGGCAGCCAACGTTGGTGCCCTGTGCTCTATGTCTGTCGATCGCATCGAGGACATCCGCATGGCCGCCGAGGAGGCTTTCATCTTTGGTTGCACCGCGGTCGACTGCGATGACATCACCATCAAATTCGATGTCGATGAGACCCACGTTGGCATGACTATTACCTTTGGCGACCAGGCTACGGTCGATGAAGACGACCAGGCTGCGGTGTATGCCGAGCTCATCCTCGCGAGCGTGTGCGACTCCTATGAAAAGACTGCGGCGCCCCTGACGCTTTCCCTCGACCTCAAGGCGGATATCTAATATGACCGAACGTTCCCGGAGCGGCAAGACCGCTTGGGACAAGGAGAAAACCCGCGAGCTGTTTCGTCGTTACAAGGAGACCGGTGATCCGGACGCCCGTGAGCAGCTCGTCATGTCCCATATGAACCTGGTAAGGTTTCTTGCCAACAAATTTAAGAATCGCGGCGAGCCGCTCGACGACCTCATGCAGGTCGGCTATCTGGGTTTGCTCAAGGCTATTGACCGTTTTGATCCCGAGCGCGGTCTTGAGTTCACGACGTTTGCGACACCCACTATCCTGGGCGAGATCAAACGCCATTTCCGCGACAAGGGCTGGAGCGTGCGCGTACCGCGTCGTCTGCAGGAGCTCTCGGCCAAGGTCAACCAGGCTACTGACAAACTTACCAACGAGCTGCAGCGTTCGCCCAAGGTTGAGGAGATCGCTGAGTATCTAGATGTGACTGTCGATGAGGTCCTCGAGGCTATGGAATCGTCTTCGGCCTATACCTCGGTGCCCATCGAGGCTCCTGGTGCGTCCGATTCCGACGATGCCCCTTCGATTCTCGACCGTTACGCCGACGACGACAACGAGCTCGACTTTACCGATGACCGCCTAGTGATCGAGGAAGCCATCCGTGATTTCTCGCCGCGCGAGCGCGAGGTGATCGAGCTGCGCTTTGTGAAGGGCATGACCCAGATCGAGATCGCCAAGAAGCTGGGTATTTCTCAGGTGCAGGTTTCGCGTCTGCTGCGCCGCACGCTTAAGAAGATTCAGGACAAGATCGACCCCGACGGAGTGATGATTCGTTCATGAGTGAGCACCCCCAACAAACCGATCGCGTGCTGCGCGACACCCGCATTCTGACGCTGCGCATTTGGGCTGTTGTCGGCTGCATTGTTATTGCTGCTGTCATCTTTAACCTTATGGGCATCCTGGCGCCGGTTATCGAGTTTCTCGCTGTTGGTTCCATCATTGCCTTTGTGATGTCCCCGATCACCAACTGGCTCGAGCACCATGGCGTGAATCGCGGCATCGGTTCGCTTATCGCGCTTATTGTTGTTGTTGCCGTGCTCGTCGGTGTCGTTTGCATCTTGTCGCCGATTCTCTTTGGTCAGATCATGGAAGTCCTGAGCCGCCTGCCCGAGCAGCTTCGTGTTGCGGGTGGCGATCTCAATGAGATGATCTCGCATGCCAAGACGCTCAATAACACGCCGCTCAAGGAGTATTTGGACGATAATCTTTCGTCGCTGGTTACCGTGGCATCGAAGTATGTGTCTCAGATTGCTGCCGAGCTTGGCCGCGGTGTGTTCCCGCTCATCACCAATACGGCCTCGCAGTTGTTCGTGATCTTCCTTGGTCTGGTGCTTGCCTACTGGATGGCCTGCGACTACCCTCGCATGCATCACGAGATTTGCACCATCATCGGTCAGGAGAAGGAGACCTCGTACCGCTTTATGGTCGCCATCCTTTCTCGCTCTGTCGGCGGCTACATGCGCGGTATGGTCGTGACGTCCATCTGCGGTGGTTTCCTCGCCTTTATCGGCTTCCTGATTATCGGCCATCCGTATGCGGCGCTCATGGCTATCTTCACTGGCATCATGCACTTGGTTCCGGTCGTCGGTCCCTGGGTGAGCGCGGCAATCGCCACGGTACTCGGCTTTATGTTCAGCCCCATGTTGGCGTTATGGACGCTCATCGTGACGATGGTCGCGCAAAACGTCACCGACAATGTGATTTCGCCTAAGGTCATGCAGAGCTCAGTGCAGGTGCATCCCATTATGAGCCTTACGGCTCTCGTTATTGGTTCGGCACTCATGGGACCCATCGGCATGATTATTGCCATCCCGCTTTGTGCGGCCCTCAAGGGCATCTTCGTGTACTACTTCGAGAATGAGACCGGCCGTCAGCTTGTGGCCTATGACGGAGCCGTGTTTAAGGGCACGCCGTACCGCGATGCCGATGGCAATCCGGTCGCCGCCTACGATGCGCTCGGCGACGACACCTTCATCTATGAGTCCGAGCTCATCGGTAACGAGACTGCGCCCGAGGCCAAGGCCATGCCCAAGCCCGAGCTCGATAATCCCTGGATTAAGCTCTCGGGCCTGCAACCCGATGCCACGGGCTTCTTCAAGAACCCCTTCGCCAAAGACGATGATTCCAACTCGGACGTCGATACCAATACCGGCATCGACGGCTCCATGGACGATGATGACAACTAGCGGGGTAATTCGGATTAATATTCATACGCGCTAACATGCAATTTCGCTGAAGGGCCGGCATTGTGCCGGCCCTCTTTTTTGCACAGGCGCGGCGGGATGGTAATATCGTTACGTTTGAACTGTTTCGATGTGAAACCGAGGAGATTCCCTCTATGAGTGCTGACTACCCGTCAATGACTACGGCCGAGATTCGCTCCAAGTTCCTCAACTTCTTTGAGGAGCGCGGTCTTAAGCTCTATCCTTCTTCGTCTCTTGTTCCCGACGATCCTTCGCTACTGCTTGCCAACGCCGGCATGAACCAGTTTAAGGAGTACTACCAGGGCAAGAAGACCATGAAGGAGATCGGCGCGATTTCCTGCCAGAAGTGCGTCCGCACCAACGACATCGATTGCATCGGCGAGGACGGCCGTCACCTGTCCTTCTTCGAGATGCTCGGCGACTTCTCTTTTGGCGGCGTCTCCAAGGAGCAGGCTTGCGCCTGGGCCTTTGAGCTCATCACCAAGGAGTTCAAGCTGCCGCTCGACCGCCTGTACTTCACCGTCTTTACCGAGGACGACGAGACCCACGACGTGTGGCGTTCTCTGGGCGTTGCTGAGGACCACATCTCCCGCCTGGGCGAGGACGATAACTTCTGGGCCGCTGGCCCCACCGGTCCCTGCGGTCCGTGCTCAGAGATCTACTTTGACATGGGCGAGGAGGTCGGCTGCGGCAGCCCCGACTGCAAGCCTGGCTGCGACTGCGACCGCTTCCTGGAGTTCTGGAACCTCGTCTTTACCCAGTACGACCGCCAGGAGGACGGCTCCTTGCCGGAGCTGCCGCACCGCAACCTCGATACGGGCATGGGCCTGGAGCGCATGGCCGCCATCATGCAGCACAAGACCGCCAACTACGACGGCGATCTGATGCAGCACCTCATCAAGCTGGGCGAGAAGATTAGCGGCAAGACCTATGACGCCGACGATTACTCTGGCGCCAGCCGCTCCCTGCGTATCATCGCCGACCACTCCCGTGCCGTCGACTTTATGATCTCGGACGGCATCCTTCCCGGTAACGAGGGTCGCGAGTACGTCCTTCGCCGCCTGCTCCGTCGTGCCGTGTTCCACGGTCGCCTGCTGGGCATCGAGGGCGCCTTCCTGACCAAGTTCATCGACGAGGTTAACGCTCAGATGGGCGAGGCTTATCCCGAGCTGCTCAAGAATGTCGCGCTCGTCAAGGGTATCGTCGCCTCCGAGGAGGAGCGCTTCTCCACGACGCTCGACAACGGCCGCGTCTATCTGGACGAGGCCCTGGCAGCGCTTGCCGAGGGCGCCGTGCTTCCGGGCGATGTCGCCTTTAAACTGCACGACACCTTTGGTTTCCCCATCGATCTGACCGTCGAGATCGCCGGCACCGCTGGCCACGACGTCGATATGGACGGCTTCACTGCCTGCATGGAGGACCAGAAGGCCCGCGCCCGCGCCAATGCCAAGGGCGACGCCTGGGGCAGCTTCAACGACGTGTGGGTCGAGCTTTCGGACAAGGTCGCAGCGACCGAGTTCGACGGCTATGACAACGATGTGATCGAGGGCGCCAAGGTTGTCGCCATCGTGCGCAACGGCGAGTCCGTCGAGTCTGCTGCCGCCGGCGAGGATGTCGAGGTTGTGCTCGACCGCACCCCGTTCTATGCCGAGATGGGTGGCCAGCAGGGCGATGCCGGCAAGCTTTCCGCCGAGGGCGTTGTTCTGACCGTTGCCGACACCAAGAACCACAACGGCCTGTATGCCCACGTCGCGCACGTTGCCGAGGGCACGCTGACTGTCGGTGCCGCTGTTACCGCCGCGCTCGATGCCGAGCGCCGTGGCTTCCTGCGCCGCAACCACACCGCCACCCACCTGCTCGACGCCGCGCTTAAGCAGGTCCTGGGTGAGCACGTCTCCCAGGCCGGCTCGCTGGTGACGCCCGAGCACCTGCGCTTTGACTTCACGCACTTCGAGGCCCTGTCTTCCGAGCAGCTCAAGGCTGTCGAGGACCTGGTCAACCAGCAGATTTTCGCTTCCAAGCCGGTCGTGACCCGCGTTATGGGCATCGACGAGGCCAAGGCCGCTGGTGCTGTCGCCCTCTTTGGCGAGAAGTACGGCGACGTCGTCCGCGTCGTCTCCGTAGGCGCCGAGGACCAGCCGTTCTCCCGCGAGCTCTGTGGTGGTACACATGCCGCCAACACCGCCGAGATCGGTCTGTTCAAGATCATCTCCGAGTCCTCCACGGGTTCGAATGTCCGCCGTATCGAGGCCGTGACCTCCAAGGGCGCTCTCGATTACATGGCCGACCGCCTGGCGCTCGTTGACGCCGCCGCTGCTGCGCTCAAGTGCCGCGTCGACGAGGTTCCCGCCCGCGTGGAGAATCTGCAGGCCGAGCTGCGCGAGACGTCCAACAAGCTCAAGAAGGCGCTCACCGGCGGCTCCTCCGATGCGATCTCCAGCTCCATCGACGGCGCTGTCGAGCTGAATGGCTACAAGCTCGTCGTCGCTGAGCTTCAGGGTCTCGAGGCCGCGGACCTTCGCAACGTTTGGGATACCGTGCACCAGAAGGTCGCCGGCCCTGTCGCCTGCGTTGTTGCCAGCGTGACCGAGAAAGGCACCCCGGCCCTGCTCGCCGCCGGCTCCGATGACGCCGTGAAGGCCGGTTTCCACGCCGGCAACGTGATCAAGCAGATCGCGGGCCTGGTCGACGGTCGCGGTGGTGGTCGTCCCAACATGGCCCAGGCCGGTGGCAAGAACGCCGCCGGTATCGCCGATGCCCTCGCGGCCGCTAAGACCGCGCTCGGCGCCTAAGAACCTAAGTAGTCGCTGTGGTCGCGCTCGCACTGCTGTCTCTTATACACATCTGACGCTGCCGACGAAGAGGATAGTGTAGATCT
>URPB01000082.1:0-9355 GCA_900549575.1 uncultured Collinsella sp.
GTGCTGCCGGTGACGAGGATGAGTTCATGATGGCCATCGCCGAGGCCGGCGGCGAGGACTACGAGGACGCCGGCGAGGAGTGGATCGTCTGGACTACTGCCAACGAGGTCATGGCTGTCTCCAAGGCGCTCGAGGAGCAGGGCGTCCAGGTCAAGGGCTCCGAGACCACCATGGTCCCGACCACCCCGACCGAGGTCTCCGGCGCCGACGCCAAGAAGGTTCAGCGCCTCATCGACCGTCTTGAGGAGCTCGACGACGTCCAGGATGTTTACAGCACCATGGACATGACCGACGAGGTCATCGCTGCCCTCGAGGAGGAGTAGCGCCCGCACGGGTTAAGCCGTGCATATCTGGGCATAATGAAGCGAGCATGCAAGCCTCGTGGAATAGATGAGCCGGATCCGCGTGCGTAGAGCACCGGACCCGGCTCTTTTATAATGATGCGAACCGTTTTGCATTTCGAGAGCCGAGATTTGAAGGGAGCGCCACGTGCGCGTACTCAAACGAGCCCTAGCGATTGTGTATCTTGCCGCCGCCATCGTGGCGCTGGGTACGCTTGTCTGCCAGTTTTGGGGGCCGTATACGTATCGCTTTATGCTGCTGATGCGCGACCCCATGCCGCGCATTGTCGTGACGGCATGCGGCGGAGTTGTGGCGATCGGCGTGCTGATAAGCTTCTTCCGCCTGATGTTTGCTCGTCGCGAGCCGTCCTGCGTGCATCCGGCGGGGGAGCGCAATATCGAGGTTACCCTTGCGGCGCTTTCTTCGTGTGCCAGGGCTGCTGCCGAGCGCGACGACCGCGTGATGGTCGAGCATGTCGAGGCCCGCGTCCAAGGCCCCGACGATTCGCACGTCCGATTTAAGGTCGAGGCTATCGCGCTCGACGATAAGGACGTGGCATCTCTGGCTACCGCGATGCAGCAGCGCATCGAGGAAGCTTGCGACACCATGCTCGGCACGCCGGGTACGACCACGCGCGTCCGTTTTTTGCCGTCCAAGACTACCGTCCAGACCGTGGAGGTTTCCGGTGAGTGATACCAATCAAGATAAGACCGCTCGTACGCCGCGCCTGACGATTGATCAGAGCGCTGCGCCGGCGAGCGAACCTGTTGATTCCAAAGCAGAGGCAGCCGAGTTACAAGACGCGGCAGCCGCGGATTTTGACGAGGCTATGGGTCTCATCAAGGGTACGGGCGCTGCCATCTGGAGCTATGCTGTGCGTCATCCCAACACCACGCTCGGTGCCGTCGCCGGCTTTATCCTCGCCGTGTTGGTGCTCACGCTCGGCCTGTGGGACACGCTCGTCATTGCATTCTTCGTGCTGATCGGCGCCGTGATCGGCCAAATTCGCGACGGCGAGAACGGGATCGTCAACTTCTTCGGCCGTCTGTTTAGCGGCCGCTAATATGTATTCGACTGTCGCATCTGCGGCAGGCATAAGGAGGAACCATGGCTTTTAATACGAAGGTCGATGTAGCCGATACCGAGCTCGAGGCAGACGAGACCGTCGCTGCCGAGGCCGAGGATGTGACGCTCGAGGACGAGGCGCTCGTCGAGGCCGAGTCCGATGCTGATGAGGACGACGAGGAGGCGGACGAGGAAGCGGACGAGTCCGAGGACTCGCTGACCTATTCCAACGGTGTGATCGAGAAGATCGTCGCCATGGCCACCCGCGAGGTGCCGCACGTCCTGGGCATGAAGGGTAACCTTATGCACTTTGTGCAGGAGCAGTTTGGTGCCGAGAATCTGACCAAGGGCGTGACGGTTGAGGTCACCGATGACAATCGCGTGGTCGTCAACATCTCCGTCATTATCGAGTACGGCGCCTATGCGCCCGCGATCTTCGACGATGTCAAGGCACGTGTCACCGAGCGCCTTGCCGCGATGACCGGCCTTGAGGTGGCGGGCGTCAACCTGCGCATCGAGGACGTCATCACCCCCGAGGAGTACGAGCACCGCACCAGCCAGCACGAGTAACCTTCCAAAAAGGGACAGGTTTGTTTTGGCAGGCTTTATCTGCGAAAACGTTAAACGGCCGACCGCGCAAGCAAAAGCGTGGCCGGCCGTTATTTGTATGCCCCCCCGATGTGGGCATACCGCTCGTCTAACTAGGGGTTGCAATCGTCGCGTTCCGCGTTACCCTAATGGGCGCATTGTTTCCAAATTGTTAACGAGGGGTTGCCGTAATGGCCGACGAGCACGAAACAGAAAGCAAGGCATGGGCGATTGAGGCCGCCGCGGCAGAGGCGGCATCGCGTGCTGCCGAGGAGGTGCATCGTCCTCCCGTGGTGCCGATGGAGCGCGTGGTTGATCGCACCGATATCGAGCGCGGCGAGCGTGTCGGTCAAAAGCGCAGCCAGGAGCCGGGCTTCCCGCGCTTTTTTGCCGAGCTCAATCTGGGCCTGATTCTTACGGCCTTCGCCATCGTTGCGTTTAAAACCCCTAATCACTTTGCTTTTGGCGGCACCTCGGGCGTGTCGGTCATTCTGTCCACGCTGTTCCCGACCCTGCCCGTCGGCGTTTTTATGTGGATTATTAACGCGGTTCTCGTCGTTTTGGGCTTTATCTTTTTGGAGCGCAAGGCAATCCTGTGGAGCGTCTTCGCCTCGTTTGCGCTGTCCGCCTATGTTTCGCTGTTTGAGCTCTTTATTCCGACCGATGTCTCTCTGACGGGCGATATGTGGCTCGATCTGTGCTTTGCTGTGATTCTGCCGGCGCTCGGCAGTGCCATCGTCTTTGATATTGGCGCCTCGACAGGTGGCACGGACATTCTTGCCATGATCCTCAAGCGCCGCACCACGCTCGAGATTGGCCGCGCCCTGCTCCTGGTCGATATCGGCATCGTGACCATCGCGGCCTTCTTGTATGGCCCGCGTGTCGGTCTGTATTGCGTGCTCGGCCTGTTTGCCAAGACGCTTGTGGTCGACAAAGCCATCGAGAGCATCCATCTTCGTAAGGTCTGCACGGTCATTTGCTCCGAACCCCTTAAGGTCGAGGAGTTTATCGTCAAGCATCTCAACCGCACGGCGACCATCAGCCGCGGCTACGGTGCCTTCTCGGGCAAGTGCGTGACGGTGATCATGAGCGTGCTGAGCCGTCGCGAGGCCGTGCAGCTGCGCCGTTATGCGCGCGAGGTCGATCCAGGTGCCTTTATCACGATCGTCGACAGCTCCGAGATTGTCGGCAAGGGCTTCCGCGGAACGAACTAGCACAGACGTATCCAACGAACCGCCTGCTGGCGCCGTGTATCTTGCAAATCGATCATCTTTGAGTATTTGACCCCACATTGGGCAATAATGATGCTAAAGACATCGTTTGCGATCCAAGTGATTTGTTCAAGATACGAAGGGATGATTCTATGTTCTGCTCGCAGTGTGGCGCCCCCATGGGCGATAACGACAAGTTCTGCGGCGTGTGTGGTGCTCCTAATGCCGGTGCCGCTGGCCCCGCTCCCCAGGGACAGCCTCAGCCCCAGCAGTTTGTTCCGCAACCGCCCGTGGCGAATGCGCCAAAGGGCTGTGTGGCTCAGGCGTTCCAAGATATGACTAAGACTCCGGGCGTGCTTCAGCGTGTATGCCAAATCGCGTTTTTGCCGGCGCTGATTTGCGTTGTGTCGGTGCTCGTGTTGTTTATTCCCGTTATTGGCGGCATTGCGGCTGCCATCGGCTTTTTGGCAGCTTGCATTGCGAGTGTGTGCGGTTCCGGCTTCGGTATCGAGTGGGGCCGCGATCTGTCGCTCAAGGTCGATGACGGCATGGACCGTCCACTCATGCGTTCCACGTCGTTTGGTCTCGGAGTCTTTTCGAGCGTTATCTCGGTCGCGCTCGAGGTTATCGCTGCCATTCCCGTTATCGGTGTAGTGCTTTCGCTGGTGGAGGGCGCGGTAATTGGCGCCGCAGGCTCGTATTCGTATTACGGCTCTTATGCGCTCGAAGCTGCGCTGTTTGGCTCGCTTGGCCTGCTTGTCCTGCCGCTACTTGCCTCGGCGATTCTGGGTGTCTTCTTTAAGATGTTCGCCGACATTGCCGTGATGCACTTTGCGGTGACCGGGCGCGTCGAGAGCGCGTTTTCGCTCGATAAGGTCTGGGCGGCCTTTAAGCACAACAAGACCAAGCTGTTCTGTGCTTCGTTCCTTCCCGAGTTTTTGACGGGCCTGGTTTCCAACGCCATTACGTGGATCTTGACAGCTGTCTTTGGTGCCATCGCCGGAATTGGCGCGTACGGCTATTACTATCGCCCCACGGGTATCGAGGCGATTGTTACCGCCGGTGGTGTCACGCTCGTATTGTTCCTGGTGCTGATTGCATTCGTCACGGTGTTCCTTACGGTCTTTGGCAAGATGCTCAAGCACCGTGCCGTTGGCTATTGGGCTGCACGTTATGCAAGCGAATGGGCCGATGAGGACAAGGACGACGTTTTGACTTTTGTGCTCCCGGGTGAGAAGAAGCCTGCTCCTGCGGGATTCAATCCCACGGCAGCCACTGGTGCTGCGCCTGCCCCGGCGCCCGCGCCTGCACCTGCCCCGGCACCCGCGCCTGCCCCTGCCCCGGCACCTGCTCCTGTCCCCGCACCGGCGTCCGAGGCGACGCCTGCGGAGCCCGATTGGGATGCCGTTGCCACGCCGGCGGATGAGCCGGGCGATAATCCTGCTGCCGAAAACAATCAAACCGAATAGCCGGTCGAGGCGCCCTGGGCAACTGAGCCCGGGGTGCCTTTTTCTACTGCGAAAGCAAGAAAATGCCTGGGAAAACGGTTGCAGCAAAATTTCTCGGAAATTGGTCAATGTTGCGCAACAACGTCGCGGCTATTGTTGAGAACGTAGACGTGTAAGGTTTGAAGGCGTGCGACGCCTTAGGAAAAGGAGAGGCTCATGTTCTGTCCCACTTGTGGTTCTCCCATTTCGGATGATGCCAAATTCTGCCCTGTTTGCGGATCCGCCGTTGGTGCCGCTTCTGCCGCTGCGGCCCCGCAGCCCCAGCCCGCTCCGGCCCAGGCTATTCAGCCCGCGCCCCAGCCTCAGCAGCAGTACACCGGTCAATACGCCCAACAGTCCGCATCCGCTCCGATGGGCTATGACCCCATTAAGGCTGACCGCAGCCTGATCGGCTGGCTGCTGCTCTCTCTTGTGACCTGCGGTATCTATTCGTTCTACTTCCTGTATTGCTTGGCACGCGACGTCAACACGTTGTGTCAGGATGACGGCGATTACACGCCGGGTCTGGCGGAATTCATCCTTCTATCGTTTGTGACCTGCGGCTTCTACGCGTACTACTGGTATTACAAGATTGGCAACCGCCTGCAGGCCAACGCTCCTCGCTACGGCCTGGTGTTCCAGGAAAACGGCACCACCGTTCTTCTGTGGCAGATCTTCGGCGCGCTCCTGTGCGGCCTTGGTCCCATCTTCGCTATGAACATCGTCATCAATAATACCAATGCCATGGCAACGGCTTACAACACTCGCCTTGGCGCTCGTGCCTAACAATAAGGGCGGCGTGAACAGCTTCCAGGGACATAGGGGCACGGCAGAGCTCCTTCGCCGCGCCCTTTTTTGCACCGGCGCGCTCTTTGTCGCCTGGCTCGCGCTCTACCTGCTCGACATTGGCTGCATTTTTCGATTGATGACGGGCATTCCTTGTCCGGGATGCGGCATGACGAGGGCGTGGCTGGCGGCGCTGCGCCTCGATTATGCGGCTGCCTTTGCCTACCATCCGCTGTTTTGGGTGGTGCCGATTGCGTTTGTGCTCGCGTTCGTGCGCGAGGAGGTGGCATCGAGCAAGCTAAAGCGTGGTATCGACATTGCGGTCACCGTGTTGTGCGTGCTGGTCGTCGTCGTATGGATCGTGCGCCTCATCAATCCGGCAGATGCCGGTCTGCTCTTTGGCGGCTATGCGCCCGCCGGAGTTCCCGACGATATCATCCACCTCGAACCCCCACGCTGGCTCACCATCCTTCGCTCTTACCTGGCGTGACGGAGGACGCGCTAGAAAAACGGTCGACACATAAGCGGGGGCGAACGTTGAGATAACGTCCGCCCCCGCTTTGCTTTAGCCAGGCTGTTATGGATGGGCGTGACGGCTACTCGTCGCGCTTTTCCTCGTGGCGAGCGGCAGCCCGCGCATCGTGGATGCCCTTGATTGCAGCATGGCGGGCGGTGCGAGCATCGTGCATGGCGTCGCGCGCCTCAGCGGCCGTGGCCTTGGCAGAGCGCAGCTTGGCGGCCAAGTCGGGGTTGGTCTCGGCAACCGCGGCGATCGTGGGGCCGTCGAGCTCCTCTTGCGTGGGCTCGGCCAAAAAGTCGATAGCATACTGGGCGGCCACCATGGAGCCCTTTGCCAGCACGGTCTCGTCAATCTTGTAGAAGCAAGAATGTTGGGCGTACGTGGCGCCAATCTGGGGGTTGCGCGTGCCAACAAAGGCGAGCACGCCCGGCACGCGGCGCAGGTACTCCGAGAAGTCCTCGCCCGAAAGCGTGCCGCGATAATGGCCTTCGCCCGCGGGGCCCAAGCACTTGACCACGGCCTGACGACAACGCTCGCTCGAGGCGACGTCGTTTTCGACCTTGTAGTTGGCGATGGTGTAGTCGGTAAGTTCGGCCTCTGCGCCCAGGGCTGCCGCGGTGTGCTCCACGATGCGGCGCATAAGCTCGGGCATTTCCTCGTGCGTCTTGTCGCCATAGGTGCGCACCGTGCCGGCGAGGTAGGCCGTGCCGGCGATAACGTTGCGCGCGGTGCCGCCGTGCAGCTCGCCGACGGTGATGACAGCCGGCTCGTAGGGGCTGATCTCGCGTGAGACGATGGTCTGCAGGGCGTTGACAATCTCGGCGGCAACCATGACGGCGTCGTGACCTCGCTGGGGCATGGCGCCATGGCACGAGGTGCCGCGGACGTCGATGCGGAACCAGTCGGTATTGGCCATGCGCGGACCGGGCTCGCAGCTCACGGTGCCGGCGTCGACCTCACTCCAGATGTGCGCGGCGTAGGCGCCATCGACGCCGTCGAGCACACCCGTGCCGATCATGAGCTTAGCGCCCTGGCCGTTTTCCTCGCTGGGCTGGAATACGATGCGGACTTCGCCGTGGATGTCGTCGGTCATATGGCGCAGGATTTGCAGCGTTCCGAGCATCATGGCGATATGGCAGTCGTGGCCGCAGGCGTGCATGCAGCCCTCGTTGACGCTGGCGAACTCCTCGCCGGTCTGCTCGGTGACGGGCAGGGCGTCGATGTCGGCGCGCAGCAGGATGCGGCGGCGTGGCGTGCCGTCCTCGCGGTAGGCATCCGGCGCGGTACCGCGAAGCGTTGCCACCAAGCCGGTCTTGAGCGGACGCTCGTAGGGGATATTCATGGCGTCGAGCTGGTTGGCGATGTCGGAGGTCGTGCGCTCCTCGGCAAGGCTCAGCTCCGGGTGCTTATGGAAGTGGCGGCGCTGCTTGATGATGTAGGGCTCAAACTCGGTGGCGATATCTCGGATGGCCGCGGTGACATCGTCTGCCGCGCGAGCCTCGGTCGCCGCCATAATCTGCTGTGCCTTGGTCTTCGTCATGGTCGATTTGCTCCTTGCTGGGTTGATCGCAAAATCGTACAGGCTCTCTCCAGTATGCCACCTGCCGCTAGGGCTGGTAAAGTTGCCGTTTGCCGCTTGGGGTTTTGTTACAAGGGCGGGGGAGTACACTCGGGGGTGTTGAATTTCCTGCCAGAGATGGGGATGCCCATGCAACATATCGATCGGATTATCCGCTCCAAGAACGTCTTTACCGCGCAAGACGGCATCGATACCACCCGCGAGCTGGCGATTGCCATCGCAGGCGACCGTATCGTCGCAGTCGGTGCGCCCGATGACGTGATCGCCGCCGCTCCTGCCGCTACGTCGGTTATCGACTACGGCGAGCAGTTTGTCTGCCCCGGTTTCCATGACGCTCATCTGCACTTCTTCCATACCTCGGTCGGTTCCTCGCCGTACATGCTCATGGATATGGGCACGTCCGAGGCTGCGCTGGTGCAGCACGCGCTCGAGTTTTCCCGGGACCTGCCCGACGACGCTTGGGTTGTGACGCAGGGCTGGCGTGATTACCGTTGGGACCCGCCCGAGCATCCTACCAAGGCGTCGCTCGATGCGGCATTCCCCGATCGTCCCTGCGTTATGTATTCGGGCGACGGGCACACGCTTTGGCTCAACAGCCGCGCACTCGAGGCGCTCGGCGTCACACGCGACAGCGAGCCGCCAGCGGGCGGCAGTTACGACAAGGATGCAAACGGCGAACTCACGGGCATTGCTCACGAGGCGGCTGCCATGCAGCTGCTACCGCGCTGCCTTGAGTGGCTGGGCGAAGATCGCATCGCAAGCGCTTACGCCGATCAAATGAGGCGTATGGCCGAGCAGGGCATCACCTCGATATGCGATATGTCGCTCATGCCCATGCCGGGCTGCGATTTTATCCGCGACGACGTCTATGACAAGCTGCAGGCAGCCGGCAAGTTGGGCATCCGAGCCCATTTGTTTCCCACGCTGCTGGATGACCAATCGCGCTTGGAAGAGCTGCAGATACGTTACGCGAACAACGCGCTGCTTTCGGCGCCAGGCTTTAAGCAGTTCTTCGACGGCGTGTCGAGCGAACACACGGCCTATCTCACCGAGCCCTATACCAACCCGCGCTTCCCGGGCGACCAGGGCCGTCTGACGGTCCCGGCTGAGCGCATGCGTAAGCTGGTTCTGGCGGCTGCGGAGCGTGGCCACACTGTGCGTATTCACGTCATCGGCGACGGTGCCATCCATGCCGCGCTCGATATCTTTGAGGAGGCCGCCGAACTGTACGGCCTGCCCCAGCACGGCCATAACACGCTCGAGCACCTGGAGAACCTCCTGCCCGAGGACATCGATCGTCTACGCAAGCTTAACGTCGTTGCCTCGAGCCAGCCCTGTCACATTACACTCGACCCGGGCGGCCCCGAGCGCGATCTGGGCCTGGAGCGCAGCCGCATCATGTGGCCGTTTGCGACCTATAAGCAGCGCGGCATCCGCCAAGCCTTCGGTACCGATAGCCCCATCACAGCTGTTACAAGCATGAACGTGCTCTACACGGCTATCACGCGCCAGGATCCCAAAAGCCACTGGCCCGAGGGCGGCTGGTTACCGAGCGAGCGCATCGATGCAGCAACAGCCCTGCGCAACTACACCCTGGGCAGCGCCTATGCAGCGGGCGACGAGCAAAACCTCGGCAGCTTGGAGCCCGGCAAGTATGCCGACCTTGTAGTCCTGGACCAAAACCCGCTCACTGTCGATCCACAAGAACTCCAAGCCACCAAAGTCCAAGCCACCTACCTGGCAGGTAACTTGATTTACGAGCGCTAAGTATTCATGC
>URPB01000083.1:0-9255 GCA_900549575.1 uncultured Collinsella sp.
ATCTACACTATCCTCTTCGTCGGCAGCGTCAGATGTGTATAAGAGACAGACCGTGGAGTTCTCGCCCAAAATAGCGCGGCAGATGTGCGCGCCGCTCTTAACGTGCGCACCCGGCAGCAGCACGGAGTCCTCGACCACGGCGCGCTCCTCGATGATGACATCGGTCGAAAGGATCGAGTGGCGAGCGGTGCCGTAGATCTTGCAGCCGTTGGAGACCAGGCAGTCGTCCAGGCGGCCGTCAGGGCCAATGTAGTGCGGCGGACGCGTGGTGATGTTGGACATGATGGGGAAGTTCTTGTCGAACAGATCGAACTCGGGGTTGTTACCCAGCAGGTCCATCGAGGTCTCATGGAAGCTGGCGATGGTGCCGACGTCCTTCCAGAAGCCGTGGAACTCGTAGCTGTACAGGCGCTTGTTCTCACCGAGCAGCTTGGGGATGATGTCCTTGCCAAAGTCGTGGCTCGAGCGCTGGTCCAGAGCGTCCTCCTCGAGCGCCTCGATCAGCACGTCGGCCGAGAAGATGTAGATGCCCATGGACGCGAGGTTCGAATCGGGCTTCTCGGGCTTCTCGGTGAACTTGGTGATGCGGCCGTCTTCGGGGTCGGTGGTCAGGATGCCAAAGCGGCTGGCCTCCTCCCACGGCACGGGCATAACGCTCACCGTGAGGTCGGCGTTGTTCTCAATGTGCGTCTTGAGCATCTTGCGGTAGTCCATGCGATACAGGTGATCGCCCGAAAGAATCAGAACGTACTTGGGGTCGTTCGCCTTGATGTAGTCGAGGTTCTGCGTAATGGCGTCGGCCGTGCCCGCATACCAGGCGCCGCCGGTCTGCGTCTCGTACGGCGGCAGGATCGACACGCCGCCGTCGCGGCTGTCCAGATCCCACGCCTCGCCGGAGCCCACGTAGGCATGCAGCAGGTAGGGACGGTACTGCGTCAGAACGCCCACCGTGTCGATGCCCGAGTTGGAGCAGTTGGACAGCGAAAAGTCGATAATGCGGAACTTGCCACCAAAGCTAACCGCCGGCTTGGCGATCTTTTGGGTGAGTGCCCCCAATCGGCTGCCCTGTCCTCCTGCGAGGAGCATCGCGATGCATTCTTTCTTACTCATCGATTTCTCCTTCTGTCATCGATGTTCCTAACCCATTAGCGACGGGCGCGGCGCACTGTCACGCACGTCGAGTAATGCCGTGCGGCAAAGGGAGCTCGCGCGCTTTATGCGTGCCAGATCTCGTCGCGATACTCGCGAATGGTGCGGTCGGACGAGAACCAGCCACTCGAGGCGGTGTTGAGCAGGGCCTTGCGGTTCCAGGTCTCCTGGTCGCCGTAGCTGCCCGTGAGGTTCTCCCATGCATCCACGTAGCTACGGAAGTCAGCCATGACTAGGTCGGGGTCGTTGTTGTTCATGAGCTCGTTGTAGATGCTCTCGAAGTTGCCCGAAAGACCCGCAAACGTGTTGTCCTTGAGCTCGTCCATCACGCAGCCCAGACGCTCGCGGTCGCCGTTGAGGGTATCCCACGCAAAGTAGCTGTTGGATGCCCAGAGCTGCTCGACCTCGGGAGCGGTCAGGCCAAAGATGGCCTCGTTCTCGCGGCCGGCCAGGTCGGCGATCTCGATGTTGGCGCCGTCGAGGGTGCCCAGCGTAATGGCGCCGTTCATCATGAGCTTCATGTTGGACGTGCCCGAGGCCTCCTTGCCGGCCGTGGAGATCTGCTCCGAGATCTCGGCGGCTGGGTAGATGAGCTGAGCGTTGCTCACACGGAAGTTGGGGATAAAGCAGACCTTCATGACCTCGTTGACGCGGGCATCGTTGTTGATGACGTCGGCCACGGAGTTAATGAGGCGGATGGTCTCCTTGGCAAAGGTGTAGCTCGAGGCAGCCTTGCCGCTAAAGATGAAGGTTGTCGGCGTCACGTGGAAGTTAGGATCGGCGATGCGACGGTTGTAGATGTCCATCACCTTCATGATGTTCATGAGCTGGCGCTTATAGGCGTGGAAGCGCTTTACCTGGACATCGAAGACGGTGTTGGGGTCGATGACCAGACCGGTCTCGGCCTTAACGTAGGCGGCCAGACGCTCCTTGTTGGCGCGCTTGGAGGCACCCACGGCCTTCAGGAACTCGGTGTCGTCCTTAAACTCCTTGAGTTTCTCAAGCTCAAAGGCGTCTTTGAGCCAGCCATCGCCAATGGCCTCGGTCACGAGCTTGGCGTAGGTGGGGTTGGCCTCGGCAAAGAAGCGACGGTGCGAGATGCCGTTGGTCTTGTTGTTGAACTTCTCGGGCGTCAGGGCATAGAAGTCCTTGAGCACGATGTTCTTGATGATGTCGGAATGGATCTTGGCCACGCCGTTGACGCTGTGGCTGCAGATCACAGACAGGTTGGCCATGCGAATCTCGCCGTCCCACAGGATGGCGGTCTGGCGCAGACGCTCCTGCCAGCCCTCCTTCGTGGTGTCGAACGACTCGTGCCAACGACGGCTGATCTCGTCGATGATCTGGTACACGCGGGGGAGGAGCTTGGAGAACGTGCCGATAGGCCACTTCTCCAAGGCCTCGGGCAGGATAGTGTGGTTGGTGTAGCTCACGACCTGCGTCACGATGTTCCAGGCGTCGTCCCACTCGAGCTTTTTCTCGTCGATGAGAATACGCATGAGCTCGGGGCCGCACATGGCGGGGTGCGTGTCGTTGGTGTGGATGGCCACAAACTGCGGCAGCAGCTCCCAGTTCTCGCCGTGCTCCTTCTCAAAGGTGTCGAGCAGGCTGTAGATGCCGGCCGAAACAAACAAGTACTCCTGCTTCAGGCGCAGCAGACGACCGTGCTCGCCGGCGTCGTTGGGGTAGAGGATGGCGCTGATGGCCTCGGCCTCGGCGCGCTCGGCATCGGCCAGGGCGTAGTCGCCTCGGTTGAAGGCCTCCAGATCGAAGTGCTCCTCGACCGGCTCGGCAGCCCAGACGCGCAGCTTGTTGACGGTCTCGCCGGCATAGCCCACGACGGGGATGTCATAAGGGACGGCCAGGATATCCTGCGTGTCCACCGTGCGGTAAAACGTGCGGCCATCCTCCTCAAAGCCCTCGACGCGGCCGCCAAACTTGATGGTCACGGCCTTATCCTGACGACGGACCTCCCAGGGATAGCCGTGGGTAAGCCACTCGTCGGTGGCCTCGACCTGGCTGCCGTTGACGATCTCCTGCTTAAACAGGCCGTAGCGGTAGCGCATGCCGTTGCCGTAGCCGGCAATGCCCTCGGCTGCCATCGAATCCAGGAAGCATGCGGCCAGACGGCCCAGGCCACCGTTGCCCAGAGCCGGATCGGGCTCCTGGTTCTCGATGACGGACAGATCGAAGCCCATGTCGTCGAGCGCCTCGGCGACCATGTCGCGCACGCCAAAGTTGAGCAAGTAGTTGTCGAGCAGTCGGCCGATCAAAAACTCGATCGAGAAGTAGTACACGCGCTTTTTGCCCTCGGCGGTGACGCAGGCGTCGCTCTTGGTGGCAACGGTGCGCGCCTTCTCGGCCACGAGCTTGGCCAGGGCATTAAAGCGGTCGAGGTCGCTGGCGGCCTCGACGCTCTTGCCGCTGATGCTCATGACGGCATCGCGATAGAGCTCGGTAAACTCCTGCTTGTTGTCGAAGATCTTATTCATACGTTCCTTTCCCCCGGGGATGTTTCTCCCGGAACGGTTATGACTTGTATCCTACGCCCTGTCGGGGCGGGTAATTACAGCTGTAACGGTTTTGTTACGCATCCTTGGCAGACGGCTTAACAGAAGCAGACTTGGCCTTGGTAGCGGCCTTTTTGGCAGCCGGTTTCTTGGCTGCGGCCTTAGCAGCGGGCTTTGCGGCAGCCTTGGCCTTGGCCTTGGTCGTCGTAGCCTTCGCCTTAGCCGGAGCCTTCTTAGCAGCCGCAGGCTTGGGCTTCACCAAGGACGTGCGCTTCTTGGGCGCAGCCTTAGGGGCCTCGACCACCGGCGGCTTGTAGCTGCTGGGGCCGCGGCGCTTGAGCACCACGCCTGCCAGGCCGGGCACCTTGATCTCGATGGAGTCCATCTGCCCGTTCCAGGGATAGGGCTCGCTCGAGCAGGTGTAGGGCTCCTCGCCGGCATAGCCGCTGCCGCCAAACTCGGGACGGTCGGAGTCAAAGATGACCTCCCAGTCGCCCTCGCGCGGCACGCCCACACGGAAGCTCTCGTAGCTCGCCGGGTCAAAGTTGATCAGGATCACCAGGTCGTCATCGACGTCCTCGCCCTGACGCACAAAGCTCACGATGGACTGCTTGGAGTTGTCCGCATCGATCCAGGTAAAGCCGTCGTCGGTGTAGCCGCGCTCGTACAGGGCGGGCTCGGCGGTGTATAGGTGATTGAGCGCCTTGATAAACGCCTGATGGTGCGCATGGGTCTCGTACTGCTCGGTCAAAAACCACTGAATGGACTCGTAGTAGCGCCACTCAATAAACTGACCGATCTCGTTGCCCATGAAGTTGAGCTTGGCGCCAGGGTGCGTCATTTGATAGAAAGCCAGCGTGCGCAGGCCGGCAAACTGGCGCCACCAGTCGCCCGGCATGCGGCCGATCAGCGAGCACTTACCGTGCACGACCTCGTCGTGGCTCAGTGGGCAAATGAAGTTCTCGGTAAAGGCGTACATGATGGAGAACGTGAGCAGCCCGTGGTTGCCGGGGCGCCACGGAAAATCGGTCTGCATGTAGTGCAGGGTGTCGTTCATCCAGCCCATGTCCCACTTGTAGTGGAAGCCCAGGCCGCCGTCCTGCGGCGGATAGGTCACGAGCGGCCACGCGGTGGACTCCTCGGCCATCATCATCACGTCGGGGTAGTGTGCCTCCACGGCGCAGTTGACCTGACGGATAAACGCGCTGGCGTCCAGGTCCTCCTCGGTACCGTACTTGTTGAACTTCTTTTGGCCGGGATCGTCGATGCCAAAGTTGAGGTACAGCATGCTGGACACGCCGTCCATGCGAATGCCGTCCACGTGGAAGTTCTCGAGCCAGTACAGCACGTTGGAGACCAGGAAGGAGCGGACCTCGCCGCGGGCAAAGTCGAACTTGTGCGTGCCCCAGTTGGGGTGAATCTCGTGCTCAAACAGCATATGGCCGTTAAAGGTGGCAAGGCCGTGGGCGTCGGCACAAAAACCGCCGGGCACCCAGTCCATGATCACGCCGATGCCCGCCTCGTGGCACGCATCGATAAAGTGCATGAGCTGCTGCGGGTTGCCGTAGCGCGACGTGGCGGCATAGTAGCCGGTCGTCTGGTAGCCCCAGGAGCCATCGAAGGGATGCTCCATGAGCGGCATGACCTCAATGTGGGTGTAGGCCATGTCGCGCACGTAGTCCACGAGCTCCACCGACAGGTCGTCGTAGGTGTAAAACTCGCCGCGCTGCGCGGGGAAGGGATCCATGGGGCCGGGATAGTTGCCGTGCTCGTCCGGCTCGCCCTGCGGCGCGTCGCCGTGGCGCTTCCACGAGCCAATATGCACCTCGTAGATGTTCAGCGGCTGCGACATGTGGTTGTGGCCGGCGCGCCGCTTGAGCCACGCGGCGTCGTTCCACTTATAGCCATCGAGGGTCCACAGCACGCTGGCGGTACCCGGAGGGCACTCAGCCTTAAAGGCGTATGGATCGGCCTTGTAGAGCTTTTCGCCCTCGTTGGTCTCGATGAGGTACTTATAGAGCTGGCCCTGCTCGGCGCCAGGAATAAAGCCTTCCCAAATAGCGCTCGTATGCACGGGCACCAGAGGGTTGGCTTCTTCATCCCAGTCGTTAAATTCGCCAATGACATGCACGCTCTTTACATCGGGCGCCCAAACGCAAAAGCGCCAGCCGCGCGTACGGTTCTGCGTGTCGGGGTGCGCGCCCATCTTTTCCCAGCTGCGCTCCCACGTGCCGATGCCAAATAGATAGACATCGTCCTTGGTGAGCTCCGGTGCGTGCGGGGCGGCTTTACGGGTTGCGGGCTTTTTAGCCGTTGGCTTTAGCTTTGTATCGCTCACGTTTGATCCCATCATGACGCGGCAGCGTGTTGCCTTGGTGACTAGATGCGAAAGGTCCAAGGCTGCACGAATCGAAGGGACGGCGATAGTTCTATGATTCGTTCCACCTCGCGTGCTCGGTGGAACTTTCGGCAGAAACTACGATAACACCTGTACGTTACTTTTATGAAGGAAAGTGGTTTTTGGGCGGCGTTTAATCGGTAAGCGCCATGTTTAGACCACTGGCAGAATTGCGATGGTAAAACTCTTGACAGTTTTACCAATAAGGGTTTTTTGATTGTTGGTTTGACGTTTGGTAAAACGTTTTTAGCAGGTTGTTTACCATTTGACATCGAAAGGTACATTTATGTCCCAGACCGCCGCTCCCAATGTCGCTTTTATTTTCGATTGCGACGGCACGCTGGTTAATAGCACCCCCGTTTGGGCCTATGCCCAGCCCGAGTTATTGCACCGCCACGGAGTTGACGTAACGGTCGACGATTTTGCCCAGTTTGAGCATTTGTCGCTCGAGGACGAGTGCCAGGCCTACCACGACACCTGGGACATTGGCGCGAATGGCGAAGAGCTGTATCGCGAGCTGAGCGACATCCTGATCGATGGCTACTCCAAGGTGCCGCCGCGCAAGGGGCTCCTGGCATTTTTAGAGAAGGCGAAGGCGGCGGGCATTGCCATGTGCGTGGCCACGTCCACGCCGGCCGAGCTGGTGCAGTCTGCTCTCGCTGGTGCCGGGCTCGATGAGTACATGGAGTTTGTGACCACCACGGGTGAGGCGGGACGTTCCAAACAGTTCCCCGACGTATACGAGCTGGCGCTGCGCCGCCTGGAGGAGCGCCATGAGCACAAGTTTGAGCGCACGTGGGTGTTTGAGGACGCGGTCTTTGGCCTTAAGAGCTCTGGCGCCGCGCGCTTTAAGCGCGTGGGCATCTATGATCCGCACGGCCGCATGAAGCGCGACGATGTGCGCGCCAACTGCGATATCTTTATCGACAGCTACGAGGACCTGGATCTGGCCCGCGTGCTTTCGTTTGAGGGCTAGGCGGGGGCTGTGGCTTGCAAGGTATTAGTGGTCTGCGGCTCGCCCGTGGTGGCGAGCGCGGATCTGTTGCGTAGGCTAGCAGGGGAGTGCGACCACGTCATCGCTGTGGACCGCGGCCTGGATGCTCTGCTGGGTGTCGGTTTGAGCTGCGACGTATATGTGGGGGATGCCGACACGGTGAGCGACGCAGGCCGCGCGCTGGTCGATGCCACCGAAGCATTTGAGGTGGAGCGTCATGACCCCTACAAGGACTATACCGACCTGGCACTGGCGCTCGATTCCGTCCGACGCCGCTGGCCGGGTGCCGAAGTGGTTGCGACCTGCGCCACTGGCGGCCGTCCTGATATGGCGCTATCCGTACTGGGGCTGCTCGCGGGTTACGAGGATGCCCCTGTCTGGATTGTCGAGGACAAGGTGGTCGCTCGCTTCCTTCGCACAGGCGAATCGTGGACCATCGAGGGCGCTGAGGGCAAGACATTCTCCATCATCGCCATTGCTCCCAAAACTGAGGTAAGCGAACACGGTCTAGAGTGGGAGCTAGACCACAGCCCCCTGAGCCTGTTGGCCGATACGGGTATCAGCAACGTCGTCAGGTCAACAGCCACGATCCAAGTCCACGCCGGCACCGCCATCGCTTACCTATATCAATAGGCACTTAAAGCCTGACCCAAAAAAGTCCTTGCACGTCGCGCCAACTTCCCCTATAGTATCTCCTCGTCACGGGGGCGTAGCTCAGCTGGGAGAGCGCTTGACTGGCAGTCAAGAGGTCAGGGGTTCGATCCCCCTCGTCTCCACCATCGTGAATGCAAAGGTCTTCGGTATTTCGAAGGCCTTTTTTCATATGAAACACCACACGCCACAAACCCCACCTACGCCAACAAAAAGTTGCACAATTTATTTCCCATGTGTGTACATAGTTTGTTAGACGAACGCGATTACCAGCACGCCTCGCTGGTCAATTCGGGCTTCATGAACGTCTCTAATCACCGCTTGCACCCCAATAACCTGCGCCAACGTGAACAACATCCCAAAACAACCCCCTTAAGCACGTCAAATGAACGATATGTTGTCCAACGCAGCCCAAATCAGTTTCGCGACCAGCTTGTGCTAGGATGTCTAACGTTACATGAGTTCAACTGTGCTCACGGCTCCAGCAAGCCACAAAGCGCAGGGTCGATCGGCATCCGGCCGTAACGGCGGTGTTAGAAAAACCACGAGCTCCAATATCGATTGCCATGCACGATTTTGCACTTGTTTTTGCGGTTACTTATAAGTTTGTATTAGACAGTGCAATGAATTGTTACGGCAAACCACAGCAGTCCTTCAGCTGTTTGCGTGCGGTCCAGTTATGAAATCACTTGACTGGCTCGCACGCAGCCAGCTGAGGTTGTAGACATTCTTGCGATACGTGCCTGTGACCTCAGCGCTGCTTGTATACATACCGTTCACGGTGGGGCAGAGCCACGTGCTTGTCTAACTGGGCTCAGGGTTTGAATATGGAGCGCCTTCGCGCACAAGCGCCCTGGCGAAGCCATACCCAAACCCCGTGAGCCACACGTAAGACAGCAAGGGGGTGGTGCTCGTGTGGTATGTGATCCAGGTCATTAACGGTCGCGATGACGTAATGCGCGAGCGCATCGAGCGCGTGGTGCCGGCTGGTGCTATGCAGGAGCTCTTTTACCCCCAATTTCAAACCGAGATCAAAGTACACGGCGAATGGGTCAACACGACCAAGCCGCTCTTTCCCGGTTATCTTATCTGCGACACGGCAGATCCCCGCACCGTGCAACAGCATCTGCTGCGCATGGACGACTTTGCCCGGGTGCTATCCCAGGACGGTCGGTTTGTGCCGCTGGCAAAAGAAGAGGTTCAGCTTATTGGTGGCTTTACGCATAGGGGAGACCGCGTAGTGCCCATGAGCGAGGCCTTAAAGGACGGCGACCAGGTCGTAGTGACGGCAGGTCCGCTGCTGGGCCACGAAGGCCTTATCAAAACCATTAACAGACGCAAAAGCACTGCTTATTTGGAGCTCGATCTGTGCGGCCGACGCGTAACCACTCGCGTTGGCCTTGCCGTGCTTTCAAAAGAGCAGCGCGTCATGCGCAATCACAGAAGAGCGATCGCCTAGCTGCAAGCTCGCAAGCGGACGACCGAAGGCAAAAAGTATGGCTCTGTTAGACCAGGATTGACATGCCGGCCTGCCGGCTAACTCGCCGTCTCCC
>URPB01000084.1:0-9200 GCA_900549575.1 uncultured Collinsella sp.
CTCGTGGGCGACCGCGATATCGAGACGGCGGCATCGACGCTCGTAGCGTGCGTTAAGAAGGCGATTGCTCGATGAGTGAGGTTCAAGCGCTGGTGGAGTGTCCCGTTATCGTTGGCACGGCGGGTCACGTTGACCATGGTAAGTCGGCACTGTTCGAGGCACTGACTGGCAAGAATCCCGATCGTCTGGAGGTTGAGCGCCGTCGCGGTATGACCGTGGAGCTGGGCTTTGGCGAGCTGGCGCTGCCGAGTGGCAAGATCGTTGGCCTGGTCGACGTGCCGGGCCACGCGCATTACTTGCGCGCCATGGTGCAGGGCGCCACGGGCATCGACGTGGCCGTGCTGGTGGTTTCGGCCGTCGAGGGCGTAATGCCGCAGACGCGCGAGCACGTGCACGTGCTGGAGCTGCTGGGCGTCACGCATATGGTGGTGGCGCTGACGATGTGCGACCTGGCCGATGCCGAGATGACCGAGCTTGCTGAGCTCGATGTCGATGACTTTTTGTCAGGTACCGTGTTTGCAGGCGCGCCGATCGTGCCCGTGTCGTCCAAGACCGGCGAGGGGATCGATGGCCTGCTGGCTACGCTCGACGAGCAGGTAAGTGCCTGCTGGGATGCTTGCCGTGCCCGTGCCGAGCTCACCGATGCCGCACCGCGTCTGCCGATCGACCGCTGCTTTACGATCAAGGGCGTCGGCACCGTCGTGACGGGAACGCTGCACGATGCGCCGGTTGCGGTGGGCGACGAGCTGATGGCCTTGCCGTCGCGTACGGTCTGTCGCGTGCGTGGGATTCAGGTGCATGGCGATACGCCGCGCGCGCTGCCTGGTCAGCGTGTGGCGCTCAACCTGGTTGGTGACGGTGTCGCGGCGCTTGACCGCGGCGAGATGCTGGGCGTGGCGGACCGTTTTGGTCAGACGTTGCGCTTTATGATGACGTTCACCTACCTGGGCCGCGAGGGCACCAAGCCGCGCGTGCTCGAGTCGGGCGCGCGTGTGCATGTGATGGCCGGCACGGCCGAGGTCGTCGGCCGCATCATGCTTTTGGAGGGCGAGGCCCCCATGGCGGTGGGCGAGACCCGTACCGTGCAGGTGCGCCTGGAGGAGCCGCTGCCGCTGTGTGCCGGAGACCATGCCGTGGTGCTGTCGTATTCGCCCGTTATGCTCATCGGCGGCGGGCGCGTGCTGCTTTCGCGCTGCCGTCGCTCGCGCGAGCTTGCTGAAGGGGAGTGTGCGCTGTTTGCGGCGCTTGAGGCCGGAGATGTTTCGGGCGCGGTGGATGCGTGGCTGGCGCTGCAAGTACTGCCGGTTGCGGCGGCTGATGTTGCCGAGGCGCTCGATCTTGTTGCCGGTGAGGCTGAGGCGGCGTTGCGTGAGTTGGTGGCGAAGGGCGCTGCTTGCGCGCTTGCTGGCGCGGATGGCTCGCTGTATGCAGATTCTTCCGCGCTCGACGCTGCGATGGATGCACTGGCGGCGACCCTGACCGCCATGCACGCGGCGGCTCCCAAGGAGACGGGCTTTACGCCCGGCGCCGTTGCCCATGCTGCGTGGCCTGCCGCTGATGAAGGCGTTGCCGCGGCTCTGATTGCCGAGGGCCGCTCGCGTGGCGTGTGCGCCGCCGAGGGCGCCGAGGTATTCGATCCGCATTCGGCCGCCTCGGCGGCACGCGTGGTGCGAGAGGCTTGCGAGCGGATCGTTTCCTTGCTGGACGAAGCTGGCCTCGATGCGCCGACGTTGCCCGAGGTGGGCGAGCAACTGCAGCTCGATCGTGACACCATGACGCGAGCCCTGCGCGAGCTTTCGCTCAACCGCTCGATCGTTAAGGTCGAGCGCGACGTTGCCTTGTCTGCCGCCGCCGAGGCCCATGCGCGCGAGCTTGTTGCCGCCGCCATTGAGGCAGCCGGCGGCGCTGCCACCACGAGCGTGCTGCGCGAGGCCCTGGGCGTGTCGCGCAAACGTGCCATCAGCATTTTGGAGCACCTGGATGCCGTGCGCTTTACGGTGCTCGACAAGGAGGCCGGCGGCCTGAGGTCCCTGCGCTAGATTGACTGCTCGGTTTGGTAAAATACCGCCGCACTTGGGAACGGATGGGCTCCGGTGGGCTCCGCGGTCCTCAAAACCGTTGCGAGGCGTGCAAAACGTCTTGGATGTGTTCGATTCACATACGTTCCCGCCATACGCTACCAGCGCTTTTGTGCTCGCGGTCTTGCTGCGTGCCGCAAAGGCGCTGTTTTGTTTTTGTGCGGGTCCGCCGTGTCGCCTGTCATGCCGTCTACGGTAACTGATCCCGTGCGTTGGGTTTTGAACGTGCCGATGGAGGTGTTTTGCCGTATGACTACCGTAAGACGGGCCGATCTTTCTTGTGTCGTCCAGGCGGGCGGGCTGTCCTCGCGCATGGGCTGCGATAAGGCGCGCATGGCGTTTTGCGGCGAGCCGCTCATCGAGCGCGTGCTGGGTCGGCTGGCGCCAGTTGCCGGCGAGTTAGTCGTGACGACTTCGCGTCCCAGCGAGCTTGCCTACCTTGAGGAGTGCGCGTTTGGCGGCTTGGTGCCGCGTGTGGTGGCGGACCTTGAAGGGTCGGCGGGCGCCATGCGCGGCATCGCGAGCTCGTTGGCCGCGGCCCGATTGCCGCTCGTAGCGATCGTCGCCTGCGATATGCCGTTTGTCTCGCCGGAACTCATCGGCACGCTTGCCGATCATGTTGAGGCCGAGGCGCTCGATGTGTGCGTGCCGCGCGAGGAGCGGGGGATTGAGCCGCTTTGCGCCGTCTGGCGCCGTGACGCGTGTGCGCCGGTTGCTCAAGAGCTGCTCGCCTGCGACCGCCAGCGCATTCGCTGCCTGATCAATCGCGTTCAGGCTGGTTATATGGATGAGCCGCAGATCGTTAAGGTCGCAGGCTCTACGCTCTGCTTCGAAAACGTCAATACGCCCGAGGAGTTTACGGCGGCCGAGTTACTCGCCTAGACGATTGGAGTTGCCATGTCTCACGATATTTGTCCCGACACGGGAGAGCCTTGCACTTGCGATGGTTCCGAGCCCTGTACCTGCGGCTGCGGTGGCTGTGGACATACTGAGGAAGAGGAAGCGGCCGCCGCGGCGTATCGCGAGGCACACCGCGAAGGCCCGTCCGGTGATGCCCTCGACCACGAGCGCAAGATTATCGTATCGTTTGACAGCACCTTCGATGTGATGGAATGCGAGCAGCTGTGCCTGGATGCCGGTGTGCCCGGGCGCATTATGCCTTTGCCCGGCTCCATTACCGCAGGTTGCGGCCTGTGCTGGGCCATGCCGTTCTCGGGCGATGCGCTCGCCGTCTTCCGTGCTGCCACCGAAGGCCGCATAACCCCCGCCGACTACCATCAGCTCGTCCTCTAACCACAAACACCACCACAAAGGCGCCCAATGTGGTGGTTTGGAACACGTGGACGAAACAGCTTCGAAACACGCGATTTGTGCGTCGGGCACTCAAAAACGCTTCTACCTGCATCGTAATCAAAACGAAACATCTGCTCGTCGGCTTATGCGAAACTTTGCTGCAACAGTGCGATATTATCCATACTCGATAAAGCTCGCGGCGCATGGGGCGCCTCGAACGACACCTTTCTTTTCCATCAATTGGAGGAAGCATGAGCTACACGCAGAAAGTTCTCGACGAGCTTAAGGCCCGCTATCCCGAGCAGCCTGAGTTCATCCAGGCCGCGACCGAGATTCTCGGCACCATCCAGCCGGCGCTCGACGCCCATCCCGAGTACGAGGAGGCCGCCCTGCTCGAGCGCCTCGTCGAGCCCGAGCGCATCGTTATGTTCCGTGTCCCCTGGGTCGACGACCAGGGCAAGGTCCAGGTCAACCGCGGCTACCGCGTCGAGTTCAACTCTGCCATTGGACCCTACAAGGGCGGCCTGCGCTTTAACCCGACGGTCACCCTGGGCATGCTCAAGTTCCTGGGCCTGGAGCAGATCCTCAAGAATAGCCTGACCACCCTCCCCATGGGCGGCGGCAAGGGCGGCTCCGACTTTGACCCCAAGGGCAAGTCCAACAACGAGATCATGCACTTCTGCCAGTCCTTCATGACCGAGCTCTATCGCCACATCGGCCCCAACACCGACGTTCCCGCCGGCGACCTGGGCGTTGGCGGCCGCGAGGTTGCCTACCTGTTCGGTCAGTACAAGCGCCTGACCAACGAGTGGACCGGCGTCCTCACCGGCAAGGGCCTCTCCTTTGGCGGTTCGCTCGCCCGTACCGAGGCCACCGGTTACGGTCTGGTCTACTTTGTGGACGAGTACCTCAAGAGCCGCGGCGACTCCTTCGAGGGCAAGAACGTCGTCGTTCATGGCTCCGGCAACGTCGCCATCTACGCCGTCCAGAAGGTCTCCCAGCTCGGCGGCAAGGTGCTCGCCTGCTCCGATACCCACGGCTGGGTCGAGGATCCCGACGGCATCGACTACACCGTGCTCGAGCACATCTACAACAAGAAGCGCTCCGGCCACGACAAGGGCGTTACGCTCGCTATGTACGTCGACGAGAAGCCCAACGCCGTGTGGCACGAGGGCGATGGCCGTGGCGTTTGGCAGCTGCCCTGCGACATCGCGCTGCCCTGCGCTCGCGAGAACACGCTGCTGCTCGAGGACGCTCAGGCGCTCGTCGCCAACGGCTGCAAGGTGGTCGGCGAGGGCGCGAACATGCCTACGACCATCGAGGCCACGACCTACTTCCAGGAGAACGGCGTTGCCTTTATGCCCGGTAAGGCTGCCAACGCCGGCGGCGTGCTCGTGTCCGGCCTGGAGATGAGCCAGAACGCCGAGCACCTGTCCTGGACCTTCGAGGAGGTCGACGGCAAGCTCGAGCAGCTCATGCGCGGCATGTTCCACAACGTGGACGACACCGCCAAGGAGTACGGCGAGGAGGGCAACTTCGTCATGGGTGCCAATATCGCCGGCTTCCTGAAGGTCGCCGACGCCATGCTCGCCCAGGGCGTCTGCTAAATCTTCGCTCGATATAGCATGTGATAAGGCTCTCAGCTATCTGGCTGGGAGCCTTTTCTATCCCGGAGGACTCCTCATAACTTGCGGTGATATACGGACTGTTTTGCGTTCCAGAACGGCTAATCAGTCCGTATATCACCGCAAGTTATGGATGGGTGGGTGGATTTTGTCCTAAAACGGTGTGCGGCTCCTCGTTTGGTACACTTAAAAGTACTGGACAAGTGAAGAGATGGGGGAGAACGTGCTCAAGTTCGGTACCTACGTCCGTGTTGGAAACGCGGCCGAAGCCTATGAGCTCTTGCAGAAGAACCGCAACAACAAGATTGTGGGCGGCGGCATCTGGATGCGCCTGGGTTCGCGTCGCGTGGCGACGGCGATTGACCTTTCGGCCTGCGGACTCGATCAGATCGAGGAGACCGAGACCGAGTTTCGCATCGGTGCCATGTGCACCCTGCGCCAGCTCGAGCGTCATGCCGGGCTCAACGCGCTTGTCAACAATGTCTTTGAGTTCGCCGTCCACGATATCGTGGGCGTGCAGCTGCGCAACACCGCCACGGTGGGCGGCAGCATCTACGGCCGCTTTGGCTTCTCGGACGTGCTCTCGGCTTTCCTGGCGCTCGATTCCTATGTTGAGCTGACGGGGGCAGGCCGCGTTCCGCTCGCCGAGTTCGTGAACATGGGTTACGTGCGCGACGTGATCGAGCACATCGTAGTCGTTAAGCACGATTACCGTGCGAGCTACGAGGCCGTGCGCAAGGCCGCGACCGACTTTCCCTCGCTGAACGTTACCGCCGCCTGGTGGGACGGCTCCTGGCACGTCACCGTGGGCGCCCGCCCGCTGCGCGCGACCTTGCTACAGGGCGAGGCGTGTGGTCTCACCGGCGAGCAGCCTTCCGAGGACGAGCTTCGCGCCCTTGCCGCATCCGTGCGTGCCCTGAGCTACGGCACCAATATGTGGGGCTCGGCCGACTACCGCCGCCGCATCTCGGCCCCGCTTGCCGTCCAGGCTGTGCGTCGTGCCGCCGGCATCGAGCTTTCGGCCGCGCTTGCCCGCGAGCTCGAGACCGTGCAAGTGCCTAAGTTTGCCACGGACGAGTATTCCTGCCGCCGCGTGCCCGGCGTCGATTCTAGCGAGGTGCGCTAATGGCTGCCAAACTTATCGATCTTTCCTTTACGCTCAACGGCCGCAAGGTCAAGGTTCAGATTGCCCCCGACACCATGCTCTTTGCGCTGCTGCGCGAGCAGGGTTGTGCGTCGGTGCGCTGCGCCTGCGAAACCACCAACTGCGGTCTGTGCACGGTGTGGCTTGACGGCGACCCGGTGCTGAGCTGCTCGGTTCCCGCCGCCCGTGTAGAGGGCCACACCATCACCACGCTCGAGGGCCTTAAGGCCGAATCCGAGGCACTGGCCCGTGCGATGGCTGCCGAAGGCGCCGAGCAATGCGGTTTTTGCGCACCCGGCCTCATCATGAACGTGCTGGCGCTTGCCCGCGCCGCCAAGGAGGACCCATGCCTCGTCGCCACGCGCGAGGAACTCTCGCGCCAGCTCGCCGGCAACCTCTGCCGCTGCAGCGGCTACGAGAGCCAGCTGCGCGCCATCGTGCGCTTCCTTAACGAGTCCGGCGTGCAGGTGGGCTTTGAGATGCCCGAGCTGCCGGTCAACGACACCAGCTGTGACGGTGTCTCCTACAAGCAGATCACCCACAAGCAGCCCAAGAAGGACTCGAAGGCCCTGCTTGAGGGACGTCCCGTCTACACGGGTGACCTGGTTCCCGCCGGCGCCCTGATCGTCAAGCTCAAGCGCAGCCCGTATGCCCGCGCCAAGATCCGCTCCATCGATACGTCGCGCGCCCTGAAGGTGCCTGGCGTGGTGGGCGTCTACACCTACGAGGACGTGCCCAAGCGCCGCTTTACCATCGCCGGCCAGAGCTATCCGCAGCCGAGTCCCTACGACCGTCTGATCCTCGAGAACCTCGTGCGCTACCAAAACGAGGAAGTGGCGATCGTCGCTGCCGAGACCGAGGAGGCCGCCGACAAGGCGCTCAAGCTCATCAAGGTCGACTACGAGGTACTCGAGCCCCTGCTCGACTTTACCCAGGCACTCGATAACGACATCGTTGTCCACCCCGAGGGCGACGTGACCTTTATGTTCCCGCAGGGCGGCGACGTCGCTCGCAACCTGGTGTGCAGCGGTACCAGCGATTTTGGCGACTTGGACGAGGCGTTCGCCCAGAGCGACATCGTCTTTGAGCGCACCTACACCAGCCAGGCCACGCAGACCGCGCCCATGGAAACCTTCCGCGCCTTCGCGACGACCGACGCGTTTGGACGCATCTCGGTGACCACCTCCACGCAGGTGCCCTTCCACGTGCGCCGCATGGTCGCGCAGTCGCTCGACATTCCGCAGTCGCAGGTGCAGGTCATTAAGCCGCGCATCGGCGGCGGCTTTGGTTCCAAGCAGACGGGCTGCTGCGAGATCTTCGTGGCGTTTGTCACCCAGCAAACCGGCCGTCCGAGCTACTGCTGCTACACTCGCGAGGAGACCATCACCGCGGGCAATTCGCGCCACCAGATGCAGATGACCGTTAAGCTGGGCGCCATGAACGACGGCACCATCACGGCCATCGACCTGCATACGCTGTCCAACGCCGGCGCGTACGGCGAGCACGCTACCACGACGATCGGCCTTTCGGGTCACAAGAGCCTGCCCATCTACAACCACGTGAAGGCGAGCCGCTTTAGCTGGGACGCCGTCTACACCAATACCAACCGTGGCGGCGCGTATCGTGGCTACGGTGCCACTCAGGGCCAGTTTGCCGTGGAGAGCGCCGTCAACGAGCTCGCCGACATGCTGCACATGGACCCAGCCGACCTGCGCCTTAAGAACATCGTGCGCGAGGGCGAGATCATGCCGCAGTACTACAACGAGAAGCTCAACGCCTGCGCGCTCGACCGCTGCCTGCTGCGCGCGATGGACATGATCGGTTGGCGCGACAAGCCGCTGGCCGTCGACCTGGGCGACCGCGTGCGTGCTCTGGGCTGCGCGCTCACCATGCAGGGCTCTGGCATTTCCAACGTGGACATCGCCGGCATCGACATGCGCCTGGAAGAGGACGGCTTCATTACCATCGGCACCGGCGCTACCGATAACGGCATGGGCGTCGACACGATCCTGGCGCAGATTGCCGCCGAGGAGCTGGGCGTGGAGAGCTCGCTGATCGTGGTGCGCGGCGTGGACACCGACGTGTCGCCGTTCGACGCCGGCTCGTACGCGAGCTCGGGCACGTACGTGACGGGTCTGGCAGCCAAGAACGCCGCGACCGAGCTGCGCGAGAAGATCTGCGCCAAGGCGGCCCAGATGTGGGACGTGGACGCCGCCGACGTTGTCTTCGACGGTCAGTATGTGCGCCTGTCCGACGAGCGTGCCGCGCGCGAGCAGAACCGCTACCTCACGCTGCGCGACTTCGCCAACCTGTGCGTCAAGAACATCGCGGGCGGCGACGCGCTCACCTCGCATGCTTCTGCCTGCCTGCCCGTTTCGCCCCCGCCGTTTATGGCCGGCATTGCCGAGGTCGAGGTCGACAAGGCCACCGGCAAGGTGACCGTGGTGGACTACGCGGCGGCCGTCGACTGCGGCACCGTGATCAACGAGGCGCTCGCGCGCGTCCAGGCCGAGGGCGGCATTGCCCAGGGTATCGGCCACGCGCTCTACGAGATTGTCGAGCACGATGAGCGCGGCCGTCTGCGCACCGGCAACTTTATGAGCTACAAGCTGCCCACGCGCCTGGATATCGGCAGCATTCGCGTGGCCTTTGAGCCGAGCTACGAGCCGACGGGCCCGTTTGGCGCCAAGTCGATCGGCGAGGTCGTCATCAACACGCCGCTCGCCGCCGTGGCCTCGGCCGTGGCGCACGCCACCGGACACCAGGTTCGCTCGCTGCCGATCACGCCCGAGAAGGCCCTGCTGGGGGAGTAGCGGGTCAGCGAACAAGTCGTAATGGGCGGGGCGGGGCAACTCGTCCCGCCTTTTGCACTCGTGGTGAGGTCGTGAGCCTGTAAAACGTGTGCGTGCGCTTGTCGCTCGTATCTGCTATCATTCCTAGTCTGTGCGCTCATGCGGGCGTGGCGGAATTGGTAGACGCGCCAGATTTAGGTTCTGGTGGGATTCCCGTGAAGGTTCGAGTCCTTTCCCGGGCACCACAGAATTCAACGACAACTGTCGT
>URPB01000085.1:0-9022 GCA_900549575.1 uncultured Collinsella sp.
ACCGTGAACATCATTACCGTGATAACCGCGGCCAGGAACTCAAAGACGCGCTCGGTGGCGGCGGCCATCGACTGCATTGTGTTGCTCACGTTGCCCAGCTGCTGCACCGGCTGCGTAAAGTTGCGAACGTACTGGATAAAGCTCTGGATGTCGCCGGGCGTGGCATTGCCGGTCAGCGCGAGCTGCGCGCCTACCACGACGACGCCCACGTAGCCCATGTTGCCCACCAGACTCATAAGCGGCATCATCAGGCCCGACAGGAACTGCGAACGCCAGCCACTAATAAAGAGGCGGTCGTTTTGACGGTCGAACTCTTCGATCGAGGCCTCGGCGCGGTCGAACACCTGAATGACGTTCTGGCCGGCAAAGTCCTCCTCGATAATGCCGTTGACGGCGCCCAGAACCTGCTGTTGCTCGCGGAAGTACGGCTGCGAGAAGTGAATCATTACGGTCAAGATAATCGCGGCGGCCGGCAGCGTGAGCACGGTGACGCCGGTAAGCGGTAGGCTGATCGAAAGCATCATGACGAGCACGCCGATAATCTGCGTCACCGACGTGATGAGCTGTGTCACGCTCTGGTTGAGCGACTGACCCAGCGTATCGACGTCGTTGGTGATGCGGCTGAGCACGTCTCCCTTGCTGTGGCCGTTGAAGTAACTCATCGGAACGACGGCGATCTTGGCGGCGATCTCCTTGCGCATGCGGTAGCAAATCTTTTGCGTGACGCCGGTCATGAGCCAGCCCTGGATTAGACTGCAGATAGAGCTCGCCAGATACAGGCAGAGCAAAAAGCCGAGCGTCTTGGCAATCCAGGCAAAGTCGACATCGCCGGTGCCGTTGACCTTGGCAACCAAGCCCTCGAACAGTTTGGTGGTAACCTGGCCGAGCACCTTGGGCCCCACAATGTTAAAGATGACCGAGCACACGGCAAAGGCGACGGCGGTAAACACGGCAATCTTGTGCTGGCCGATATAGCCGAGCAGCTGCCTCATGGTGCCCTTAAAGTCCTTGGCCTTTTCGCCGCGACGCATGCCGCCCATGCGGCCCATGGGACCACGCTGGCGGGTGGGCTTGGGAATCTGAGTCTTGGTCTCGTCTGCCATTAGCGCTCGCCTCCTTCCATGACGGCTGCAATTTCTTCTTGGGTAAGCCCCAGCTCCTCGGCGGAAAGCTGCGACTGTGCGATCTCCAGGTACGCCGGGCAGCTGCGCAGCAGCTCCTCGTGCGTGCCGGTGCCCACTACGTGGCCGTCGTCGAGCACGATGATCTGGTCGGCGTGCATGATGGTCGCGATGCGCTGGGCCACGACCACGAGTGCGGCGTCGGTAACGTTTTTGGCCAGCTCCTCGCGCAGGCGCGCGTCGGTCTTGTAGTCGAGGGCACTAAACGAGTCATCGAACACCACGACCTCGGGCTTTTTGGCCAGGGCGCGGGCGATGGCCAGACGCTGGCGCTGACCACCCGAAACATTGGAGCCGCCCTGGCTGATGGGGGAGTCGTAACCGCCCTCACGCTCGGCGATAAAGTCCTCGGCCTGTGCGATGCGCGCGGCCTGGCGCATGTCATCATCGCTCACCATGTCGCCGGCAAACTTGAGGTTGCTCTCGACGGTGCCCGAGAACAGACGCCCCTGCTGCGGGATGTAACCAATGCGGCGGCGCAGCTCGGAAAGGGTCATGTCGCGCACGTCGATGCCGTCGAGCGAAATGCTGCCGCCCGTGACGTCGTACAGGCGCGGAATCAGCTGTACGAGCGTGGACTTGCCCGAGCCCGTGGAGCCAATGATGCCGAGCATCTGACCGGCATGCGTGGTGAAGTTCACACCGCTAATGACGTCGGCGCGGGCATCGGGGTACTGGAAGCTCACGTCGCGGAAGGTGAGCTCACCGCGCGGCGAGCTGGCCGCGGGCAGTTTGGGCGAGGCAGGGTCGTTGATGCTCGTGGGGCAGGTGATGACCTCATCTACGCGCTCGGCTGCGACCTCGGCACGGGGCAGGATGACCGAAACCATGGTGAGGATCATAAACGCCATGACGATCTGCATGGTGTAGGAGATAAACGCCATCATGTTGCCGACCTGCATCACGCCGTCGGACACGCCCTGCGCGCCAAACCAGACGATAAGCACGGTGATGCAGTTCATGACGAGCATCATGAGCGGCATCATAAAGCTCATGGCTCGGTTGGTGTAGAGCTGCGTGGTCATCAGGTCGAGCGACGCCTTGTCAAAACGTTCGAGCTCATGTTCCTCGCGGTTGAACGAGCGGATGGGCATAAGGCCGTCGAGCAGCTCGCGGGCGGTAAGGTTCACGCGGTCAACAAAGCTTTGCATCTTTTTGAACTTGGGCATGGTGAGGCCCATAAGCACGCCGACGACGGCCGAGACCGCGATGATGGCAACGGCGATGGTCCACTCCAGGCCGGTATGGTTGGCCAGGACGCGCATGACGGCGACGATGCCCATGACGGGGGCCATCAGACACATGCGGATAAACAGAGTTGCGGCCATCTGGATCTGCTGAATGTCGTTGGTGCAGCGGGTGATGAGCGAGGCCTGGCTAAACTTGCCCACCTCGGCCGGCGAGAAGTGCATAACCTTGTTGAAGGTCTCGCGGCGCAGGTCGCGGGCGATGGAGCAGGCGGTGCGCGAAGCCACGGCACCGGTCAGGATGGTGGCGACGAGCGACACGAGGCACAGTCCAAACATCGTGGTCGCCATGCGGCTCAGGTAGGCGTTCTGCACGTCGGCGGGGTCGATGCCCTGTGCCTTGTACTCGTCCTGTACATAGCTCACGGCGCGCTGGGTGACGATGGAGCCCGACATGGAGCCCATTTTGTCCGCCATTTGGTTGGCGCCCTCGACGAGCTTGCTTTGGTCTACCAGACCGCCCTCGACACCCAGGCGCAGGCTCTTCATAGTGATTTTGCCGCCGTCGGCATCAATCTGCTTTTGCATGTTCTGCGCCGCTGCGGCCTTCTGCTGCATCTCGGCGAGCTGCTCGGGCGTCATCGCTGCCATTTGCTCGGGGGTTGGCATGGCCTGGGCAGCGTTGTCGTTTTTCTCGCTGGACGAGCCCATCATGTCGCCCATGGAGTTGGCGTCGATGCCCTGGTTGAGCGAAAGGACGACAGTCTCGGGCAGGCTCATAATGTCGGCAATCTTGCCTCCATCGGCACGCTCTTCCTCGGTGCCCCTGTACGTTCGAATGCCGTTTTTGTCAGCCTTGCTAAACACGGCCTCCACAGCCTTGGTGTTCTTGGCGCTCATAAAGAGTTCGAGGTCGTCGAGCGATTCGGCGCGAATGGTGTCGGGCACGGGCGAGGCAATGCCGCCTTGCTGCACGCCCACGTCGACGATATCGCTCATATAGGTTGGCAGTGCCAGATCGGCGTTGCAGCTGATTACGATAAGTACGATAGCTGCGAACAGTGCCAAGATATGCTTTTTAAAGAGCTTGAGAATCCTCACTCGGCATCTCTCCTTTCTTGATTGCGGTCGATAATTCCGTTGGCACGCCTTAGAAGACGCACCATCTCTTGGGTATCTGTTTCGCCGAGCTGCTCGAGGAAAGCCGCAGTGCGGTTCTCGAATTCCCGACGTTTGATTTCTAGATCCTGGAATCCTTTGTCGGTCACCGTGACGTGTACGCGACGACGGTCGGTCTTTGAGTGCTCGCGCTCGACCCAGCCCTTGGCTTCGAGAGCGCGTAGGATATTGGCGATGCGGGCACTCGAGACCCAGGCGCGATCAGCGAGTTCGCTTGGCGTGAGCGAGCCGCCGGCGAGTATGAGGGCGCGCATGACGGCCATCTCGCCGCCGAGGGCTTTGTCCGCAAAACGCGAAATGCGCTGATGCATGCTGCCGAACTCGGTAAGGAGCTGACGCCCAAGTTCACGGAAATCGGTATCTTCCACCGAAAACCCCTAACACTAGAAACTATTTTCGGTGAAAGATGATACCCCAGCTCAACTATCCCATTCGGTAGATTTCTAGGCATGTCCCAAAAATCTACTTGGCCGCTAGGCAATATTAAGAGCTCATTAAGACTTAAAATCATTCAAATGCTGAAGCGTTTCAAAGAACTATCATGCACGCGGTTAGGCGAGGGGTTGTCACCACCATGACGACTGGGACTCATATAATCGCCACGTGCGATGCTCCAACTTCCCGCGAGGAGACACCTTATATAAAGGGGGATGGAGTCATGGCATTTGACTTCACGGGCAAGACCGCGATTGTCACGGGCGGCACTCAGGGCATTGGCCTCGAGATCGCCAAGGGCATCGTCGCGGGCGGCGGACATGTCGCGCTCATCGCAAGGAACGCTGCTAAGGGCGAGGCCGCTGTGGCCGAGCTTGGCGAGGGCAACAAGTTTTATCAGCTCGATGTCGCTGATGCGCCCAAGGCGCGCGAGACCGTCGAACAGATTTTCGCAGACCTGCCGCAAACCAATATCCTGATCAACTGCGCTGGCGTCATCAGCACCAAGAAGTTCGACGAGATCGACGACACCGAGTGGCGCCGTACCATCGACATCAACCTCAACGGCACCTTTACCATGATGAACGCCGTGTACCCGCACTTTAAGGCTGCCCATGCCGGCACTATCGTCAACGTGAGCTCTGTTGCTGGCAAGATCGGCGGCGGCCTGCTCGGCACCGCGGCTTACGCGAGCTCCAAGGCCGGTGTTAACGGTCTAACCAAGGCAGTCGCCAAGGAGGGCGGTAGGTTCGGCGTTCGCTGCAACGCTGTGTGCCCGTCGCTCACGTTGACCGATATGACCTCGATTCTCTCTGACGAGAACTCTCAGCGCATCATCAACGGTATTCCTCTGGGCCGTGCCGCCCAGGCCAGCGAGCCTGCGCAGATGGTGCTCTTCTTTGCCTCCGACCTCGCCAGCTTCGTGAACGGCGAGATCGGTGACTGCGACGGTGGCATCGTTCTGGACGGGTAATACCCCGCGACGTTAATTCGGCGACGGCTCCTGCGACTCGGGACCGTCGCCTTCTTTCTGGCACAGGAGCGTGCGACCGCGTGCCACACGCATCAAAAGGAGATATAAATGAGTGAATCGACTGTGGTGGAGGCGCCGGCGGCAAAGGAGCCGTTCTTTAAGATGTCCTCCATCCCGGGTGCCAATATTTTGGTGCCGCTTCTGCTGGGCTGCCTGCTCAACACGCTATTCCCCGATCTGTTCAAAACGCTCGGCAGCTTTACGCTTGGCATGACCCAGCAGGGTGCAGGCCCGCTCGTTGGCGCCTTTTTGCTCATCGTCGGTACGACGATTTCGTTTAAGAGTGCTCCCGCCGCCGCTGCACGCGGCGCCATCATCATCGCTGTCAAGCAGATCGTGGTCGTTGCCGTGTCGCTGCTCGTCCTTTATGTGTTCAACGACAACCTGTTTGGCATCTCTGCCATGGTGATGCTGGCGGCTTGCACCGGCGCCAACAACGCTATGTACGCTGGTCTGATGGGCACCATGGGCAACGAGGCCGAGCGTGGCGCTGTCGCCATCACCACGCTCGTTGTCGGCCCTCCGGTCACGATGATCGTGCTCGGCGCTGCCGGTCAGGCTCCGATCGGCTGGTCGCTCGTGGGTGCCATTCTGCCGATCGTCATCGGCATTATCCTGGGTAACCTCTTCCCCAGCTTTAAGAAGATGATGACACCGGCACTTTCCGCCATCATCGTGCTCGTCTTCTTTGCCATGGGCTCGACCATGACCTTTGGCCAGCTCATTAATGGCGGTCTCCCCGGTATTCTGCTCGGCGTGATCTGCTCGGTGGTCTTTGCAATTCCCGTCATCGCGGTCGATAAGCTCACGGGTGGTACGGGTGTCGCAGGTGCGGCCATTTCGAGCTGCGCTGGAGCCAATGTGGCCACGCCTGCTGCCATGGCAAGCGTCAACGAGGCCTTGTACGGCGGTGCGGTGCTCGCGACGGCTACGGCACAGGTTGCTGCCTGCGCAATCGTGACGGCTATTTTGACCCCGCTGGTCACCAGCTGGTGCTACAAGCATTTTGAGGGCCAGGGCAACGGCGATAGCAAGGCAACGACCGACAAGGCCGCCGCAGCCGCCTAATGCCAAGCGGCAATCAAAGCTAAAAACTAGCTACGCCACAGGGCGGCCACGGGGGATCCCGTGGTCGCCCTGCATGTTTCTGTAGGGTCTCTGAGACACTTTACCCTGCTAAAGCTGGCATAACAGCTAGAGCGAACGTCGTACAAAGGCAAGGAAAAATAACATACAAATCGGTGAACGGTAGTTGTTCGCGCTCGCATTTCCTGCGGGTTTGTAAAAAACGCCCTTATGATATAAAAAAAGAAACATATAACAGCCCAGATGGAGAGGGTCGCTATGTTATCCTTCTCAGACGGGTGAAATCTTGGGTTTTGGGTTGTAGTTCCAAGGTGGACAAACGTTTTCTCTGCACCAGCGTGTGGTGAAGAACGGAAGAAGCCGGTAGTGCAAGTCGAAAATTCAAGAATTCAATAAGCAGCGGTGTGAGAGAGCGCCGCATTACACGTAACTAGGAGCGTGGTTACACAATGCAGGAGGCATGGGAAGGCTTCAAGGAAGGCATCTGGACGGGAGAGGTTGACGTCCGAGACTTCATTCAGAAGAACTACACCCCCTACGAGGGCGACGAGTCGTTCCTCGCCGGCCCGACTGAGCGTACCAAGGAGCTGTGGGGCGAGGTTCTCGACCTGCTGCTCAAGGAGCGTGAGCAGGGCGGTGTCCTCGATATGGACACCAAGACCGTCACGGGTATCGTGAGCCACCCCGCTGGCTACATCGATAACGCCCATCGCGACAAGGAGACCATCGTCGGCCTCCAGACCGACAAGCCGCTCAAGCGCGCGCTGCACGTCAACGGCGGTATCCGCATCGCTTGCCAGGCTGCCAGCCAGCACGGCTATAAGGTCGACGAGAACGTTGTCGAGCGCTACACCTTCGAGCGCAAGACCCACAACGCCGGCGTCTTCGATGTCTACACCCCCGAGATGCGTGCTTGCCGTTCGGCCCACATCATCACCGGTCTGCCCGATGGCTATGGCCGCGGCCGCATCATCGGCGACTACCGTCGTGTTGCCCTGTACGGCGTCGACTACCTGATCAAGGACAAGGAGGCCCAGAAGGCTTCCACCCCGACGGTCATGACCGCCGACAACATCCGCGATCGTGAGGAGCTGCAGGAGCAGATTCGCGCCCTCGGCGAGCTCAAGATGATGGCCGAGACCTATGGTTTCGATATTTCCAACCCTGCTACCAACACGCAGGAGGCCATCCAGTGGATGTACTTCGCCTACCTCGCTGCCGTCAAGGAGCAGAACGGCGCCGCTATGTCCATCGGCCGTACCTCTACATTCATCGACATCTACGCTGAGCGCGACCTTGCCAACGGTACCTTCACCGAGGAGCAGATCCAGGAGTTCGTGGATCACTTCATCATGAAGCTCCGCATGGTCAAGTTCGCCCGTACCCCCGAGTACCAGGCCCTGTTCACCGGCGACCCGCAGTGGGTCACCGAGTCCATCGGCGGCATGGGTGTTGACGGCCGTACGCTCGTTACCAAGATGAGCTACCGCTACCTGCACACGCTCGAGAACATGGGTACCAGCCCCGAGCCCAACATGACCGTTCTGTGGTCGACCCGTCTGCCCGAGAACTTCAAGAAGTTCTGCGCCAAGACTTCTGTCGCCAGCTCCTCGATCCAGTACGAGAACGACGACCTCATGCGCGTTTACCACGGCGACGACTACGGCATCGCCTGCTGCGTGTCCTCCATGCGCATCGGCAAGGAGATGCAGTTCTTCGGCGCCCGTGCCAACCTGGCCAAGTGCCTGCTCTACGCGCTCAACGGCGGTGTTGACGAGGTCTCCAAGAAGCAGGTCGGCCCCAAGTATCGCGCCGTCGAGGGCGATACGCTCGATTACGACGACGTTGTGGCCAAGTACAACGACATGATGAAGTGGCTCGCTGGCGTGTACGTCAACTCGCTGAACATCATTCACTACATGCACGACAAGTATTGCTACGAGCGCATCCAGATGGCTCTGCACGACAAGCACGTGCACCGCTGGTTCGCTACGGGCATCGCTGGCCTTTCCGTCGTGGCTGACTCCCTGTCCGCCATCAAGTACGCCAAGGTCCACCCCGTCCGTGATGAGAACGGCATCATCGTCGACTTCGAGACCGAGGGCGAGTTCCCCAAGTACGGTAACGACGACGACCGCGTCGACCAGATCGCTCACGACGTTGTGCACCAGTTCATGGAGTACATCCGCATGAACGACACCTACCGCAACTCCGTGCCCACGACCTCGGTTCTGACCATTACCTCCAACGTCGTGTACGGTAAGAAGACCGGTTCCACGCCTGACGGCCGCAAGGCTGGCCAGCCGTTCGCCCCGGGTGCTAACCCCATGCACAAGCGCGATAGCCACGGCGCCATCGCTTCACTGTCTTCGGTTTCCAAGCTCCCGTTCCGCGATGCTCAGGACGGCATCTCCAACACCTTCTCCATCATCCCGGGTGCGCTCGGCAAGGAGGACCAGGTGTTCTTTGGCGATATCGACCTTGATCAGCTGGGCGAGTAACTATTGTTAGTGCTATACTAACAATAACGATTACTGATTAGCGCGCCGGTTTCGGCCGGCGCCTATCGATCGAAGGAGACACATTATGAAGGTTTCTGAAGTTTCCGAGACTCAGGCCGATAACCTGGTCCACATGCTCGACGCTTACGCCGAGAAGGGTGGCCATCACCTGAACATCAACGTTTTCAACCGTGAGACGTTGCTCGATGCTCAGGCTCACCCCGAGAAGTACCCGCAGCTGACCATCCGCGTTTCCGGCTATGCCGTGAACTTCCACACGCTCACCAAGGAGCAGCAGGACGAGGTCATTTCGCGTACCTTCCACGACAAGTTCTAAAGGGGTTTAACTCCCGCAGGATCGCCGGGCCGCTTTGGGTTACTTTCCAAAACGTCCTCGGACATGCAAAGAGGCTCCTATTT
>URPB01000086.1:0-8565 GCA_900549575.1 uncultured Collinsella sp.
TCTACACTATCCTCTTCGTCGGCAGCGTCAGATGTGTATAAGAGACAGGTTCAGGAACTCTTCGCAGGCGCGAGAACGCAGGCGATATTTTTTCCACACCAGATACGATGCAATGGTGAAGGGGCAAAAGGGCAGTCCCTTTGCCCCAAGTGCCGGCTACCGGACGCAAGCTAGTTGCCGTTCGCGAACGCCGCCCATATTTCGAGGTCTAATACTTTTCCCGAGAAGTGAACGGCTGTATTTGGACCCCCGAAGCATTGACATTTTTAGGCGTCAAAACCGCAGGATTTGACTGGCAAAACCGCAGGAAATTGCACGCCAAAAGTGTCGATGCTTCGGGAGTCCGTTTTCACTCGTTCACTTCTCGGGAAAAGTATTAGACCTCGATTCCGCAGTCCCCGATGTGACAAAGGAACAGTCCATTTGTCACATTCAGAATTGACCCCCCCCCGCAATAGCTCATCGATGGCGGGATTCTCTATACTGGGTCACATATGACGGTATCGCGCCAAAGGAGAACGCCGTGACCACGTCGCAGATATCCCTGCTCGCGCTCATCTTGGTTGGGGGCATCGGCATCCTGCTTATCGGAGTGAGCGCGCTCATGAAGGCCGCCGCCCGCAAGAAAGCCAAGGCCTGTACCGCCGTGACCATGGGAACGGTCATCGACCATCGCTTTATGGGTGAAGGCAGAATGAATCCCGTTTTGGAATACACCGTCGACGGCACGCAATACCGCGCGAAAAAACAATTCCGTGGCATAAAGACCAAAAGCTTGTCGGGACTCCCCATCCGCACGCAAGCCACCGCCTACGAAGACGCCAAGGGCTGGCTGCACGTGCAGACAGGCCCCATCGCCCGCCTAGGCACCCTCGCGGAGCAGCTTTGGCCCCTCGGTAGCCAAATGACCGTGTACTACAACCCCAGCAACCCAGACAAAAGCTATGTCGAACGCCCCATCGTGGGCAACTTTGCCACACTGATGTTTAACATCGCAGGCTTCTTGCTCATCGCGATGAGCATCTTGCTCTATGTTCTTATCCAGCGCTAGCTCAAACTGATGCGCCCCGCGCCCCATGCGCCGCAACGACCGTTACGACACCAAGGATCAGCCATGGCAACACTTTCCGAACAAGAACGTAAGCGCATCCAGCGATACTGCATCTGTCCCAAGGTTGCCGGCGCGGCGCTTGCCATGGCATTCGTGCTGCCCTTATTGATTATTCCTTTCGAAATGATCGACGACATCGTCTTCCATCACGAAGGCTTCCAAGAGACGGGCATGATGACCGCCTTGGTGCTCACCGCCATCGAGCTCGTCATATTCTGCTACTGTGCCCTCGCGCCGCGTTTTGGCATGCGCGGCAAGCAGTGGAAGGAAATGCAGAACCGGCTCGCCATCGAGCAGAGCGAGAAAGACCGCTCGGCACAAATCGCAGGCGTTGTTGGCACGCAGGCCGCCGCACGCCTGCTCAAGAACAGCGACAACGAGACCGCACGCAACCTGGGCGGCGCGGCAGAAGTCGCCGCTGCCGTAGGCGCCGTCGCCACCGCGGCAGACGTGCTTGCCGAAAGCTTCGCCAACGCAAGGGCCATGGCAGAGGCCTGTGGCGTGCCTGTCCCCCGTGCAAAGAAGTGGGTCGTCGCGCTTGTGGCGCTGCCCCTCGCGATCGTGTGCGGCGCCTATATCCCGCAGCTGGCGCAGGGAAACATCGAGATGCAGGAGAACGCCGCGGCCGCGGCCGAGCAGATCGCCATCGCACGCAAGGCATTAGAGCCCTCATGCGAGTACGTGTCCGCCGATGACCCCTACGAGCGATATCAAGATTACGGCTATCACGTCCGCGGCTATCTGCACGACGGCGACTCCGATGCCCAGAAGACCTATACGTACCTGGATTTTGACAACAAGGGAACGCTCACGGAAGTGAGCTACGCGGCAGAGATCGACCCCGACGCGAGCCTTGAGGACAACCTCGCCCGCATCGAGCTCGACTTGGACGAACTTTCCTCTGTCGTCCAAACCGTAGACGTCAAGACCGTGAGTCCCGAGCTCCTAGCACCGCAAAAGCTCCCCGAAGAGTTTAGGCAGGCTTTTTTGAACGGTTCGCTCTACGAGAGAATCTCCATCAGGACGAGTGACAACCCCATCAAAACGTACTATTCGTTTGACACGGATCCCGAGGATGAATTTGACGAGTACACCCATCCAAGCATCCGTATCACATTGATGGGCAAAACGAGCTAGCCACCCAATGTGACAAAGGGACTGTCCCTTTGTCACATTATTCGGAGCGTAGGGCTTCCACAGGGTCTTTCTTGGATGCGCTGCGAGCCGGCAGCAGGCCGGCAACGACCGTCAGCAGCACCGAAATTACAATGAGCATCAGCGCGTCTTGAACGGGCAGGCTCATCAGGTTGGGCACCTGCTTGGCCGCAAGCGCCCAGGCATTAACCGGAAAGCTCACGGCCACCACGACGACAATGGCAAAGACGCCGGCAATGAGGCCTTCGATAAAGGTCTCGGCATTAAATACGTTGGCCACGTTGCGCTTTGACGCGCCGATCGCGCGCAGGATGCCAATCTCCTTTTTGCGCTCCAGCACGCTGATGTAGGTGATGATGCCGATCATGATGGAGCTCACCACCAAACTGATACTCACGAATGCGATGAGCACCAAGCTGATAGTATTCACGATGTCGGTCACCGAGCCCATGATGATGCCCATGTAGTCGGTATACGAGATTGCCTGCTCATCGTGGCCAGCAGCTTTGACCTGCTTGTTGTACGCATCGATGTAATCGAGCACGCGCTCCTTGGCCTCAAAGTCGCGCGGGAAAATCTTGACCGAAATGGGGTCCGCCTCGTCCGCATAGCCCAACGTGGTCAGATTGTTGTCGTAGGTGAGCTTCGACGCCTTGGCATAGCTCATCATGAGCGAGCTCAGATCCTCGGCGTCCATGTTGAAGTGGATGGCACGAGCAAAGGCGCCCGCATCCACGCGCATGGCGCTCGCCAGGTTGGCAAAACTCGAAGACATCTGCGTCGCCATTTGGTCCATGAACCCTGCCGCACCCGCCTTGAGCTGGGTTGATACCGTCGTCGCAATCTGCTCGCTGACCGCCTTCATCACCTGATCCATAGACTGCTGCAAATACGGAGCCAGCTGCTTTTGCACATAGTCGCCCATCACCTGCTGCAGACGCTCGGCCAAGGCATCGCCGCCCAACGCCTTGAGCTGAGCCAGGCATTGCTGGGCTGCGGCATCATTCTCAAGATACGCCGAGAATGCGGCAGCAAGCTTTGACGCGTCCTTAAGATCTTCGGGCGACAGCGCCTTAAACTGATCAGACTGCAGAAAGCCCTCAAACAGCTGGTTGGCAAGCGTTCCTACCTGCTGCATCTGCTCGGGCGTGAGTTCCAGACCGTCAAAGATGCCCGAGAAATCTGGGGCCGGCGCTTTGGCCATGATGTCGCTGAAGTCGATGTCCTTCCCAACGCCCGAAAGGTCAAGGTCCAGCCCGGACAAGTCGATACCAGAAAGGTCTATACCGCCGGCCGCACCCGAGAGCGCCGACGTATCGAACGAGAACGCACTCTTCAGCGCCGCTTCGTCCACACCGAACATGCTGCCCAAATCCACGCCCTGTTTGGCCTCGCCTTGCAGTTCATCGAAAGACTTGCCCGTAAAGACATCCGTCTCGGGGTGGGCAAGCTGCTCCTGCACGATTTGCGAATCGGCAGCACGCTCCATAAGCTGGCGAGTCAGCGCATGCGTATAGGCAATGCCCGGGGACAATGCGCTCGCGTTTGCCGCCTCGTTGGGTCGCACCACGCCCACAATGCGCACGTCAATACCGTCGGCAACCTTGGCTTTCATAAAGTCGGCGTCGCCAGACATGTCAGTCCACATGCCGGTCTCTTCGTTTTTGCGATAGGCATCGGCCGGCGACAACACCTTAAACGTCGTGGACAGTGCATCGTCGTAGGTAAAGTCGCTGCCGGTCTTGGGCGTCTTGACCTTGCCGTCGGCCGTCATGGCACTGTTAACCAGGTCGTTGAGCTCATCGATATCCAGCGCGCCGATGCTGTAGAGCGTGTAGTCGCCCACCGTTCCGCGGCTCGAAAGCACCATCACGGCCTCGTTGGCGGACGTAGGCCAATGGCCGGCAACGACATCGTACTGGCTGTCGAGCAGGCTCTGGTCGTCAATCATCTCGTTAAAGACCGACGTTCCCATGGAATCCATGCTCACCGTTGCCGCCGAGCTCGCGCCTCCGCTCATGGCCTCGGTCATAGCGTTGGGAACAAGGCGAACGGGCTTCTCGTCGCCCTTACTCGAACGATAGACAACCGGCGTCACGCCGTAACCATACTGAATAGCGTTGACCTCTTTGTCGATACCGTTGCCGCCGTCGTCAAGCCATGCCTTAAAGCTCGTCATATCGTTAGATTTAACACTTGCGAACATGTCCTTTACGGCCGTGACCACAGGGATCTTATCGGTCCCCTGAGCCTTGCCGCCGGTAGCGCCATCGGACGAGTCCTCGCCCTTGGACGCCTCCTCATCCGTGCCCCCCTGTCCGCCCATCATAGACGACAGGTCGTAATCTTGTTTGGAAATCGTAAGCGGGTAGCTTGAGAGCGTGTCCTCCTCGACCTTTTTGATGTAGCCGTTTACGCCGTTGGAGAGCGCCAGAATCGCCGCGATGCCAATAATGCCAATCGAACCTGCAAAGGCAGTCATGGCCGTACGGCCCTTCTTGGTCATGAGGTTTCGGGCAGAAAGCCCCAGCGCCGTCATAAAGCTCATCGAGGTTTTGCGCGTGGGTTTTGCCTCGCGATGTGCGACCGTGGCCACATCAAAGGGGTCGGAATCGTCGGTGACCTTGCCGTCCGCCAGGCTGACGATGCGCGTGGCGTACTGGTACGCCAGCTCGGGATTGTGCGTGACCATGATGACCAGACGATCGCGCGCAACGTCCTTGAGCAAATCCATAACCTGCACGGACGTCGTTGAATCCAAGGCGCCGGTCGGCTCGTCAGCCAGCACAATCTCGGGGTCGTTGATCAAGGCGCGGGCAATGGCCACGCGCTGCATCTGCCCGCCCGAAAGCTGGTTCGGGCGTTTGTCAACGTGCTCGCCCAGACCAACCGTCTCGAGCGCCTTACGCGCACGCTGGCGGCGCTCGGCATGTCCCACGCCCGTGAGCGTAAGCGCCAGCTCCACGTTTTCCAAAATGCTCTGGTGCGGAATGAGGTTGTAGCTCTGAAACACAAAGCCAATGCGATTGTTTCTGTAGGCATCCCAATCGCGGTCGCTGAAATCCTTGGTCGAGATGCCATCGATCAGCAGGTCGCCGGAATCGAAATGGTCGAGTCCACCAATGACGTTGAGCATCGTAGTTTTACCCGAACCCGAGGGACCCAGGATGGCTACAAACTCGTTATCGCGAAAAGACAGGCTTACGCTGTCGAGCGCTACCTGCGTAAACGACTGCGTAACGTACCTTTTGCAAATAACTCTGAGATCCAGCATGGACGGCAACCTCTCTCGCGCGGGCGCGCTCGCCCGCTCCCCCGCCGTTCACGTTCGGCGCGTTTGTCCTACTCTATCCTCATTTTTGGCCGATACCAGTGAGGAATGTAACGAACCGCGCCAAAAAACGAACGGGACAGCACGCCGCATGGCGCACCATCCCGCATATAACATCCCCGATGCGACAAAGAGGCTGTCACTTTGTCACATTCCAATGCGCGCTACTTTTCGAGCCCGCACGGCATAACGTTAGCGCTGCCGCGGCGAGCCTCAGTCACGGCTGCAAAGAAGCGATAGCCGCCCGAGAAGTTAAAGCACTCAAAGCCATGCTGCGCCAAAATGCGGCAAGCAATGTAGCTGCGAATGCCGCTCTGGCAAATCACGTAGACCGGCTTGGCCCGGTCGAGCTCGCTCAGGCGATTGCGCAGATCATCGACGGGAATGTTTACGAAACCATCGATATGCCCGCGCTCATACTCCCCTTCCGTACGAACATCGAGCAGCTGCACGCTGCCATCGCGTGGCAAGTTGGGCTCATCCTCCCAATGCCACTGCGCCAGTATGCCGCGATTGAGGTTCTCGATCATAAAGCCCGCCATATTGACGGGATCCTTCGCCGATGAATACGGCGGCGCGTATGCTAGGTCCAAATCCTTAAGCCTATCGCCGCGCATGCCTGCCTGGATGGCAGTCGCCAGAACGTCGATACGCTTGTCCACACCATCGATGCCCACGATTTGCGCACCCAGCAGGCGCAATCCCTGCTTCTCGAAGACAACCTTCATGGTCATGGGCGTTGCACCCGGATAATAACCCGCATGCGAACCGGGCGACAGGACCACGCTGTCGCAGTCAATTCCCGCCGCGTGTGCCGCCTTTTCGGATAGTCCCGTGCTTGCCGCCGTCAAGTCGAATACCTTGATAACCGATGAGCCCAACGATCCGAGGTAGCAGCTGTCCATGCCGGCTATGACATCGGCGACGACACGCCCCTGCTTGTTGGCGGGGCCGGCAAGCGAAATGACCGCGTCCTCGCCGGTCACCTGATGCGTGACCTGCACGGCATCGCCCACGGCATACACGTCGGCAGCAGAGGTCTCCATGCGGTCGTTGACCACAATAGCCCCCTTGATGCCCAGTTCGAGCCCCGCCTCTTGCGCCAGATGGCTCTCAGGTGCCACGCCAATGGCAAGCAGCACCATATCGGCTCCGATAGGGTCATCGCCCGCAACATGGGTGACAACGCGGCCATCAACTTCCTCAAAACCTGTCACATCGGCCTTGAGGCGCAGATCGATACCGTGCTCACGCACCTCGGTATGCAAAAGGGTCGCCATGTCGTAATCCAGGTTGTTCATAAGCTGGACGGGACGCTGCAGAAGGGTCACCTGGAGCCCCAGCTCGCACAGATTCTCCGCCGTCTCGACGCCAATGAAGCCGCCGCCGATCACGACGGCACTGCTCGGTCGCCGCTCTCGAACATAGCTGTGAATACGCAGCGTGTCCTCAACGGTGCGTAGGCTAAAGATTTTATCCGAGTCGATGCCCGGCAACGCAGGGCGGATCGGCTTTGCACCCGGCGACAGGATGAGCTTGTCATACGTCTCGACAAATTCCTCGCCCGTCAGCATATTGCGAACCTCGACCGTATGCGAATCGGGATGGATGGCAAACACCTCGTGACTCGTCTTGACCGCAATGCGAAAGCGATCCCAAAAGCCCTTGGGAGACTGCAGCGTCAATGCGCTCTCTTCTTCTATCACGCCGCCAATGTAGTACGGAAGCCCACAATTGGCATACGATACAAAACCCGTGCGCTCAAAGATGACAATTTGGGCCTGCTCGTCGAGTCTGCGCAAACGTGCCGCCGCCGATGCGCCGCCCGCGACGCCTCCAACGATAACCACCTTCATAGCTAACGCACCACCTTTCCCGTGTAGCCGCTTATGCCGCCGATATTCTTGACACTGCCATACCCAGAACGCTTAAGAAAACTCACAGCTTGGTTGCTTCGCGCACCGCTCGGGCAATGCACGAAAAGCTGCGTGCCCTTTCGACGTATACCCATGATGCTACCCCGAAGCAGAAAAAAGAGTCGCTGTTTCCAGCGACTCCCCTTCAGTTGTCTGTCCCACGGACTTACTGTTCGCTCTTCGCGAGTGCCTGATCGATCAGTTTGTTGAGCGCCTCGCGCTGCTCAGCGGAGTTGATGCCGCCCATGATCGGCTCTCCCACAATGTTACCGTTCTGGTCGATCACGTAGGTGGTCGGGAACGAGTACAGGTTGGAGGTGAACTTTCCGGCCTCGCTGTCCGACTTAAACCAGATGTTCTTATACGTCACGCCCTTCTTGGAAAGCACGTCCTTGGCATCGGCCACCTCGTCTTTGTTGCCATCGAGCGTAAAGGAATTAACGCCCACGACCTGGCCGCCCTTCTCGGCAAGCTCCTTGTTGAGCTTCTCCAGATCGCCCAGCTCTCCCACGCACGGCTTGCAGGTGGTAAACCAGAAGTTCATGACGGTGACCTTGTTCTTGGAGAACAGCTCGTCGCTGTTTACATCGTTGCCGTCCAAGTCCTTGCCCTTAAAGCTGGGGAACTTCGTCTCCCCGCTCTCGCCGTTAGTCATGCCTGCGGTCGAGGCATCGACGCTCTCCCCCTCGCCGGGCGTGCTGCCGCATCCGGGGAACTCCTTCTCCAGCGCCATGAGCTTGTCCTCGATCTCCTTGACCTGCTGCGCGCCGGCCTTAAGCGTCTTAAGCTCGTCAGCCGCAAACTGATCCTTGGCGCCCTCGATGGTATCGAGCAAGAAGTCACCGTAGTTCTTGCCGTCCTCAATCATGGGAGTGTCTTTGTTGGCCGCAAGGAACACCTTTTCCCATAGGGCGTTATCGCTCGCAAAGATCTCGTTTTCCTTTTGCAGCAGCTGCTGGTACAGCTCGGCCGCCTCCTCGGCACTCGACGGCTTTTGCGCTATGAGCTCGGCAATCTGCGCATCGCCGCTCGTAGCACCCTTCGCGTCGCCC
>URPB01000087.1:0-8519 GCA_900549575.1 uncultured Collinsella sp.
ATCTACACTATCCTCTTCGTCGGCAGCGTCAGATGTGTATAAGAGACAGCCCGATACACGTTCTGATACAGCTCCTCACGAGCGTAGTCATCGCCCAAGCGGCTATCGCGAATTTCGGAAATCACATCGACGGTCGAAATCAGGCCGAACAGGCGCATCGGGTCGACCTCGTAAATCGACTTGGGCGGCTCCATGCCGTGCGCCAGAGGGACGTTGGCAACCTTGTAACCCTGATAGGCTAAATACATCGACAGCGGCGTCTTGGATGTACGCGACACACCCAGCAGCACGATATCGGCACTCGACAGATCGTCGCAACCACGCCCGTCATCGTGCTCAACAAAATACTCCATGGCCTCGATGCGATGGAAGTAACGGTCATCGGTCTTGTGAATCACGCCCGCAACGCCCTTGGGCGGCACGCCAATGAGCGACGACAGCACGGCGAGCGTCGGGCCGATCAGGTCGACTGAACGAATATGCAGCATGCCCAGGTAATCGAGCACGCGGGCGCGAAGCGTCGGATCGACAATGGTATGGAACACGGCAATATCGCGATGGTCGGCATCGACGCGCGGGCCCACAAACGACTTGACCTGCTCTACCGAGGTCACCTTGGACAGGCGCAAGAGACGAAAAGCCCCTTCATCAAATTGCCCGGACGCCGCAAGCACCACCTCACAAGCGGTATCGCCGAGCGAGTCGGAGATAACGATAACGTTGGGACGAGCGGTGACCGGGCAATCCATGCGGGGCTCCTTTTGCGCTTACGCGCAGGCTAGCTTACTTTTTGCGGGCAAGCTCACCGATGTTGGCGATGCCGGAGAAAACGGCCTCGAAGCGGTTGAGCAGCTTAAGGCGATTATCGCGAAGCTGCTCGTCCTTGTCCATGACCATGACCTCGTCGAAGAAGCGGTCGATGGGGGCACGCAGGGCGGCGAGGGCAGCAAATGCGGCCGGGTAATCCTCGACAGCGAGAGCAGCATCGACGGCGGTCCGAGCGGCCTCGGAGGCGTCGGCAAGCGCGAGCTCAACCTCGCCCATCAGGGCGCGGTCGTACTCCGCACCCAGCTCGGGCTTGGAGATGTGCGCGGCGCGGGCATAGGCGGTCGCCAGGTTATCGAACGTCTCAGCGTCGTTCTTGCGGGCCTCGTCGAGGGCGGCGCAGCGGGCGAAGAAGACGGACGGAGCAATGATGTGCACCGCGGAGACGGCGGCAACGGTATCGGCCGGGATCTTCTCGTCGCGGGCCATGCTCACCAGGCGGCCATGGAAGAAGTCGCGAACCTGCTGGGCGACCTCGGCGGCGTCGAACTCAATGCCCTGCTCACTGTAGAGCTCAAGGGCGAAGTCGATGAGCGACGTGGGATCGATCGGCAGACGGTCGCGCAGGATGTTGATGATGCCGATAGCGGCACGACGCAGCGCGTAGGGGTCGGAGGAGCCGGTCGGGGGCTCGCCGATGGCAAAGATACCGGCGATGGTATCGAGCTTGTCGGCGCAGGCCACGATGCAGCCAGCGGTGCCCTCGGGCAGCTCGTCGCCGGCAAAGCGGGGACGATAGTGATCGCGAATGGCATGAGCGACCTCGTCGTTCTCCCCCATCGCGCAGGCGTAGTAACCACCCATCACGCCCTGCTGGCTCGTGAACTCGACGACGGCGTTGGACACCAGGTCTGCCTTGCACAGGTGTGCGGCGCGAGCAGCGTCGGCGGCAAGATGGGCGCCCAGGTGAGCCTCGCGGGCGATGGCGAGCGCGAGCTGCTCGATGCGCTCGGACTTGGCGAGCACGCTACCGAGCTTCTCCTGGAAGGCAACCTTGGCCAGACGCTCACGGAACTCGTCGAGGGAGATCTTCAGGTCCTCCTCGTAGAAGAACTTGGCATCATCCAGACGGGCGCGCACGACGCGCTCGTTGCCGTCGATCACGCGCTCGGCATTCTCGGGCTTGCTGTTGGAAACGACCACGAACTCACGCGTGAGCTTGCCCTCGCCGTCATAGATCGGGAAGTAGCGCTGGTTGGTGAGCATGGACTCGCAGATAATCTCGTGCGGGACCTTGAGGAACTCCTCATCGAAAGTACCGACGAGCACCGTCGGCCACTCGCAGAGGTTGATAACCTCCTCGAAGACCTTCTTGGGCGTATCGACATGGCAGCCGGGACGGGCAGCCTCGACCTCAGCGATACCGGCGAGGATGGCCTCGCGACGACGCTCGGCAGAAAGCACGCCGGCGTCCTCGAGCACCTGCTCGTAGGCGGCGGGGCTGGCAACCACATGGTCACCAGGGCCAAGTACGCGATGACCACGCGTGGTGTTGCCACTCGTCACGTCGGCAAACGACACGGGCACAACATCCTCACCCAAAAGGCAGCAGATCCAACGGACCGGACGCACGAACGTCGCGTGCTCGTGGCCCCAGCGCTGGGAGCGGTAGTTGGGCCACTGCAGGCCGGCGATAGTCTTCTCGCACAGGGCCGTCAGGATCGGGGTGGCCGGGGCGGAAGGAATGTTCTTCTCGGCAAAGACATACTCGCGACCGTCCGTATCCTCGCGACGGACCAGGCCCTCGGCAGCCACGCCGCACTTGCGGGCGAAGCCCTGGGCGGCCTTGGTGGCGTTACCGTCAGCATCGAAGGCGATGTTGGCCGCGGGACCGCGCTTGACCTCATGGACCTCATCGGTCGCAGTGGCGACGTTGGCCACGAGCGCAGCCAGTCGACGCGGGCTCGAGATCACGCGGACCTCGCCATGGGCCAGACCGGCCTCGTCGAGACCCTTGGCGATCATGGTGCCAAGCTGCTTGACGGCATTGTTCAGCGGTGCGGAGGGCATTTCCTCCGTACCAATCTCAAACAGGAAATCCTTAGCGTCTGCCATGGCTTACGCCACCTCGCCTTCCTGGTCGGCATTCTCGTTGACTCCGGCGACCTCGGCCATATAGGCCTCGCAGCACGCCTTGGCGACGGCGCGGACGCGCAGGATGTAGTTGGCACGCTCGACCGCGGACAGGGCGCCACGGGCGTCGAGCAAGTTGAAGGCATGGCTGCACTTCATAACGCAGTCGTACGCCGGCAGCGGAAGCTTGCGCTCCAGGCAGGAGTGGCACTCGGCCTCGTAGTCGTCAAACTTCTGACGCATCATCTCGACGTTGGCGACCTCAAAGTTGTAGGCACTGAACTCGCGCTCGTTCTCCAGGAACACGTCGCCATAGGTCATGGGCGTGCCATCGGGCAGATAGCTCCACACCAGGTCATAAACGGAGTTGACGCCCTGGGCGTACATGGCGATGCGCTCCAGACCATAGGTGATCTCGACGGGCACGGGGTCGACCTCGATGCCGCCCACCTGCTGGAAGTACGTAAACTGCGTGACCTCCATACCGTTGAGCCAGACCTCCCAGCCAAGGCCCCAGGCGCCGAGCGTCGGGCTCTCCCAGTCGTCCTCGACAAAGCGGACGTCATGGTCGTTGGGGTCCAGGCCAATGGCGGCAAGAGACCCCAGGTAGAGCTCCTGGGCGTTGACCGGCGAGGGCTTAATGAGCACCTGGAACTGATAGTAGTGCTGCATGCGGTTGGGGTTCTCGCCGTAGCGGCCGTCGGCGGGACGGCGGCAAGGCTGCGCATAGCAGGTGCGCCACTCGGAGGGACCGAGCGAGCGCAGCGTGGTCGCGGTATGGAAGGTACCGGCACCGACCTCGGAGTCATAGGGCTGCATAATGACGCAGCCCTGCTCGCCCCAGTACTGCTGGAGGCGCAGGATGATGTCTTGGAAGGAAAGCGATGAAGCGTTCATGCCTCTAATATCCCCTCGTCGAAACGATTACACGGTTAGGTACTGTACTATAGCGTTTTTTAGTCGATAGCGCCGATGCGGTTGAGCGGCCAGTAGCGCACGAGCGCCACGGCGATCAGATCAGAGCGATCGACGGGACCAAAGTAGCGTGAGTCGGCAGAGTTTTCGCGGTTGTCGCCCATCACCCACACGCACCCATCGGGAACGGTGTAGGGATAGCCTACCTGAGCGCCGGGAGCCTGGACCGAAAGCGGCCAGCTCATGCCGGTCGTGTAGTCCCCGTCGAGTGCTTGGCCGTCAACGACCACCTTGCCGTCCTGCAGGTCAACGGTCTGGCCGGCCGTGGCAATAACACGCTTGACGAGAACATCGTGCTCGGAGGTACCATCGGGGTTATGGAACACCACGATATCGCCCTGCTTGACGGGCTGACCGAGCTCGAGGCTCACCTTTTGGGCCAGGATCTGGTCGCCAATCTCGATCGTGGACTCCATGGAACCGGTGGGCACCACAAAGGGTTCGACCACAAACGAGCGAATCAAGAAGGTGGCGACGAGTGCGATCGCGACGACCACAATCCACTCAAACGCACCCCTTAGCACGGAATGCTGCGATGGGACCATTCTCACTCCTCGCTCTGCGAATACGACGCGTCCAGAATCTCTTGCGCGTATGCACGCTCCTCGGGCGTAAGCCGCGCCGTCTCGATTAGGTCGGGACGCCAGCGGCAGGTGCGCTCGATGGCATTCTTGCGGCGCCAGGCGTCGACCTTGGCGTGATCGCCGCTCACGAGCACGGCGGGCACGCCCTCGCCGTTGAACTCGGCGGGACGGGTATACTGCGCGTACTCGAGCAGGCCACCGTCCTCGGCGGTCGAAAACGACTCGTCGACGTTGCTCATCTCGTCACCAAGGGCGCCGGGGATGAGACGCACGACGGCGTCAGCCACCACCATAGCGGGCAGCTCGCCGCCCGTGAGCACGTAGTCGCCGATCGACAGGCGCTCATCGGCATACGCATACGCACGCTCGTCGACGCCCTCGTAGCGGCTGCACACAAACAGCAGGCGCTCGCTTTTGAGCAGGCGCTCGGCCACATGCTGCGTAAAGGGCTCGCCACAGGGCGTAAAGAACACCACGGTGGGCTTGGGACCCTCGGAGCTAATAGCCTCGATGGCCTCGGCAATAGGCTCGACCTTCATGAGCATGCCCTGCCCGCCGCCGTACGGCTCGTCATCGACGGTACGATGGCGGTCGTGCGTCCAGTCGCGCAGGTTATACGCCTTAAAATCAAAAAGGCCGGCCTTGCGGGCGCGGCCCAAAATCGATGTGGACATGACGGGCTCAAACATCTCGGGAAAGACCGAAAGGGTCTCAATCAGCATGTTGTCCTCCCTACTTGTCCATATCGATCAGGCCGTCCATAACGTGGACGAAAATTGTTCCTGTGTCGGGAAGATCGAGCACAACCTGCTCGATCACGGGAATCAGCACCTCGCCGTACCGATCACCCTCGACAACCCAAACATCGTTAGCGGGCGTCGACATGATCTCGACGATCGTGCCGAGCGAACCGAAGCGCTCGTCGACCACCTCGCGACCCATCAGGTCGGTATAGGCGGCGTCGAGCGAATCGAGCTCAAAGTCGTCACGATTTGCCAGCACATAGCATCCCGTGATGCCCTCGGCGGCCGTCAAGTCGTCAATGCCCTCAAACGAGACCAGATCGCCATCGCCCGTATCGGTGACGGACACGACCGTGCAAAAGCGGTCGCGCTTGAGCGCCGGCGGCGTCAGGGCGACGCGCATACCCGGCGTCAATACAGAAGGAAGCCCCCGCAGCGGCTGCGCGAGGACCTCCCCCTTCCTTCCGTGCGGCTTGACCACACGGGCGATGTTTTTGTACTGGGACCTCAAGGTCCTAGCCCAGAACCTCTACCTCGACTGCAGTGTCGAGGCGAGCGGCCAGTGCACGGGCGAGCGTGCGAATGGCCTTGATGGTACGGCCACGACGGCCGATGACCTTAGCGACGTCATCCTCGGCGACAGAAACCTCGATCGTAGAGGTGTCGTCACCATCGATGACCTCAAGGCTCACGGAATCCGGGTCGTCGACGATCTGAACAACGAGATATTCGACGAGATCGGCGATGCGATCTGAGAGCATTGCCTCACCCTCGAGCTGTGCAGCGTCAACCTCAGGCACGATTTACTCCTCGGCGCCCTCAGCGGCCTCAGCGGCAGCCTTAGCGGCCTCGGCCTCTTTGGCGAGCTGCTTCTTGGACTTCTTGACGACGGTCTCGGTCTTCTCGCCCTCGTTGGCGGCCTTGACCAGAGCGGCGACGGCATCGGTGAGCTGAGCGCCCTTGGACTGCCAGTCGGCGATCTTCTCGAGGTCGAGGTTGATGGTCTTGGGGGCGGTCATCGGGTTGTAGCGGCCAACCTCCTCGATGATACGACCGTCACGCGGGGCGCGGGAATCGGCGACGACGACACGGTAGTACGGACGCTTCTTAGCGCCGTGACGAGCAAGGCGAATCTTGACTGCCAAAGGAAACTCCTCCAACCAAGCAGCTTTAGGCTGCAACTACAAACAAACAGTTGAACATAATACGCCATCGACGCGGGCAGGTGAAGTCCGTGAGACCAACTTCTTCGGTGTAGTCGAGGGCAAATCCATATCTTAGACAAGAATTCGGGATTTGCAAGCACATACACGCACCCCACATGAGCTGCGCGGTATACTCATGACATGGAAAGACGCGAACATACATACGGTTATGAGGATGCCATGGGCGTCACGCCGCCTCCCTGGACGGGTCCGGCGGTGGGCCTGATGGACCTCGATGCGTTTTTTGCGAGCGTGGAGATGCTCGATCATCCCGAATGGCGCGGAAAGCCGCTCATCGTGGGCGGAGACGCCGATTCCCGCGGCGTTGTGTCCACCTGTTCTTACGAGGCACGTCGCTTTGGCGTGCACTCCGCCATGCCCTCAGCCGAGGCACGGCGCTTGTGCCCGCAAGCCATTTGGACGCACGGGCACTTTGATCGCTACCGCGAGGTGAGCGCGCAGGTCATGGCGATTCTTGCCGAGGAGACGCCGCGCGTTGAGCGCGTATCGATCGACGAAGCCTTTATCGATATCACACCGGGTCGCTTTGCGCCCGAGGACCCGCTGCTGGTTGCACGGCGTATAAGCGACCGCGTGGCAGCGCTGGGAGTGACGTGCTCCATTGGCGTAGGCTGCAACAAGACGGTCGCAAAGATCGCAAGCGAGCGGGATAAGCCGTTTGGGCTGACCATCGTGCGCCCCGGAACCGAGCAGCGCTTTTTGGCCGCGCTGCCGGTATCTGCCATGAGCGGCATCGGGCGCTCGGCCGAGGAGCGGCTGCGCCGCATGCGCATCTACACGCTCGGCGAGCTATCACGTGCACCGGAATCCACCTTGGCCTCTATTTTTGGCGTCAACGGCGAACGCATGCGCCAGCGTGCGCTGGGACTCGAAATCTCCGAAGTCACGAGTCTCGATGAAGGGCGCGAGGTCAAGTCGGTCAGCAATGAACGCACCTTTGCGAAAGATTTGACTGAGCGCGGGGACATCGAAGCGGCGATTGCGCTGCTGGGTGAGTCGGTTGGACGCCGCCTGCGCCGTCAGGGACTGACGGGTGGCACGGTAACGCTCAAGCTCAAGTATTCGTATGGAAGCGGGCGTACGGCACAGCGCCGGCTGCCTCATCCGACCGACGATGAGAACATCTTCGTGGCCGTGGCCCTCGAGCTACTCGACAACATCTGGCAGGAAGGCATGCATGTTCGCTTAGCAGGCATCGGTATGAGCGACTTCGACCACCAAGGCGGCATCCAGACCGACCTGTTCTGCGAAGTCGACGACCGCGGAGCCCAATCGAGCGACCGTCGCGACCTCTCCGTCGCGATCGATGCCGTCCGAGACAAGTTCGGCGACACCGCCCTATCCTTCGGCCGCCAATCCCGCTTCAATGATTAACCGCCTTTGGGCAAAAAGAAAGCCGGGCAGGTGCGGAAAACCGCAACTGCCCGGCAAAATGCGCGAGGCCAACTAAAAGCCCCATATCAAATGAGGCTTATAGGACAAAATGTGTGTCCCGATAGAACATCCGTTTCCATCCATTAATCCAGCCAGAACGGGTACGGGTCCCTGTGGTGGAGGTCCTCCCACACGGCCCTGTCGCCCCACTCCGGCCCTCCGTCCTCGCGCGACGGCGAGGCGGAGTAGACGCTGAACAGGAAGTCGATGTCCGCGTCGGTCGGCATCGTGGCGAGCTTCTCGCGCGCCGTCCTCGCGTCCCCCGAGTGCGCGTGGCACCACCAGAACACCGCCTTCACGCGCTTGACCGACGTCAGCCCCCGGTGGTTGCGCAGGACGGCCCTCAGCTGCGAGTTCACCCCTCCCTCGATCATGTTGTTGGTCGACGGCAGCGGGCCGGCCTTGGCCAGGGCGGGGTCGAGGTAGGTGAACAGCGTCCCCGCCGACACCAGCGACGACAGCGACGAGCGCGCCCGCCTCAGCCTCTCGTGGGTGTAGACCCTCCTGCCGTCCACCACGGTCCTGTCCTCCAGGAAGTCGGCCCAGAACCCGCACCAGTCGAGGTAGCGCTCGACCCAGAGCTCGGCCTGGTGCAGCGTCTCGATGTTAGCGCTACTGTAAAAACAACCATTTTGACCAACGCTCAACAACCAATCATG
>URPB01000088.1:0-8483 GCA_900549575.1 uncultured Collinsella sp.
GCTGAGCGTCGCGCTGAGACTCTGCCTTTTGCAAAGCAGCCGTCGAGCGCGAGCGCTCAAGCTCCAGTGCCTGCTCGCCCTCGCGCTGGACCGCCTTCACGCGCTCATCCAGGTCGCGCGAGAACTCGGCATCGCGCACCTGCTTGACGATATCCGCATAGCCGGACGCATCGACCTTAAAAACTTCGCCACAATGCGGGCACTTGATCTCGTTCATAGCAGCTCCTCGATGGACGCAAATTTCAACCGCCTACACTCTACCGCGCCGCACGGACAAAAAAGGCGCCGCTGCCATAATGGCAACGGCGCCAGAACCACCACAAAGGCGACTGTCCCCTTTGTGGTGACTTGGGTCCTTACAGGTCGCGGTAGTCGATCAGGCGAAGATCGGATTGAGACTCGAGCCAAGCGCGAAGCTCGGGGTCGATCAGTGCATCGACTTCCTTGGTACGATCGGTCGTGAGCGAGCTGTTCTCCAGGATAAAACGATCGAGATAACCCGGATGGCACACAAAGACGACCGTCTCGCCGTCCACCATCCCGCGAACCGTCTGCATGATTGCCTCTTTGGGCTCGTAGCCCGGCTCCATCGAGCGCATCACCATGCGCAGATCAGTATCTCCGCAATGCACCACAGCCGCGGGGTCGAAGCTCGCCTTTTGCTCCTTAAGGCCCAGCTCCTGAGCAACCGCCGAGATCGCTCGGTTAAGGTTTTTGCTCATGACGGCATGGGCCTCAAAGTAATCGGGCTCGCGGCCCACGATCTCGACAAAGCGGTCATGCTGCGCGCGGATCTCGATGCAGGCCTCGTCGAAGTCTATCAACTCCTCGCCGCGCTTAAAATGATCGCGGAAGGTACGGCTGCTATGGAACTCATCATTCTCGTTGAGCATGCTCGGAATGAGCGCCGGGTCGGCACACGGCTTGCCCAGGCACACGTTGGTATGCTGACCCACCGCAATGCCGGCATCCGCCACGAGCGACCAGCCACGCTCGGCCTCGGGCATATTGGGCATAAGTCCCGCCGAGCGCACCAGGCCCTCATTGATACTGCGGGCAATCCCCAGGTTAACGGCATACGAATAACCGATATCATCGGCACGAATGAGCAATTGCTTCATATTGACCCCCATCTACGGAAAGGGACACTTGAAGCGCAGCCAAGTGCCCCAGATAATTGTCCTACCGAACGGATGCTTTAGGCTTTGGCGGCAGCAGCGTCTTCGTCGAGCTGCTCCTTGGTAAAGCCAAAGAAGTAGGCGATGGCAGCGGCGGCAACAAATGCAGTGCCCGATGCAACGCAGCCCCATACGAGATTAGCAGTTCCGCCTGCAACATAACCTGTAATACCAAGGATATTAGTTGCGCCCAAAACATACGTGGTCACATTAGTGAGAGCCGCGATCAGGCCGCCGATAGCGCCGCCCGCGACCATGGCACCCAGGCAGCGAGTATACTTAAAGCCGCAGCCATACAGCGCGGGCTCCGTCACGCCACCGACAATGCCGGAGAGCGAGAAACCAAGCATAGCGCCCTTTTCGTCGACCTCCTTAAGGCGCAGGAAGGCACCGAAGGCCATGCCCCACGTGGCGAACTGAGCGATAGCACCCGCGACCATAACGCAGGAGTCAGACCCTGAGGTGAGCACCTGCACAATGCCGAGGGCAATCAGAACCTGGTGCATACCGGTCATAACCAGGAACTCCCAAAGCGCGGCAATGGCGACGAGGGAGAGGATTGTGACGATGCCGCCAGCGTTTCCGAGGCCGAACATAAAGTTGCCGACCAGGTCGCCCAGAATGGAACCAATCGGAGCTAGGGCGCACAGGGAAACGGGGGTCATCACAGCCATGGTGCACACGGGCACAAACACCGTGGAGAGCATGTCGGGGATGATCTTCTTCATGAACTTCTCGACGACCATCAGCACCGGCATAGACAGCAGCATGGGGAGCACGGTCGCAGAATAGTTGTTCAGCTGAGCCGGGAGCACGCCGTAAACCATCGTGGTCGTAGCACCAGAATCCGCAGCGGCGTTGACCAACGTCATGAACTCGGGGGCAATGAGCACGCCGCCGAGCATCATGCCGAGCGGCTGGCTGCAGCCGAGCTGCTTTGCGGCAGCCCAACCCAGATAGACAGGGAGGAAATAATAGCCGGCGTTGTAAATCCAGTTGTAGAAGAAGTTGTAGATGTCAGAATCGGCAGACCAGATACCGAGCATGCCGTCGCCGCAAAGTACGGCAAGTGTGCGGAACATGGCGGCGCCCATGATAATGGGGATCGTCATGCACATTGTCTTGGACAGGTAGTTAAGGGCCTTCTTGCCCGCAGTCTTGACCGTCAGTGGCTCCTTGGTGCCGTCATCGAGGTTCTCGTCAATGGAGCCTTCGCCCTTGACGCCCAGCGCAATGGCGGCGTCATAGACCTTCGGCACGTTCTGGCCAATGATGACCTGATACTGGCCGCCAGACCACTGTGCGCCCAGCACACCCTTGATCTTCTTAACTTCATTATCATTGGGAATGGACTGATCTTTGAGGTTCAGACGCAAGCGGGTCATGCAGTGCGTCGCGTTCGTCACATTGGAGGCGCCGCCGACGGCAGCGAGCACGTCCTCGGCAATCTTCTTGTTATCGACAGCCATGTCGAATCCCTTCTCTTCCAACTAAAGGCCGTGGGACTTCACGGCACCAAGACGCACGATTCCGCTCGCGCCTGCGCAGCGCGCGATACCAGTTGGCAAGAGATTGATTTGCATGTGATTCCCGGGTGGATCGACATGAAAAAAGCCCCGCGCACAACCGACAGAGACCCAATTATGGTCTTGGCAGAATCGGTAGTGCCTCTCGGAGCTGCGCCGTGAGTAACACCCAACACACGGCGAGTATATGCGGCAGATGCGTTCGTTGCGGCTCAGATTACCGACGAACGGTAGCAAACGACCCGCGAACGGTCGCCATGACGGAAAGGAAATACCAGAGAGCCTATTTATCCGAGTGGACAGAAGCCACGCGATTCACATGCATGATCAGATAGACGAGCTCCTCTTGGGCCAATGGCTCGCCAAAGGTCTCTTGAATCAGATCGTCGACACGGTGAGCGCAACGCGATGCCGCCGGATACTGCTCCACGAGCACGTCGTAAAGACCGGAGTTCTCGGTATCGATCGGCTCTTTCTTTGCCACGCGGTCGAGCAGATAGCGCACATGAGTGGCAAAGCGGGCAAAGGCGAACGACGAGCGATCGACCGTCACACCCAACTCTTCTTGAATAATCGCGACCGTCATATCGAGCAGTCGCTCCTCGTGCTGCTCGGCAAGCACGCGCCGCTCGCTCGGCTTAACCGATGCGTTGACAATCGACATGGCAATGCCCGCGGCCTCGCTTCGGGGCATACGCACACGGAAGCTTTTCTGGATGCCGCGAACAGCCAGCTCGCCCAAGCGGTATTCGATGGGATGCAGCTGCTCCAGATCGCGCTCGAGCGGCAACGACACCACCATGTGTTCGCGGGCGCGCTTAATGGCAAACTGGATATGGTCCGCCAGTGTAATGGGGAGGTTAGGGCTCAATTCGTACGAAAGCTGTCCGGTTGCGATATCAGCCAGCTGAGCAGAAAACTCCAGCACCTCGGGGTCGACCTCATCAATAAACGCCAGGTACTTTGAATCAATGCCGTAAAAGGTACGCGTGATGACATCCAGGTCGACCTCATGCGGCATATCGCCAAAGCCGATACCGCGACCCAGCGCGATAAGCTGACGCCCCGCGCCGTCTTCGCAGATGGCAGCGTTATGGTTAATGCGCTGGATAGCCCTCATGGATTCATCGCTCCTACTGAAACGCGCCGCACAGACCATCCGCGCGGCGCGTTCATTCTACCTGCACTTACAGCTACAGTCCAAAGAAGCCTAGGATTTGGTCACGGCTTACGGGCTTGTAGTTGTTGGCATCGAGGCCAACGTCGTAGCGCAGAACCGGGCGCTCGCGATCGCGGTTGCGCGCGTTGGTGCGGTCTCCCCTGCTGTGGATATGCCCGTGCAACATGATGGCGCCACGCGCCTTGCCGTTCCAGCTGAGCATGGGGTAATGGCTCATTACCAGGCGATGGCCCTTCGCGTAACCGGGGGCGACCTCCAGATAATCGCGCACCTCATCCCAAATGTGCGGCGCGTCTGGATCTTCCCAGTCGCCGTCATGGTTACCGCGGATGAGCGTTACGTTCTGACATTCGATGCGCTCGCGCAGGCGCACCGCCTCCGCCAGGGGCAAACGATAGGTAAAGTCTCCCAAGATATAGAGGCGGTCGTCCACAGCCACGCACTCATTGATGGCATCGATGACCTTGCGGTTCATCTCCTCGACCGAATCAAACGGTCGATCCATGTCGTGCAAGATATTCGTATCGCCCAGGTGCAGGTCGGCGGTAAACCACATCATCGTCTCTGTCCTCATTTCGCAACGCGTATAAGACCTGTTTAGTATACAGACGCGGCGATGAGACAGTCACCCAAAGAGCCCGCCGAACAGACCTCGGCGACGCTTGTCCTGCTTTTTCGAAGCGTCATCCCGCGTCTTCTTGCCCTGCCGCTTCTTACGGTCCTGCTCCAACTCATCGTCATCGAGTAGCATATCCCACTCAAACGGATCGTCTGTCAGATCGAACAGGTCATCGTCATCAAACACGTGCGCCTCCATTACCGATTAGCGAGCATCCACAACGTAGTTGAGAAGTCTACGGGCCCGTGCGGACACAAATTCATCCTGTCTGCGTCTTTCAATCGTTTGCCGCAACGCTTGCGCAACGGAACGCTTGCAGATAAGATGGGAACACGGATGGCACCCGTGGCAGCGGGTCTTGCCAACTCCGATACACGTTTTCATCGTGAGAAATGGCCGTCTTCGCTTACGCGGGGGCGGCCACTTTGTTTATCCCTATGTCATCTGATTCTAATGCACAAACATGCGCACGAACTTGCGCTTCCAGCTTGCGTAAGGGGCATAGCGGAACGGCACGTCCAGCCACGTTGCCTTGTTCACGATGCTCTTCTTGTGGCTAAACGTATCGAAGCTCTCGCGTCCATGGTACTGTCCCATACCGCTCGCCCCCATGCCGCCAAAGCCCATATGGCTCGTGGCCAAATGCATAATGGTGTCATTAACACAGCCACCACCAAAGGGCACGTAACGCACAAAGCGCTGCTGAACCTCACGGTCTTGGCTAAAGATATACAGGGCCAGCGGCGTCGGACGATCCGTAATAAACGTCTCGGCCTCGTCTAGGCTCTCAAACGACAGCACCGGCAAGATGGGGCCGAAAATCTCCTCCTGCATTACGGCGTCCTCAGGCGCCACGCCGTCCAAAATCGTCGGTTCAATCTTGAGCGACGACTCGCGCGCGGTACCTCCCAGCACAACCTTGTCGGGGTCGATCAGCCCGCGTACGCGCGCGAAATGCTTGGCGTTGACAATATGACCGTAATTCTCATTGTCGAGCGGATGCTCGCCAAACATGCGGCGGGCCTCCTCCTTGATGAGGTCCAGCAGCTCGTCGTGCACGCGCGCATCGACCAGCAGGTAGTCGGGCGCCACGCAGGTCTGCCCCACGTTGAGCCATTTACCAAAGGCGATACGGCGTGCCGCGACCTTCAAGTTAGCCGTCGCATCCACGATGCAGGGACTCTTTCCGCCCAGCTCAAGCGTCACGGGTGTGAGGTTTTTACTTGCACGCTCCATGACGAGCTTGCCGACCGGAACGCTACCGGTAAAGAAGATCTTGTCCCAGCACTCATCGAGCAACGCTTCGTTTTCGGCACGCCCGCCTTCGACGACCGTCACCAAGCGCGGATCAAATGCCTCTTCACAGATTTGCTTGAGCACCGCGCTCGATGCCGGAGCATAGGCGCTCGGCTTGATGACCACGGTATTGCCCGCGGCAAGGGCGCCGGCGAGTGGCTCGAGCGTCAGTAAAAACGCGTAGTTCCACGGAGCCATGATGAGTGTGACGCCATAGGGCACGGACTGCGTCTTGCACACACTCACGGCGTTGGCGAGGTCACACGGACGCAGGCGCGAGCGACTCCATCGAGCCACATGCGCAATCTGATAACGAATCTCGGAAAGCGAGGTGCCGATCTCGCACATATACGCCTCGTCATGCGACTTTCCCAAATCGGTCTTGAGCGCATGGGCAATATCGGCCTCGTGGGCCCGCACCGCATCGCGTAAACTCACGAGCGCACGACGTCGAGCATCGACATCAAACGTGGCGTGCGTCTTAAAATAGGCGCGCTGATCGGCAACGATGCGCGCGATTTCCTCGGTGTTCATGGGCCCTCCTAGTTCTCGTCTTCAAACATACCACCCGCAACGACCTCGTACATATGCTCGAGCTCCAAACGGTCCATTAAAAGCGGAACGGGGTACAGGGGATTGGCCTCGGCATCGGCATGCGCCGCCATCTCGGGAATGTCGGAGCGGCGAATGCCCGAGACATATTTGGGGATTCCCAGGATCTCGTTCATGCGGTCGACCCAATCGATAAAGGCCTCGGCCGCAAGACTATCCTGCGCGGTAGCCGGCGCAATGCCCGCCATGCGAGCAAGATCGGCAAGCTTGGGGGCGGCGGCGTCACCATAAGCGCGAAGCATGTGCGGCAGGATGATCGCGTTGGCCAAACCGTGCGGAATTCCGTATCGGCCGCCCAGACTGTGCGCGATGGCATGCACATATCCGACATAGGAGCGGGTAAACGCAACGCCCGCCTTATACGCCGCCGAAAGCATATTGCGACGAGCGCGCATGTCGTCACCATGCTCATAGGCCTCGAGCAAATTGTCGTGGATAAGCTGCACCGCCTGTCGCGCCATCTTGCGCGTATAGGGCGTGGTGCTTCGCCCGATAAAGGCCTCAACGGCATGCGTCAGGGCGTCCATGCCCGTCTGCCCCGTAATGGAAGCGGGCAAGCCGCACGTAAACTCGGGGTCGTGGACTGCAAAACGCGGGATAAGCACAAAGTCGTTAATGGGGTATTTGTAGTGCGTCCCGTCATCGGTAATTACCGCCGCAAGCGTGACTTCGCTTCCCGTACCGGCGGTAGTGGGAACGGCGATGAGCAGCGGCAGGCGACGATGAATCCGCAGCAGGCCGCGCATCTTGTTGATGGGCTTGTTTGGCTGCGCAATGCGTGCGCCCACGCCCTTGGCACAGTCCATGGCCGAGCCACCGCCAAAGCCGATAATGGCCTGGCAGGCGCTCTCTCGATACAGGGACGCCGCTTCTTCCACGTTTGAAACCGTGGGGTTTGCACGCGTTTCGGCATAGACCGTAACGCCAATCCCCCTGCATGCGAGCGCCGTCTCGAGCGGTGCCGTGAGCCCCAGACGGGCAATGCCGGGATCTGTCACGATAAGAACATGGTGTATTGAACGCTTTTGAAGCACTGCGGGCACTTCCTCAGCGTGCTCTAAAATGCGTGGCTCGGTATAGGGCAGCACCGGCAATGCGATGCGAAAAACCGTTTGATACGTTCGGCACCAGGCGCGGCGGGCTAGATGCATAAAGGAAGCTCCTTCATTTGTTGATTGGTCAACATTTGCTCGACCGATTGTACTCATCGGAGGTCGCACGAGGTCTAGCAATCGTTAATCAATCAACATCTACACATGCTTAAATTGTTTTATTAAAAATCATTCCTAATAGGCTTCACATTCGGTCTCATTTATGGATAATAGAACTCGTCAAGACGCACGTCCGGAGAGGGCCCTTACGGGACCGGACGAGCGCACCATCGCCATCGATCGAAAGGATCGAATCATGAAGTTTGTTTGCCCCGTTTGCGGTTATGTGGAAGAGTTCGACGGCGACCAGCTGCCCGAGGATTTCAAGTGCCCCCAGTGCGGCGTTCCCGGCTCTCGCTTCCTGAAGCAGGAGGAGGGCCAGCTCGAGTGGGCTGCCGAGCACGTCGTGGGCGTCGCCAAGATGGAGGGCGTCTCCGAGGACATCGTTGCCGATCTGCGCGCCAACTTTGAGGGCGAGTGCTCCGAGGTCGGTATGTACCTGGCCATGGCTCGCGTTGCTCATCGCGAGGGTTATCCCGAGATCGGCCTGTACTGGGAGAAGGCTGCCCACGAGGAGGCCGAGCATGCCGCCAAGTTCGCCGAGCTCCTGGGCGAGGTCGTGACCGATTCCACCAAGAAGAACCTCGAGATGCGCGTTGAGGCCGAGAATGGCGCCACCGCCGGCAAGACCGATCTTGCCAAGCGCGCCAAGGCCGCTGGCCTCGATGCCATCCACGACACCGTGCACGAGATGGCTCGCGACGAGGCCCGCCACGGCAAGGCTTTCGCTGGCCTGCTCAAGCGCTACTTTGGCTAAGCCAACTGCCTGAGACATAACCTCTAGCTCGAAGAAGGCCCGGACCGTATGAACTGCCTCCCATTTCTTGGACATGAGAAATGGGAGGCTTTCTTTATGCGCGT
>URPB01000089.1:0-8436 GCA_900549575.1 uncultured Collinsella sp.
TCTTGTCTCGTGGGCTCGGAGATGTGTATAAGAGACAGACCTAGAGCTCCGCTCCGCCCAAGCGGTGCGCGATGCTATCGCAGGCCAAGGCGCCCACGACGGTCTTGGCGTCTTCGATCTTGCCGTCGAGTACGGCGTCGATCAACTCGTGCAGCGGCACCAGGTCCACGTTGACAAACTCGTCATCGTCGGGGTTGGGCGCATCAAACTCGAGCTTGGTAGCCAAGTAGATGTGGATGATCTCATCGCAGAAGCCGCAGGACGTGACAATCGACGTCAAAAAGCGAATGCGACCTGCCCTAAAGCCCGTCTCCTCATGCAGTTCGCGCTTGGCGCAATCGAGCGGGTCCTCGCCTGGATCGAGCTTGCCGGCGGGAATCTCGACCGTCACACGGTCGATGGCGGTGCGGTACTGACGCACCAGTACGATCTTGCCGCTCTCGGTCAGCGCCACAACGGCCGCCGCACCCGGATGGCGAACGATATCGCGGGCGCTGCGGCGACCGTTGGGCAGCTCAACCTCAAGACGGTGGACGTCGAGGATCTTGCCCTTCCAGGCGCACTCCTCCGAAAGAATCTTCTCGTGCAGCTCGGCATCGTGCGGGTCATCGTCGCCCAGCACCAGCGCCGGCTCGTCAGCGACCTCGCCACCAGGTTCGCCCTCGGCGTGCCCATACACGCGGCTGTCCTCCTCGACGATCTGCGCATCCACGAGCTCTTCGTTCTTTTCGTCCATCCGTCTCATTCCTCTCGGACTTTAGGCATCCCAGGCGTCGCGGCCGCGCAGCGCGCGCAGGCCGATGTCGTGACGCAGGGTCTTACCCTCAAAATCAATCTTCTCGCAGGCCTCGTAGGCAAGGTTGCGAGCGTTCTCGAACGTGTCGCCCAGAGCGGTCACGGCAAGCACGCGACCACCATTGGTCAAGAGCTGGCCGTTCACCACAGCAGTGCCCGCGTGGTACACGGTCACGTTCTCCATGGCCTCGGCATCGGTGATACCGGCGATGACCTTGCCCCTCTCGTAGCTGCCGGGATAGCCCGCACTCGTCAGGACAACGGCCACGGCCCACTCGTCGCGCCAGTCGAGCTCAATCTGATCGAGCTCACAGTTGGCGCAGGCCAGCATGATCTCAACCAGGTCGTTCTTAAGGCGCGGCAGCACGACCTGCGTCTCGGGGTCGCCAAAGCGGGCATTGAACTCCAGCACCTTGGGGCCGGCGGGCGTGAGCATAAAGCCGCCGTACAGGCAGCCGCGGTAGTCGATGCCCTCGGCAGCAAGCTCGGCAACGGTCTGCTCCATGACCTTCACCATGGTGGCGTGCTCCTCGTCGGTCACGATGGGCACCGGGCTGTAGACACCCATGCCGCCGGTGTTGGGGCCCTTGTCGCCCTCGAGCGCGCGCTTGTGGTCCTGCGAGGTGGCCATGGGGCGCACGGTCTTGCCGTCGGTAAAGGCCAAAAGCGAGCACTCGGGGCCGGTCAGCATCTCCTCGATAACCACGGTGTTGCCGGCATCGCCAAAGGTGCCGCCAAAGCACTCGCGCACGGCCTCCTCGGCCTGCTCAAGTTCGGTCGCCACGATAACGCCCTTGCCCGCGGCAAGGCCGTCGGCCTTGACGACCAGCGGAGCGCCCTGCTCACGCACATAAGCAAGAGCCGAAGCCTCGTCGGTAAACGAGCCGTAGGCTGCCGTCGGAATGCCCGCGCGCTCCATGAGCTGCTTGGAGAACAGCTTAGAGCCCTCCATCTGGGCGCCCTCGGCACCCGGGCCAAAGCAGGGAATACCCACCGCGCGCACGGCGTCGGCCACGCCCGCCACGAGCGGAGCCTCGGGGCCAATTACCACGAGTCCGCATCCGTGGCTCTGCGCAAACGCCGCCACGGCCGCAGGATCGCAGTCGTCGAGAACAACGTTCTCGCCGCAGCTCGCGGTGCCGCCGTTGCCCGGCGCGATGTAGAGCTTGCCGGCGCGCGGTGATGCTGCGAGCTTAGCTGCCAAAGCATGCTCACGGCCGCCGCTGCCCAACAACAGGATGTCGATGGTTTGAGTGTCCGCCTTCAAGGGTGCCTCCTCTATGGATGAATGGCCCGCTCCGCGCGAGCCCTTTGCAAGCAAATATACCCCTCGGCCGCCCGCTTGGGCTGCAAAGGGGTATATCGCAATAACCAAATAGTCCCGATTACTTCCAGAATCGGTTGATGATCTGCTCGCGACCGGCGCCGACGCCAATGAACGTCACGCGGGTGTGTGCCAGATCCTCGATAAACGCCACGTAGTCCTGAGCCTCCTGCGGCAGCTCATCAAAGCTGCGGCAACCGGTGATGTCGCACTTCCAGCCGGGGAGCTCCTCGTAGATGGGCTTGGCACGCTCAAAGCGCACCTGATGCTCGGGCACGCTGGTGTAGCGCTCGCCATCGACGTCGTAGGCCACGCACACCTTGATGGTGTCGAAGGCCGAAAGCACGTCGAGCTTAGTCAGGGCGATATCGGTGAGGCCGTTGACGCGTGAGGCGTAGTTGGCGATGGGGCCGTCGAACCAGCCGCAGCGACGACGGCGACCGGTGGTCACACCGTACTCATAGCCCTCCTCGGTCAGCGTGTGACCGGCCTCGGACTCATAGGAAAGCTCGGTGGGCATGGGGCCCGAACCGACGCGGGTGATATAGGCCTTCATGACGCCCAGCACGCGGTCGACGTTCTTCATGCCCACGCCGGAGCCGGTGATGGCGCCGCCGGCGGTGCAGTTGGAAGACGTCACGTACGGATAGGTGCCGTGGTCGATGTCGAGCAACGTCGCCTGGGCGCCCTCAAACAGCAGGTCCTTGCCCTCATCGATCATGTTGTTGAGCAGCAGGCTCGTCTCGGTGATGTAGGGGCGCAGGCGCTCGGCCATCGGCAGGTACTCGTCGCAAATCTGGTCCACGGTGTAGGTGGGCAGGTTGTAGATGAGCTCGAGCTCGGGGTTCACGCGGGCGAGAGCGGTCTCCAGCTTGTCGCGGAACAGCGTCTCGTCCAGCATATCCTGCATGCGCAGGCCAATGCGGGCCATCTTGTCCTGATAGCACGGACCGATACCGCGCTTGGTGGTACCGATGTTCTTCTTGCCGAGCTTCTGCTCAAAGGCGCCATCCAGGTCGATGTGGTACGGCATGATGACATGCGCGTTGCCGCTAATCTTGAGGTTCTTGGTGGTGATGCCGTCGGCCTCGAACATGTCGATCTCCTCAAGGACAACCTTGGGGTTGACGACGCAGCCGTTACCGATCACCGACACATGGTCGGAATACATGATGCCGGAGGGCACCTGGTGCAGGCCGTACTTCTTGCCGTTGACGACGATGGTGTGGCCGGCGTTGTTGCCGCCCGAGTAGCGCACGACGGCATCGAAGTCGCCGGCGACCAGGTCGCAGATCTTACCCTTGCCCTCATCGCCCCACTGGGCACCGACCAAAACGGTTGACGGCATGTTTACTCCTTACATTCATGGACTGTCTACGCGCCACGCCGGCACGCAGAAGCACAAAACATTCCCAGTATACCCGTGCAACGGGCGCCTGTCCTACTCCTCGGCATGTGCCCCATCAAGCTCATAGAACTTAGTGGATGCCGGCAGGAACATCAGGTCGACGTCGCCAATCGGGCCCGAACGGTTCTTGGCCACGACGATACGCGTAACGCCCTCGTCGGGTCGATCGTCGCGCGAGGCTTCGGCCTCGTCGGCGGAGCGGTCCAAGAACATAACGATATCGGCGTCCTGCTCGATGGAGCCCGATTCACGAAGGTCGGAAAGCTGCGGGCGCTTGCCGGTACGGGATTCGACCTGACGCGAGAGCTGCGACAGCGCGATGAGCGGGATCTTGAGCTCCTTGGCCATGATCTTCAGACCACGCGACATCTCGGAGACCTCGACGGTACGGCTCTCGGAGCGGCGTCCCGGCGGAGGACTCACCAGCTGCAGGTAGTCCAGGATGATGATGGCCTTCTCCTTGTTGTGGAGCATGCGGCGGCTCTTGGCGCGAATTTCGGTCACTGTGGTGCCGGGCGTATCGTCAATCAGAATATCGAGCTTGGACAAGGTCTGCGTGGCCTCGTTGATATTGGCCCACTGCTCGGGGCTAATGCGGCCCATGCGGAAGTCACTGATCGAAATCATGGCGTAGGCGCAAATCAGACGCTGGGCAATTTCCTTGCCCGACATCTCCAGAGAGAAGAAGCCGACGGTATAACCGGCGGCGGCGGCGTTGAGCGCCAGGTTCAGGGCGAACGACGTCTTACCCACAGCAGGGCGGGCGCCGATGATGATGAGCTGGCCCTCGCGAAAACCCATGAGCATGCGGTCGAGCGACGGGAAGCCCGTGGGCACGCCCGCAGCCTGGCCGCCGGCCTGGCACACTTCCTCGGCCTCGTTATAGGCCTCGACCATAAACTCGGTCAGCGTCTTGTAGCTCGACTTGACCTCGCGCGCCGTGACCTTGAGCAACTTGCTCTCGGCCAGCTCCACGACCTCTTTGGTGTCGGTGGGGGCGTTGTATGCCAGCGCGTTGATCTCGTTGGTGGCGCCGATCAGCTCACGCAGCATCGAATCGCGGCGAACGATAGCGGCATGGTGCTGCCAGTTGACGAGCGACAGGGTCTGACCCATCAACTCCAAAATGTACGCTTCGCCGCCCACGGCATCGAGCTTGTTGATGCTTCGCAGGTAATCGATCAGCGAGATGGAGTCGATGGGAATGCGGCTGTTGTACATATCGACCATCGCGGTATAGATGGTCTTATGAATGGGCCGGTAGAAGTCATCGGGCTGCAGCTCGACCTGGGCCTCTTCGACTACCTCGGGCGATAGCAGCATGGCGGCCAGTACATTGGCCTCTGCATCTTGGTTTTGGGGGAGACCCAACTTGGAACCACGGTCCTCGACCGTCAACCCGGTCTCCCTATCGTCATATGCCATGAGCATCCTCATTCATATCGCTTGCGAGCATCCATAGTATCAGTCACAGTCCCAAAACGGGCCGCGCCCCGGCAATCATCACCGGACGAAACGGATGAACGGTCCTGTATATAGGACTTCGACGCAACGTTCACCATGACACTCACTCAGCGCAAAAAACAAAAGGGCGCCCTGGTTTCCCAGAGCGCCCTTCTTAGAACAAGATTGTTGCGTTGCAGCAAATGCTACTCGGCAGCAGCCTCAGTCTCGACCTCGGCGGTCTCGGCCTCGGCGACCTCAGCGGCCTCCTCGACCTCAGCCTCGGCAGCGAGCTCCTCGGCGGTAACGCCGACGAGAACGACAACCTCGGCCTTGATCTCGCGGTACAGCGAGATGGCAACGGTGTGGGCACCGGCAACCTTGATGGGCTTACCGAGCTCGACGCGCTTGCGGTCGATGTCCATGCCGAGCTGAGCCTTGATGGCGTCAGCGATCATAGCGGCGGTAACGGAGCCAAAGAGGATGCCCTCGTCGCCGACCTTGACGTCAACGGTGACCGTCTTGCCCTCGAAGGCAGCCTTGGTCTCGTTGGCGGTAGCCAGACGGACGGCCTCGCGCTTGGCGATGTTGTTGCGACGCTCGTCAAGCTGCTTGAGGTTGCCCTTGGTGGCGGCAACAGCGAGCTTCTTGGGGAACAGGAAGTTCTCAGCGTAACCCTGAGCGACCTCTACGACGTCACCCTCGCCGCCCTTGCCCTTGATCTCATCGAGAAGAATAACCTTCATGATGCGTCTCCCTTCTTAGCCGCGGTCGCGGTTGCCACGAGAGGAAACCACGGGGACGGTGTACGGCAGGAGAGCCATCTCGCGGGCGCGCTTGATGGCGTTGGCGATGTCATGCTGATGCTGCGTGCAAGCGCCAGTGACGCGACGGGGCTTGATCTTGCCACGGTCGGTCATGTACTTACGGAGAAGCTGAGTGTCCTTATAGTCGATGAACTCAGTGTTCTCCTTGCAGAACTGGCAGTACTTACGACGCGGCTGACGTGCAGAAAAATCATTAGCCATGTCAAAATACCTTTCATTTGGCAACTTCGGCGAACCGAAGCCGCCTCTCACTCAAAAATAGGTGAACAACCCTTAGAACGGGATGTCCTCATCGTAGACGTCGACCGCGGGCGGCGTGGCCACCGGTGCGGCAGGACGTGCTGCGGGCGCAGGAGCTGCGGGGGCGTAACCGCCCTGATCGTAGCCACCCTGGCCACCACGGGAGCTCATAAACTCGATCTCATCGACGATGACTTCAAGCTTGCTCCGGCGCTGGCCGTCGCGCTCCCAAGAGCTGTAGCGCAGCTTGCCCTCGATCGCGACCTTGTTTCCCTTTGCCAGGAAACGGCTCACGGCCTCGGCGCGGGTGCCGAACATAGTGCAGTCGACAAAGTTGGGATAGTCCTCCCACTCGCCAGTCTGCGCGTTGCGGCGACGATCGTTCACGGCGACGCCAAAGGACAGAACCTGGGTTCCGCCGGCAGTGGCGCGCAGCTCGGGATCGCGGGTGAGGTTACCGGTGATGTTCACTCGATTGATGCTCATAACTCACTACTTCCTCTTGGGGCACAAGCCCAGTCCAAAACGACAGTCTTACTCCTGGTCGTCGCGACGGACGATCATGTGGCGGACCACAGCGTCGGTGATGCGCAGGACGCGATCAAGCTCGGCGATCTGGGTAGGATCTGCGTGGAAGTTGATGAGGGTGTAGTCACCATCGGTGAGGTCGTTGATCTCGTAGGCGAGCTTGCGCTTGCCCCACTCGTCAACGGAGTCGACCTTGCCAGCGCCCTCAGCGATCGTGGTATCGATACGCTTCATAACAGCGAGACGAGTCTCGGGGTCGAGCGACGGGTCAACAAAGAACAGCAGTTCATAAGCCTTCATATTGTCACCTCCTCTGGGCAAATGTGGCTTCAGGTCGTGAAGGTGCGCCTGAAGCAGGAAAAGACTTGGTAATAATATCTTTCAACCTCCCAGGCTGCAAGAATATGCAGCTACAACCTCATGACCTCCACATATGCCCATACTCACACGACGTTTCATGCGCATTCCAACCAAATGCTGACCAAAAGCTTGACGGATCTGTTGACATGATACGGTGCCGTGGGGACAAGCTGAGCCAAGCCGCAGGTCAACGGGCACAAGGCTGTGGTCGCAAAATGCATACCAGTGGCCCACAGCACCACCCAAAGATTTTTAAATTCATTGCCAAGTCGCTTATGAATACCCTTTTTTGAACAATTGAGTTGATCAACCACGCTGGTCGGAAGCCGTTTTTTGGCACCTCAAGCCCCACTGCAGCGCCAAGCACGGCCAAGCGTTTTAAAAAATGCCAACTTTTCTGTTTGCACTTTGCGATTCCTCGTGTATACTGACTTTCGCATTTAACGGAGAGTTGTCCGAGTGGCCGAAGGAGCACGATTGGAAATCGTGTAGGCGTCAAAAGCGTCTCCAGGGTTCAAATCCCTGACTCTCCGCCAGTTAATTCCAAAGCAGGCCTTCGAGCCTGCTTTGTTTTTACCCCACGCGGAGGGGTGGCAGAGTGGTTGAATGCGGCGGTCTCGAAAACCGTTTGGCCTGTATAAGGTCACGAGGGTTCGAATCCCTCCTCCTCCGCCATTTTGGTTGAAAAAGCTCCCGAAAACGGGGGCTTTTTTGTTTAGAGTCCCTTACAAGCAAATACGGCGGAGGAGGAGGGATTCGAACCCGCCAGGGCGCGGAGCGTAAAGAAAACGCGCCAGTGGCGCGTTTTTAGCGCAGCGCGGTCGGCGTAAGCCGACCGGATAAATTTTGAGCGCTGCTCAAAATTTAGACATCCCTCCTATTCAACCACGCCCCCATCGCGTTCAGCATCGACCCAGATCCCCAAACATGGAACCTACGCCCGCATCCAGTCCTGACCGTTTGCCGAGCAATAGGGTCGCAATCGGCGCCGAACATGTACTATGTACGGGCATTGTCCAAATCCGTAATCCAAAGGACCCCATCTTGCCCGTCGTCGCCGCTATGACCGTTACCTCACACGCCACGGATGCCATGGTCGCCATCCCGTTTTGGCTCGAAATGTTCGCCGTCGTCGCGGCTTCAATCTCGGGCGTGTTGGTCGCGCGCGAGCACAAACTCGACCTGGTGGGTGCAGTTGCGCTCGCCGTGGTCTGTGGCTTGGGCGGCGGTCTTTTACGCGACATGACGCTGCAGGTGGGCAACGTCTACATCCTCAACCAGCCAATGGCGCTGCCGCTTTCCATTGCCACGGCAGCCATCATCTATATTTTCCCGGCAATCGTCGACAAGCCCGAAAAACTCATTCCCCTGCTCGACATCATCTCGGTCGGCATCTACGCCGCCACTGGAGCAGACAAGGCGCTGGTCTACGGCTTTGCACCGGCGGTGTGCATCATGATGGGCCTGTCTCTTATACACATCTCCGAGCCCACGAGACAAGAGGCAATCTC
>URPB01000090.1:0-8390 GCA_900549575.1 uncultured Collinsella sp.
TTGACGAAGTCGGCGTTCTTCTCATCGTCGGCAGAGAACGGGGTCATGAGCAGCACGCCCTCGGCAAGGGAGGTGTCGAAGCCCTCAACGGAGAGCAGGCCGTCCATGCCGTCGGTACCCATGAGGGTCATGTCGTATCCCATGTCCTTGGCGTTCTTGAGCAAAACGGACGCCGGCGTGTAGTAGATCGGCGCAAAGATGAGCGTGGCGCCGGCCTCCTTGGCCTTGGTGAGCTGGTTGGTAAAGCTCGTGGAGGAGTCGTCCTTAAAGGTCTCGGTATCGACGATATCAAGTTTGGACTCCTTGGCCTGCTCGGCAAAGGCATCGGCAACACCCGAGCTGTACGTATCGCCGGAGTTGTAGAACAGGGCGATCTTGGCGTCTGCATACTTCTCGGCCAAGAACTTCGCGGCGCTGGCACCCATGGTGGGATCGGTGAAGCAAACCTGAAAGACCGTTGTCTTATCCTTGGTCACGTCGAGCGACGAGGCCGAAGGCGTGACCATGAGCATATCGTCGGCGATCTCGCCCGAGACAGCGACGGCGGCACCAGTCGTGACGGGGCCGACGAGCGCCTGCATGCCCCAGTCGCACAGGGTATTGAAGGCGTTGATAGCCTTCTCGCCGTCGGCGACGTCATCCTCGGACTTAAGCGAGAGTTTGAGGTCCTTGGTCGAGAAATCCTTGGCGGCAAGCTTGGCACCCTTCTCGGCCGAAACGCCATAGGTTGCCGCGGCGCCGGTCAGAGGGCCGATGACACCGATCTTGAAGGTCTTGCCGTCATCGGCGGTGCCGCCGTCCGAGCCACCCGACGAGCAACCAGCGAGTGCTGCGGTGCTGCCGAGCGCCGCAGCGCCGGCGAGAAAGTTCCTACGGCTGAGCGTGCTGTTGATGTTGAACATGGTGTCCCCCTTTTTTCGCTGGCCGCGGTGCGGCCGTCTTGCGGTACAGGGCAAACCTTATGGCGCAAACGTTGACAGTTTGTTACGGAAGTCCGTTTGTAGCGAGCGTGTTTCCAATGTTTCCGCAGCGTTTCGGGGGTGCCGTTTTGTGCGGCTCCTGTTGCCTGGCGAGCACGCGCCCCCGGTTCACGCTAGAATGCACTCAACCTTTAAGCGGTTTATCCATCCATAAGATGCACGAAGGAGTTATCTATGAGCGAACCCCTGCGCACCGTGAACGTCGGTCTGATCGGTCTGGGAACCGTCGGCGGCGGCGTGGCCCGTCTGATCAAGAGCCACCACGATGAGTACCTGGCAGCCTACGGCATCGACCTTAAGCTGACCCGCGCCTGCGCGCTTGCTTGGGAGCAGGCCGAGGCGGCAGGCATTGAGCGCGAGGCCTTTACGAGCGACTGGCACGATGTCGTCACCGACCCCGCCGTCGACATCGTCGTCGAGCTGATTGGCGGCGAGCATCCCGCAACCGAGATCTTCACCACTGCCTTCGAGAACGGCAAGCATGTCGTCTCCGCCAACAAGGCCCTGCTGGGCCGCCATGTCGAGACGCTTGCCGAGAAGGCACGTGCGTGCGGCGTGCAGATTAAGTGCGAGGCCAGCTGCGGTGGCGGCATCCCCATTGTCAGCACGCTCGAGCACGACCTGGTGGGTAACAAGATCCTGACCATCGCCGGCATCCTCAACGGCACCACCAACTACATCCTGTCGCGCATGGACGCCGAGGGCGCCGATTACGCTGACGTGCTCGCCGACGCCCAGGCTAAGGGCTATGCCGAGGCCGACCCGTCCGCCGACGTCGACGGCTTCGACGCCGCCAGCAAGACGGCAATCCTCGCTTCCATCGGCTTTGGCACCCGCGTGACCACCGACGATGTCTACCAGCAGGGTATCCGTACCATCGGCGCCGAGGACATCGCCCAGGCCCGCGAGCTCGGCTACACCATCAAGCTGCTGGGCATCGCACGCAACACCGACGCCGGCGTCGACGTCCGCGTGCATCCCACGCTGATCCCCGCCGACCACATGCTCGCCAAGGTCAACGGCGCCATGAACGCTGTCTACGTGGTAGGCGACGCCGTGGGCGAGACCATGTTCTACGGTGCCGGCGCAGGCTCCTTCCCCACCGCGAGTGCCGTCGTGGGCGACATCCTGTCGCTCTCCGAGCAGATCAGCCGCGGCGTTGCTCCGCTGCCCGAGATTGAGCCCTATGGTCACAACCTCGCCTTTAAGCCCATGGACGAGCTCCAGACCAAGTACTATGTGCGCCTGAAAGTCGCCGACCGCGTGGGCGCCCTGTCCGAGACGGTCGACATCTTTGCCAAGCACAACATCTCGATCTCGCTCATCAACCAGGTCGAGGACGGCAAATCGGGCGTCAGCGATGCCTGCTCGGTCATCTTCCTAACGCACCGCGCGCTCGAGAAGGACGTCCAGGCTGCCGCCGCCGAGCTTGCCAGCGTCGACTGCGTGGCCGAGGTCGCCAACGTCCTGCGCATCGAGGACGTTGAAGCTTGGACCGAAGGCGTCATGGCGAACTAGCCCAACGCTCGCCTAGCAATACGCGCCTTGAGGGCTCCCGTCCGATGTGGGACGGGAGCCCTTTTGTCACCTGCCCTAAGCACAACGGCAGAGCACATTTGCGCGAGCCGCTCATCGGTAACGCGGGCTACCGTTCACCGATATGCAAACACGGCCGATTCCGGTTACGGCTACGCTGTGTTGCGAATGTCCGCCCGCGATGAGAGGAAGCACCATGTTGCTCGAGGGCAAGAAAGCAATCATCACCGGAGGCACACGCGGTATCGGCTATGCCATCGCCTGCCGTTTTATCGAGGAAGGCGCTGCCGTCACCGTCTTTGGCTCGCGCCAAGAGACTGCCGACACGGCCGTTGAGAAGCTGACAGCCGCCTATCCCGACGCCAAGGTCTGGGGTCGCTCCTGCGATCTCACCTCGCTCGAGGCCGTGACTGAGGCCTTTACGCAGACTGCAGCCGACATGGGCGGCTTGGACACGGTCGTCAACAATGCCGGTATCTCCCAGCGTTCACCCCTCTTGGACTACACGGCCGAGGAGTTCGCAAAGGTCATGGACCTTAACGTCGTCGCCGTCTTTAATGGCCACCAGGCTGCCGCCAAGATCATGACCGAGGCCGGCCACGGCGGCACCATCACTACCACAAGCTCGATGGTCGCCAAGTACGGCCAGCCCTCCGGCGTCGGTTACCCCACGTCCAAGTTTGCCGTCAACGGTATGGTCCAGTCGCTCTCGCGCGAGCTCGCTCCCATGGGCATCCGCGTCAACGCCGTCGCCCCCGGCGTGACTAAGACCGACATGGTCGCCAACCTGCCCGAAGAGGTCATCAAGCCCATCATCGCCACCATTCCGCTGGGTCGCATGGGCGAGCCCGAGGATGTCGCCAACGCCTTTGTTTTCCTGGCGAGCGACATGTCCTCCTACGTCACGGGCGCCGTGCTCCCCGTCGACGGAGCCGCCCGCTCCTAAGGAGCCACAAGCTTTGGCTTCAAGCTTCAACATAGCTCAACCAAAAAGGCGCGCCGTCTGAATCAACTGCAGACAGCGCGCCTTCTCCTGTTATGAAAGGGAAACTATGTCCCAGTATTTCGGATCAGAACGGGGCACGGTTTCCCCCAGGACCTCCTTGCGGAAACTGCATCCCACTCTGAGCGCCCATTCCGGGACACAGCTTCCCGAAGGGCGGCTGAGTCGTGCCATCCTAATCAAAACGCGACCGCATAGCGCCCCTAAGATAACCAGTTCTCATGCTGGAGCAAACGCATCAGGTGGCGTGACCGCTCACCGACATGCAATTTGTTGCACAGTAAAATCGGCTAGTGGCACCCTTATCCTTTATTTAGCGAATAAGTTCAAGGAAGGGAGAATGTCATGCCAAGACGGCAAACACCGCTCGAGGTCATGTTCTCCCTGTTCAAGACTTCATTTACCCTGAGCCATCGCGCATTTGCCGAACTGTTACTATCCGATCTGCTGTTAACAAATGGACAGCCTACCGCCCAAATGGCACAGGACACCAGCTGGCTTTCGCGCACGATTGTGCACTCGCAGCCGGGCTCCCTAGAAGATCGCTACTTTGCCGACTGGTCCTGCGCATCGAATCAAATCCTGCACAAGCTACGGGAAAAAGGGTATTCGAACGCCGACATCTATACCATGATTGCGGCAGCGACTGACACGATGGCTCAAGCGCTCGGTGCCTGTGGGCGTAATGGGCTCCTTTACCGGAACGCCGCCTCGCGCCTCGTCAGCAGCCAGCCAGACAAAGATGACAGGGCTCTTATCTCAATCACGCTCGTTGTTTCGACCGCCTGTTGGTGCGATCCGGCCCGTGCTATCGCGTACATCAGGGACCGCTTTGAATTCGCAGAGAACGTCAGGTCGTTTACCCCCTCAAGTATTTCTTTCTGTCCATGCGATTTAAAACAAACGGGCACCGAACGTGCGATCGGCCTTATCAGGATCGACAACGAACTCGTCGTCGGGGGCCCTTATGTCATTGAGCCTTCTACCATGGGCTCCATCATCGGAGCGCTCGCACTCGAAGACGGCGCTGTCACCGATGTTGGGCTGGATGTCTCCGCCAAGCATCTCCGCATCTTCGCCGAGAACAATGCTTGGTACGCACAAGACCTCGGTTCGACCAACGGCACGCATCTGATTCGAACAGCCGATAACAGCGAACTCGACATCAGCTCCGGCGCACCCGCCCAGCTGTACCCCGGCGACATCCTGCGCCTGGGTCTCAGCACTTCTTTTGCCGTCGTAGCAACGGCGGCTATCTTAGCAAATCCACATCACTAACCATGGAAGCAGGAGGACTATGAGCATCACGGATGTCATCAAATATGAGGGCAATAACCAAACTTTTATCTGGAAACACCCCTCAGAAGACTTCAATACGGGCTCGCAACTCATTGTTCACGAGACCCAAGAAGCAATTTTCTTCCTTAATGGACAGGCCCTGGATTCGTTTGGACCAGGCAGGCATGAACTTGAGACTCAAAATCTACCGTTACTGAACGGCATTTCGAAGATAACGACCGGTGGTGTCAGCCCGTTTCACTCAGAAGTCTACTTTGTTAACCTCATCGAGCAGATGGGCATACGCTGGGGAACCAATTCCAAGATTCAGTTCATGGAACCGACTTATGGATTTCCGCTCTCGCTCGGGGCGTCCGGAGAGATGGCTCTTGCTGTAAAAGAGCCCCGCAGGCTCCTTCTCAAGCTTGTTGGAACCGAAGCTTTGCTCTCCCAGGACAAGCTGATCAGCTATTTCAAAGCTTTCCTGCAAACTCGAGTAAAAACTCATCTGGCACAAGTAATTACCGAACAAAAACTCTCCATTTTCGAACTTGATGCACACCTTGAAGAGTTATCCGACTCGCTTAAGAACAAGCTGCTTCCCGACTTTGCCGCATACGGCCTCTCATTAACGCAAATGCTGGTCACCGCCATCGTCAAACCCGAAGGTGATCCGGTATACGAGAAGTTTAAGGACCTCCATTTCAAGCAATATGCCGACGTACGCGAAGCACAGATAAAACAACAGGTCAGCATTATCGAACAAGAAACTGCGGCGCAGCGCACCGTAATCTCCGCAAAAGCGCGCGCAGAAAAACGGCAAATCGAAGGCTATACCTATCAACAGGAACGCAGCTTCGATGTTGCCGAAAAGATGGCCCAAAACGAAGCGACTGGCGAATACGCAAACATGGGAATTGGTCTGGGCGTAATGGCCGGTGTCGGCGGGACCATGGGGTCAGTTATGACCGATGCACTCTCACAAGCCACCGGCACGTCCGCGACGCAGCCCATCCCTGCGGATACCAATTCGCAGCAAAGTGCTGCAAAGTTCTGTTCCGAATGTGGATATCGCTTCTCTGGAACCGAGAAGTTCTGTCCCGAGTGCGGAGCACGGAGGTCATAATGAAGAACACACAGGCATATATTGCAGCAATCCCCGTAGCCCTCTTCATAGCTATCGAAAGCGTGACAATACTTTTATTTGGACCCTCAACCACTTTTTGGATTGAGAGCGCATTCTCTTTGGTCATGCTCGCCCTGGTGGTTTCAACCTTGTTATTTGGACCCCAAAAGAATCTTAAGATATTTGGTATCTCAAAGATACTTGTTATTGGCGTATCGTTTGCAGTCCAATTGTTGCTAGGCATACTAGGGTCCGCGTTAAAAACAGAGGCGCTTCCAGCAATTCCAATTCTCAGTTTTCTGCTAGCAAGCGCTGCGACAGCCACGCTCTTCGCAACAGGCGCTTCCGAATCTCACGCATCTACCATTGAAAACCAAATTTCAAGCAAATCGCAATCCATGCAGAACCTTGAACTTCAGCTAAGACTGCTTCTAGATGAATCACCTTCAGAGTTGCGCGCATCAATGACCAGCTTCTTGGAAACTTCAAGCCTTGCCGACCCCGCCAGTTGTGAAGCAAGCGCTCAAGTTGAAGACGAAATATCGAGCGCACTTCGTGATCTATCGCAATCAATCGAATCAAACGATATCGAAGGCGCGAACTCGAAAATATTGCGCATGACTTCATTGATAAGGCAAAGAGCAGCACTGGTTAAAGCAAGCAAGGACAGCTAATGATCGATAAGGATAAATTAATCTCGCTTCTTATTTCAAAAGAAATTCCAGTAAAAACGACCCGGAGATACAAAACTATTGGCTATCGAATAAAGCTCGAGAGTGGAACAGCCGTATATGTCTACGACAGCGGCGGCTTCTTTTGTCAAGGAAATAACGCTGATCAGGTCCGAAAAGCCATCGAAGATGAAATCATTGATGAACCAAACAACAAAGTTTTCGTTGTTTACGGCCACGATAAAACCGCACGAAACCAACTCCAACGTCTTCTCGAAGAGTTAAATCTCGAGCCTATTTTTCTCGATAATCAGCCTATAGGGGGCCGAACAGTAATCGAACAACTAATGGAATACATCCCTTGCGCTAATTTCGGGATAGTACTTATGACCCCGGACGACATAGGCTATCCAAAGAATAAACAGGATCGACCGCAGCCAAGAGCTCGCCAGAACGTAGTTTTGGAGCTTGGGATGCTACTGATGAAATTCGGCAGGTCTAGGACCGCGATCCTTCTCAAAGAAGCCGACCCACCAATAGAAAAACCGTCCGATATAAACGGCATCTTATATCTCCCTTACAAGGAAGACGTTTTTGAGATAAAGCAGAAACTAATACGGGAAATGAACAGCAAGGGGTATGAAATGGAGCAATCGAAATGAAAGCGCTACAATGCGAGCTCTGCGGTAGCACAGAGATTATCAAGGATGGAGACTTTTTCGTCTGTCAAAGCTGTGGAATGAAATATACGCTTGAAACCGCAAAGAAAATGATGGTCGAAGGTGTTGTCCAAGTCGAAGGCACAGTGAAAACAGACCGCACTGAAGATGTCGATCGATATCTCGCCTTGGCCAGAACCGCTCAAAAAGCCGGTAACAACGCTGATGCTGAGAAATATGCCTCCATGGCCCTCGAGATTGATCTTAAGAACGCCGAGGCATGGTCAATAAAGGCAAAAGCGATAGACTGGCAGCTCACGTTTGACAACGATCGCTTGTCGGAATCAAATGCAGCATGCATTAATATGCTAAAGCTGCTAAATCGAGCCCCATCAGATTTTGATGAGATAAACACCGCGCTAAACATAGCGATAGGTTTCATTGAGCATTTGCGAGCTATCGCAAACTCTGAGATAGACTATTTCTGCCAGGAACTTGCAAATCTACCGAATGCGAAGAATCTAGAGTTAATTCAATCGGGGCTCATTCGTCACCTACAGTCGCGTGAACTCCAATGGAAAAATATAGAGGCCGTGTGCGAATTACAAACGGCTGCCGTAAAGAGGCTCAGCAAAGAGCAGGGGGAGAGTGCCAAGATACCCGAGAATATCGAAGATCTCCTCGGCGCCCTTACCGAAGACCTTTCCGGTCTTGCAGCGCGCAACATTTCATCAATGTATTACAATGCTGCAATCACGATCCTAAAGTCTGCGGTCAACGGCTGCTCCACATGGTCGGAACGGTGGAACAAGGTCCGTGTATTTGATTACTACGCGACAGATGATTTCGACTATGACAACGAAAAAGAAGCTTTTGATCTATGCATAGATGCGTACGATAGTTGCATAAAAGCGGCTCGCTTAGCTATCGACCTCTTTGACAATAAAGTCACTAAACAAGGTACTGCCACAGACGAGATGCTCTTAAGATGCTGGGGCATATTGTGCAGTCTCGAGGAGCTATGTATCAAAGTTCGAACAAATCGCCGATACTACGGATACTACGGACACTCCAGCGAACAAATAACAAACGACGGCTTTTTCCTTAGCGATGAGGCAAAGCAGCTTCGGAGAGAAC
>URPB01000091.1:0-8122 GCA_900549575.1 uncultured Collinsella sp.
GCCGCCGACGAGATTGTGCCCAAGGTCATTCAGGGCGATATCGACATTGCCCTGGTGCCCGCCAACGTGGCGAGCGTGCTCTACAACAAGACCGAGGGCGCGGTGCAGGTCATCGACATCAACACGCTGGGCGTGCTGAACGTTGTGACGGGCGACGCGAGTGTGGCCTCGTTTGGCGACCTGGCGGGCCATACCGTCTATATGACGGGCAAGGGCACCACGCCGGAGTACGTCATGAACTACCTACTGGAGCGCGCGGGCCTGACCGGCCAGGTGACGCTCGAGTTTAAGAGCGAGCCCACCGAGGTGCTGTCGGCCCTGCTTGCCGACCCGTCCGCTGTGGGCGTGCTGCCCGAGCCGTTCAAGACCGCTGCCATCGCCAAGAGCGAAGGCAAGCTGTCGGCTCCGGTAAGTCTGACCGATGTGTGGGACGAGCTGGCAGGTGACACGGGTTCGCGCCTGCTGACGGGTGTGACCGTGGTGCGCCGCGCGTTTGCCGAGGAACATCCCGAGGCCGTGGCGGAGTTCTTGAACTGCCATGCGGCGAGCGTTAAGGCCGTCAATGCGGCGCCGGCAGACTGGGCGCAGGCCGTGGTCGATGCCGGCATCGTGGACAACGCCAAGATTGCCGAGAAGGCGATTCCCGGGTGCATGCTTGTGTGCCAGACGGGCAAGGATATGAAGGCGGCACTTAGTGGGTATCTGCAGGTGCTGGCCGACGCGGACGCGAGCGCCGTGGGTGGCAAACTTCCGGCTGACGATTTCTACTACATGGAGTAGCCCGTGCGTGTGTTTGCTCGACAAATGACAGAGCGTATGAAGGCGGTGGCGGCAGCAGGTGCCGTCGCCGCCTTTTGGCTTGCCGTGTGGGTCTTCGCGGCGGCGCTGGTGGCGCAGCCACTGATCTTGCCGGGGCCGGGTGCTGTTGCCTTGGCGCTGCTGCGCCTGGTGTGCGATGGCGGTACCTGGGCGATTTTGGCGGGCTCGGGCGCGCGGATACTGGGCGGGCTGGCGCTTGCCGCGGTGTGTGGTGGCGTGCTTGCCGGCATTTCGTCACGTTCGCGGGCGTTTGCCCGCCTGGTGGCGCCGACGCTGTCGTTTGTCAAGGCGACGCCGGTTGCCTGCGTGGTGGTCCTGCTGCTCATTTGGCTGGGATCGGCGCGCGTGAGCATCGCCGCGGTCTTTTTGATGGCGCTGCCGGGCGTGTATTTTTCGCTGGCCGAGGGCTTGGCACAGGTGAATAAACCGCTGGAGCAGATGTTCCGTCTGCATGGCGTGCGCGGCTGGCGCCTGTTTTGCGCCCATACCTGGCGCGAAGTCCTGCCGTTTGCGCTTTCGTGCGCCCGCGCCGTGATCGGCGTGAGCTGGAAGGCCGGCGTGGCAGCCGAGCTGATCGGCATGGCGGTGGGCACCGTGGGCGAGCGCATCTATCAGGCAAAGCTTTTGATTGAGACGGCTGATTTGCTGGCGTGGACCGTGCTGGTCGTTGCCGCCTCGTGGGTGTGTGAGCGCGTGCTGGTGTGGCTGCTGCGGGTTTCGGGACCCGTGGCGTGGCGCGCGGCCGTGCGGGCGCATGGGCATGGACTGCGCGGGCGTGCGGGGGCTGCGAGCGATGGCGCCGCAGCGGAGCTTGCGCTTGCCGTGGGCGATCGTGCGCCCTGGGCGCCGGCGCTGGATGGTCTAGTGCTCAACGTGCCTGCGGGTGGGCGTATCTGTGTGATGGGCGCTTCGGGCATGGGCAAGTCGACGCTGCTTTTGTTGGCAGCGGGGGAGTGCGCGCCGTGCTCGATGGTGTTTCAGGATGCACGCTTGATCGAGTCCGCCTCGGCGCTGGATAACGTGCTGGTGTGCGCCGATGCACGCGTGGACGCCTCGAGTGCTGCGGCCCTGTTGCGCCTGCTGGTGCCGGGGGTCGATGTGCATGCTCGCGCGGCCGAGCTTTCGGGCGGGCAGCGCCGCCGTGTCCCGCGCCCTACTGTGTGGCGGCTGTGCTGTCATTCTGGATGAGCCCTTTACCGGCCTGGATGCCTCTGCGCGCGATGCGACGGCCGAGGCTGTGCTCGACTTGCTCGACGGTCGCATGCTGTTGCTTGCCACGCACAATGTCGCCGATGCTCGAGCCCTCGATATCTCGGACATCATCACGCTCTAAATACTAACTCAGCAACAAAATGATTCGTTTTCCTCCGTCCCCATGGGGTCGAGTGTGGTATTCTAACTGCGGGGTAATACTTAGAAATACCAAGTAATACCAACGCCGCAGAAACAAACTCCGGATGCGGGCCAATCGGGTTGCCTTCACAGCCCGTCGCCCAGCCGCGTGGCCCGCATCTATCCGCACTACCGTCGTTTCAAAAAGGAAGCGCCATGGCAGAACACATGACCCCCGTAGTCGCGAAGGTCTTGCCCGAGGAGAAGGCAGCCTTCGCGGCGGCAACTCAGCTCGTGGGCACCACGCCGTCCAACGCCATCCGCATGTTTATCGCCGCGTTCAATCGCTGCGGCACCTTCCCGTTCGACATCTCGCCTAACGGGGCCTTTGGCACTGCGCCCGATTCTCATCAATAAGTGATCCGTTTTCCTCCGTCCCCATGGGGTCAGCTCTCTGCCGAGTTGTGGTAGAACTAGGGAACGGTTTTGAGGAGGTTGGCATGCTCAATGCGATGATTTGGGCGCTTGCCTGTTTTGGTGTCGTCGCTGCCGATATTGCCCTGAGCGTCGTTTTGTTCTCCGCCCTTGGCGTCGCATCGGTGTTCATGGGTTTTTCGATCGATGATCTCGACATCCAATTGCTTCAGGCCGTCGCGCAGACGGCGTCGTTTTTGATGGCGCTGCTGTGGTGGCGTTATCTGTGGCCGCGTTCGTTTATGGCACGCCGGCAAAGCGCGCATCCGCTCGGCGGGGGAGCGCGTGGGGCATGGAAACGCATCGCCTGCGTTATCGTGATTGGCCTGGCCCTGCAGGTGGTCGTTGGCTACGTGACCGACGCCGTGCTGTCGCTGTTGCCCGATGCCGCGGCCGACTACAGCGAGCTTGTTGAGGAAACAGGTATGGGCGACACCAGCTATCTCGCCGTCCTGACTACGGTGCTCGGCGCCCCATTTTGTGAGGAGCTGCTGGTGCGCGGCATTATTTTTGAGTTTTCGCTCCGAGCGTTTAATCCGCAGTGCCGCCCACTTTGGAAGCGCCGGCGTCGTGCGAGCGCGCAGGACGGTGCCATGGTGCCCTGGGCGGCCCCAAGCACGTGGGGTATCGCCGCGGCGATTGTGCTGCAGGCGGCAATCTTCGGTTTTATGCACATGAATTGGGTGCAGGGTTGCTACGCGGGTGCCGCTGGCTTCATCTTTGGTTGGGTGCTCGTGACGACCGGAAAGCTCCGCTACACGATCCTGCTGCACTTTGCCTTTAATGCCGGGTCGTATCTCATGACGTTGCTCTGGTTTGTGAACACGCCGCTCGATGTGGCAATTACGGTCGCTATCGCCGGCGTCATCCTCGTTGAGGCAATGCGCTCGCTGCGCCACGCGTGTGGGATGGACGCAGCGAGCGCACCGCTGCCCTAGTTGCGACGCCCGCCTCCGTTGGCGCCCTGCCGTCCCTGGGCCGCGCGATTGCGACCGGCAGTGTTCTGTGCGCGCGACATGCCGCCGTGCCCCTTGCTGCCTTTGGGTCCCTTGCCAGCGCCGCCGCCATGCGGTTTGCCACCCTTCTTGCCAGTGCCGTGTCCGCCGCTGGCCGATGTCTCGCCCGGTCGTGGCGGTACGGGGCGGATTAGACAGTGCTTGGTGTAGCCGATCAGGTCACGACGCCCGGCTTTTTCCAGCGCCTCGCGCACGAGCTTGTAGTTCTCGGGCTTGCGATACTGGATGAGCGCACGCTGCATGGCCTTCTCGTGCGGGTCGCGCGCCACGTAGATCGGCTGCATGGTGCGCGGATCCACGCCGGTGTAGTACATGCACGTTGACATGGTGGACGGGGTGGGGTAGAAGTCCTGCACCTGTTCGGGCATGTAGCCCATGTCGCGTACGGCCTCGGCAAGGTCCACGGCTTCCTTCATGGTCGAGCCGGGGTGGCTCGAGATCAGGTATGGCACCACATACTGCTTGAGTCCGTATTCGCGGTTCAGGCGTTCGAATTTACGACAGAACGCGTCGTAGACGGCGCGGCTCGGCTTGCCCATCACGGACAGTACCGCGTCGCTCACGTGCTCGGGCGCTACGCGCAGCTGGCCCGAGACATGGTGTTCCAGCAGCTCGCGCAAAAACTCGTCCGAGGCATCGGCCATGGTGTAGTCAAAACGGATGCCGCTGCGCACGAAGACCTTCTTGACGCCCGGCAGCTGGCGCAGGTCGCGTAGCAGCTGCGTGTAGCCGCTCTCGTCGACCACCATGTTCTTGCACACGTTCGGCCACAGGCAACGCTTGTTCTTGCACACGCCGTGCTTGAGCTGCTTGTCGCAGGCCGGGCGGCTAAAGTTTGCCGTCGGTCCGCCCACGTCGTTGATGTAGCCCTTAAACTCGGGATCGCGCGTGAGCAGCTCGGCCTCGCGCATGATCGAGTCGTGGCTGCGCATCTGCAGCACGCGGCCCTGGTGGAAGGTCAGCGCGCAAAACGAGCACTCACCAAAACAGCCGCGGTTGGAGCTAATGGAAAACTTGATCTCGGCAAAGGCCGGCACGCCGCCCGCCGCGTCGTAATCGGGATGCCAATCGCGTGCGTAGGGGAGTTCGGCCACCTCGTCCATCTCGTCGGTGGTGAGCGTGGCCGACGGTGGGTTCTGCACCACATAGACGCTGTTGGGGTAGGGCTCTACCAGACGATGCCCGGTGATGGGGTCCATGTTCTGCTGCTGTACGTTAAAGCTGCGCGCGTAATTGAGCTTGTCGGCGGCAAGGTCGTCCCAGCTGGGCAGCAAGTCGTAGTCGTAGACCTCGTCGAGCGAGCTGGTGCGGTAGACGGTGCCGTTGATATAGGTGATCTGATCGACGGGCAACCCCGCGTCGAGCGCGTCGGCGATCTCGACGATCGCGTGCTCGCCCATGCCGTAGATGAGGATGTCGGCGCCCGAGTCGAGCAGTACCGAGCGCTTGAGCTTGTCCTGCCAGTAGTCGTAGTGGGCCAGGCGGCGCAGGCTCGCCTCGATGCCGCCGATGATGATGGGAGCGTCCTTGAACGTCTGGCGGATGAGGTTGCCGTAGACCGTGACGGCTCGGTTGGGGCGGTGACCTTCCTCGCCGCCGGGAGTATAGGCGTCGGTGTGGCGGCGGTGCTTGGTCACCGAATAGTGGTTGACCATGGAGTCCATGTTGCCGGCGCTGACGAGAAAGCCCAGGCGCGGCTCGCCGAGCACCGTGATGCTGGCGGGGTCGGTCCAGTCGGGCTGGCAGATGATGCCCACCTTGTAGCCGCGTGCATCGAGCACGCGGCTGATGATGGCCATGCCAAAGCTGGGGTGGTCCACGTAGGCGTCGCCGCAGATGTAGACAAAGTCGCACTGGTCCCAGCCGCGTGCATCCATGTCGGCGCGGCTGACGGGGAGGAACTTATCGCGGCCCGGGCGCCAGGGACGGACAGGCTCTGCTGGGGCATGAGTGGCGTGGCCACCCTGGGCTTTGCCGCCACGCTTTTGCTGCTGGCCGCGCTGGGCATGCTTGCCGTGTTGGTTGTGCTGAGCGTCCTGGGGCTTTTTTGCCACGATTCCTCCCGTTGTTAGTATGCTGCACGTAATTGTAACCAGTCTTTTTGGGACGGCGCTAAAAAGACTGGTGGAGTACACGGGGCGTCGGATGTCGGCGCCGCGCCCGCCGTTTGTTTCCAGACTGTGTATCTGCGCGTTGGGGAAGCCGTCTCGCGCGCACGCCATGTTGTCAATGGGTTACAGTATGAACGGCGGCTATGTTTCCGCCAACGCACGAGAGAGTCGTCAACAAGGAGGATGCACGACGATGCAGCGTGCCAAACAGATATCGGAGTCTATTGAGCTGGGCATTATCTTGGCGCTCGCCGGTGGCTTTATGGACGTGTATTCGTACATTGGGCGCGACCATGTTTTCGCCAACGCGCAGACGGGCAACATCCTGCTCGTGGGCGTGAGCATCTCGGAGGGCAACTGGGCGCTGGCGGGGCGCTACTTCTTCCCTGTGGTGTCGTTTGCTGTGGGTATTATGCTTGCCGACCTGGTTCACGAGCGGTTTGGCAGTGTGATTCACTGGCGCCAGGTGACGGTGTTTTTTGAAGCCGTTATCTTGCTGGGCGTGAGCTTTATCCCGGGCGGCGGTTACAACCTGCTCGCCAACTGCCTCACTTCGTTTGCCTGCGGTATGCAGGTAGAGAGCTTCCGCAAGATCCACGGTCACGGCATCGCTACGACCATGTGCATCGGCAACTTGCGCAACGCGCTACAAAACGTGGATGATTACATCATCACCCACAGGCGCGGCTTTTTGGAAAACGGCCTGCTGTACTTTGGCGTGATCTTTACCTTTGTGTTTGGCGCCGTGTTGGGCAACTGGTGCATTGAGCGCATGGGCCTGCACGCCATCGTCGTGGCGAGCTTGCTGCTGTTTGTCGCGTTTGCCATCATGTTCATCGACCGCGAGCGCGACTTGCGCTTACGCTGGAAGGTTGCGGCCGAGGCTTGGAAAGAGGGCTGCCGAAAGTAACCGAATGCGGCAAAGGGGCTGTCCCTTCGCCGCATTATTTTTCATCATATGTTGAAACGCTTTAACACTTTTGATGTTCTCGCGTGTTTTTTGTTACAAAAGCGTTAGGATGGGACTCATAGCGCGGGGCGTAATGGGTGCCCCGCACACGATAGGAGGCTATCAATGGCTAATCGTTTCGTTCTCAATACCATCTCTTATCATGGTTCCGGCGCCATCAAGGAGATCCCCGGCGAGCTCCAGCGTCGCGGCTACAAGAAGATCTTCGTCTGCTCTGATCCCGACCTGGTCAAGTTTGGCGTTACCTCTAAGGTGACCGACGAGCTCGACGCCGCCGGCATCGCTTGGAGCCTCTACTCCGAGATCAAGCCCAACCCCACCATCCAGAACGTCAAGGACGGCGTCGAGGCCTTCAAGGCCGCCGAGGCTGACGCTATCGTGACCATCGGTGGCGGCTCTTCCATGGACACCGCCAAGGCCATCGGCATCATCATCAACAACCCCGAGTTCGCCGATGTCCGCAGCCTCGAGGGCGTTGCTCCCACCAAGAACCACGCCGTGTTCACCATCGCCGTGCCGACGACCGCCGGTACCGCTGCCGAGGTGACCATCAACTACGTCATCACCGACCCCGAGAAGGTCCGCAAGTTCGTGTGCGTCGACACCAACGACGCCCCCGAGGTCGCCGTCGTCGACCCCGACATGATGGCTTCCATGCCCGCCGGCCTGACCGCTTCCACTGGCATGGACGCTCTGACCCACGCCATCGAGGGCTACACCACCAAGGGCGCTTGGGAGCTTTCCGACATGTTCCACTTTGAGGCTATCAAGCTGATCAGCGAGAACCTGCGCGACTCCGTCGCCGAGGCCAAGTCCGGTCAGCCCGGCTCCGGCCGCGAGGGCATGACTCTTGGCCAGTATGTCGCCGGCATGGGCTTCTCCAACGTTGGCCTGGGCATCGACCACGCCATGGCTCACACCCTGTCCGCTCACTACGATACCCCGCACGGCGTCGCTTGCGCCATGCTGCTGCCGATCGCCATGGAGTTCAACAAGCCGGTTTGCGCCGAGCGTCTGGCCAAGGTTGCCGTCGCCATGGGCGTTGACACCACGGGCATGAGCACCGACGAGGCCGCCGACGCCGCCATCGCCGCCGTCAAGCAGCTCTCTGCCGACGTGAACATCCCGCACGTCTGCGAGGCCATGAAGGCTGACGAGATCGAGGTCCTGGCCAAGGACGCCATGGCTGACGCCTGCTTCCCGGGTAACCCGCGCGAGGCGACGCTCGACGACGTCATCGAGCTCTTCAAGAAGATCTGCCCGGCTGCCTAACTTGGTTCGGCGGGCCCCTGCCCGTTAGCCCCACAATCGTCCTCGGACATGTCGGAAGCCCCCGCTGCGCACTTGAACTGCGTCCCAAATCTTGGACGCCCTAAATAGCGACTAGGCCGCGAGGGCCT
>URPB01000092.1:0-7873 GCA_900549575.1 uncultured Collinsella sp.
GCGTTTGGGCCCCGCTGATCGCGGTTCCTTTGGGGATTGCAGTTGGCGGGGCTTTTTGTTGAGTAGGGGAGTTTCCGGCGGCGTTGTGCTTGGATTGGCGGATATGCGCCCGAAATTGGCAACAAAAAAGCCGCCCGAAGGCGGCTATCTTGTGCAATGGAGCCAGCGACCGGGCTCGAACCGGTGACCCCCGCTTTACGAGAGCGGTGCTCTACCAACTGAGCTACGCTGGCGGCCATATGGTGACGCAACTGAGGCGTCAACGGCTGTCTATGATACGGGACATCACAAATCCGCGCAAGTGTTCTGACGGCTTTTCTCACTTTAAATGCACTAATATTAGAGGCGTGATGTCTTGCTCTTACGGGTCTCAAGCAGAATGGGGCAGCGATGGCACAACCCAAGATCCTTCTTACACGTATCGATGACCGTTTCATTTACGGGCAAGACGTTGAGCTGTGGAACGAAGCCGTGGGCTCCAACCTTGTCCTAATCGTCAACGACGAGATTGCGGCGGATTCGCGCCAATGGGCACCCATGAGGGTGGCGGCGCCAGAAGGCGTTTGGACAAGGTTTTTCTCGGTGCAAAGGGCCATCGACATCATTCATACCGCAACGCCGCGCCAATTGATTCTGATCATGGTGGCCTCACCCGCCGATGCACTCGCGCTGGTTAAGGGTGGCGTGCCGATCACCAAGATCAGCATTGGCCATATGCAGGCAGGGGAGGGCAAGCATCCCGCAGCGCCCGCAGTCGCCACAGACGATGCGGACGTCGCTGCTCTCAGAGAGCTGCAAAAGCTCGGCATAGAACTAGAAATCCGCTATCTCCCCAGCTCCAATCCCGACCCCATCGGCAATCTGTTCAACTGATCCCTTGGGGACGGAGAAAAACGAATCATTTTGCCCTTGCGAGGGACGCGTGCGATGCTGCCTGTCAAAAACAATGCCCATTTACTACGTTTGATCGGCTATCGCCGAGCATGTCGAATTTGAGAAAAACAAAACCGCAGGTAGGCGGCTCGCGAATTTAGCAAAAACCGGTGCATGGTCGAGCATCCCGGGCTAAACGTAGTAAATGGGCATAGTTTTGATATGTCACTCATACAGTCACAGCGAAATTGAGCCCAAAAGATGAAAAAACGCCCGTCGGCGGTGGTGCCGGCGGGCGTTGCTGTGCAATATGTCGCGTTGTGGGCCTAGTGCCTCATAAAGTGGTATTCGATCACATTGCTGTATGGGTGACCCGGGCCCACAATGCCCTGCGGGAACAGCGGCTGGTGCGGCGTGTCGGGGTACATCTCTGCCTCGAGGGCAAAGCCGGCGCCCCAGCTATAGTTGGCATCGTCCTTGGCGTGCTCGTCGCCCAGCCAATTGCCAGTGTAGAGCTGCACGCCCGGGGCGGTGGTGTAGTAGTCCAGCTCGCGGCCGGTCCACATCTCCTCGACATGCAGGGCGCGGCGCAGGTTGCGACCGTATTGATAGTCATCGATGCACAGGCAGTGGTCGTAGCCGCGTGCCTGCTTAATCTGCGGATCGTCGGCCTCCATGCCAGGCGCGACGGGGCGCAGCTCACGGAAGTCAAATGGCGTGCCCTCGACCGGAGCAATCTCGCCGGTGGGGATGTTCTGCTCGTTGATGGGCAGGTAGTGGGCAGCGTTAGCAACAAAGAAGTGCTCACAGTCCATTCCGGCGTTATGGCCGGCAAGGTTAAAGTACGTGTGGTTGGTCATGGCCACGTAGGTGGCGCGGTCGCTCTCGCAGCCGTATTCGATACGGAAGCAGCCGGTGCGCGTCACGGTAAACACGGCCGTAAAGGTGCGGTTGCCGGGAAGACCCAGCTCACCGTCCTCAAGCGAGGTGGTCATGCGCACGGCATTGTGGACCTCGTCGAGCTCAACGTCCCACACGCGCTTGTGCAGGCCGTGCTCAAGGTCGCTGTGCAGGTTGTTGACGCCCTCGTTGGCCGGCATATGCCAGTCCGTGCCGGCGATGGTGATCGTGGCACCCGCAGTGCGGTTGGCCACGGGGCCGATGGTCGCGCCAAAGCAGGCGGGGTTGTCAAAGTAATCCTCGAGCTTATCGAAGCCCAGCACCACATCGCGCACGTTGCCGGGAATGTCGGGCACGTCGATGCCCAGTACGGTGGCGCCATAGTCCATAATGCGAACGCAGATCTCGGGCCCGTTGAGGGTGTAGCGATGAACGGGGGTACCGCACGGCGCGGTGCCGAAAAGCTCGGAAGTGATCATTTGGTTCCTAACATCGAGGTATTTCGGACAAACTGTAGCGCGAACAGGCGAGATTATCACTACATCCCACTAAAGCAGGGGGTATTTTTCTCAAAAAAGTGATGATTGGAGCTGTGCGGGCGTTCATTTCTGACGCGCGCGAGTCTGATACAATTTGTTCGTTATTGTTTGAATTGACGTGAGCGTGGAACAGCGAGGATTCATCGTGATTAAGGCAGAGCGACAGGATAGGGTTCGCCAGCTGCTCGATGAGCAGGGCACGGTTTCGGTCAAGGAGATTTCGGATGCGTTAGGTGTCTCGGACATGACGATCCGTCGCGACCTTGAGGAGCTTGCGAGCCTAGGCGAGATCGAGCGCGTGCACGGCGGCGCCCGCAGTGCACAGGGCCGTCCCCACGCTATGCTGCGCCATGAGTATTCGCACAGTGAAAAGCGCACTAAGCATGCCGAGGAAAAGCTGCAGATCGCGCGCCGCGCCGTTGGGCTCATCGAGGAGGGCTCGACCATCTTTTTGGGGACGGGCACTACAGTTGAGCAGATGGCCTCGATGCTGCCGGCGTGCCGCCTACGCATCGTGACTAATTCGCTTTCGGTGTTTAATCTGCTCGAGGCGCGCGAAGACTGCGACCTGTGTCTCGTGGGCGGTATGTACCGTCGCCGCACTGCCGCCTTTGTGGGCCCCACGGCCGAGGACACCTTGCGCGCACTGGGGATCGACGCAGCCTTTATCGGCGCAAACGGCATTCTGGACGGCGACGTGTCTACGTCTAACATGGAAGAGGGCCGCATCCAGCAGCTCGCCTTTAGCAAGGCCGATTCACGCTACCTCATCGCCGACTCCAGCAAGATCGGCAAGCGCGACTTCTACACCTTCTGCCGCCTGGACAGCCTGGACGCCGTGGTGTGCGAGCCGGGTATCGCCGCCGAGGATCGTGTCGCCATCGAGGAGCACACGCAGGTCATTTGCTAGCTAGCGCTACGGGATTGCCAACAGGCGATGCGGGAGGACTTTTACCTCCTGTCATTGTGGAAAACAGCGCGTCAGCGCTACGCGATATGACGCGCAAATGAGGATTCCACTATCAAATCGTCTCAACCTGTAACAGGTAGGGGTGAAACCACCAACCAGATGTTGCAGATTGAGATTTTTGACCCGGCCTATTCCGTTTGTCTCGATCTGTAACAGCTAGGACCGAATAATTCAGCTAGTTGTTACAGATTTAGATTGGGGATATTGGCCTGTGCATTCATCTCAATCTGTAACATCTAGACGTCCAAAACCGGTCTTAGTGTTACAGATTGAGACAATTCGGCGGGGCCTACCTTGTTTGTCTCGATCTGTAACGGTTAGGACTTAAAAACTCGGCTACGTGTTACAGATCGAGACAAAAGAAAAAGACCATTAGGACTTGAAAATAAAGTTTTGATAAGGGATTCGCCCAGTTAAGACGGTGCGGCAGACAATTGAGATTAGTTTGCCTCCGGAGTCGTAAGCATAATGAGTCAGTTCGATGACCGGAAGTTTTGCAACACCATAATTACTGGCTTCGGAATCGCTAAGCAGACGTGCTCTATAGCTTTCCCTAACAGATTGGATAGACTTGGACAAGTCGTCCATGATTCTGCTAAATGCCTGAAAATCTAACTGGTTATTCGGAACGCGCGACTTTGAAATGAAGAACGTATCAGCGCCTATGAAGCTGCCTTCAAGTTCGTAGGTCAATTCAAGACGCTGAATTTCATCGCGACTTTGACATCCAAATTGTTGGAGCATCATTACGGAAATTGGACGACCTGATGTGAGGCCGCCGAAATGTTTGGTGATGGCATCCGGATCAACGCCATCGCAATGGCTTGCAAAGTCAAAGTCTAAAAGTGAATTGAGCTCGCTAACGCGTTTCGGTGCAACAAACGATCCCTTACCTTGGATTCGATAGATACTTCCACGACGCTCCAGCTCGCTCATGGCAAGTCGGACGGTTGTTCTGCTTACGGCGTATTCGTCGCAGAGTTCCATTTCTGTTGGAAGTTTATCGTCTGCTTGATATTCATCGACGATCTGCTTGAGCAGCGCGTCGGTGAGCTGTAAATAGAGTGGCCGTTTTTCGTGTGTATCGAGCATTAGAGCCTCAGTTTGCATGTTGGTTATACCTGATGGTTGCCTCAGTCGGGATGTAACGTGGGCAAGGTAACCTTAACGTATCACAGAGCGGCTCAGCATGACGATCTGATGCCTGTATCCACGAAGGGCTTGTCCGAGCGTGAAGATATTCTGGGGCAGGCAAATACCGTTCATGGAGTCCCCGATATGTTGGAGGTCAGCGCCGGCTGCTTTTGCTGCAAGGCCTATTTTCTTAATGGTCTCGCTGTCGCAGGAGTCTTGACTCGTCCCGTTCGCCGCCATGACGAGAACCTTCTCTTCAATTGACTTGCCTACGTTGTGGGATCGTACAAAGTCTACGATGGCGCGCAGGTCTGCTTCTTGGAAGCAAGGGACGGTGTAGGGGGCTGGCACGAGAAGGATATCGACGCCGAGGTCAACAAACTTGCGCGCAATTTCGAGCGTCATGACAGGTTCCGCAACGCCCGCTCCATGCATTTTTCCGGCTATGACCAGGCCATTGAAATGCTCTTTGGAGAGTTTAATCGAATGGGCGATTGCATCGTTGGAGACGCCGGTTCCAGGGTTGCCCGTCAGGCAGATAAAATCAAATCCGAGTTCGTTAGCCTTTTCTAAGGTCTTGGGAGAGACGCGACGACCCATGGGGATTTCCGTTCGGGATTCAGACATCTCTGCCTCATTATCAACTGGCTCCAGATTGACGCCAATGGGCCTTCCGCATGCTCGCTTCACCCAAGTGACCGGGTTTTCATTGAGATCATCTGGAATACCGGCAATAACTGGATCGAACACATCGAGCGCGTTAAACAGAAGCAGGTCGGCACCTGCGGCACGTTCGATTTCTGCATTAGTAACGCCGCCGAGAAATTGGGAAGAGGGTACGTTTTCCGCCATGATGGTACGTCCCTCGGAAGCCAGAATTGCCTGTTTTAGATCCATGGGTGACGTGGCGGCAAAATCGGATGCGGACATGTTCAGTAATCGTTTGGGCATTGTTACTTCCTTTGACTAGAACGACAGGCTTGTGACATTGTCTCTAATATTGTTACAACAATATATTCAATATGTTATATCCAATCGGTGAACGGTTGCAAACTTATTGTACTGCTCGGAAAAAATAGCCTTTAGCTGGGAAAACATTATATTAATCAACTACCGTTCACCGAATAAGTATTTGAATTCTTGACATATCGACAAAGCGGAAAAAGAATCGGTTATGACAAATCGCGCAAATGATATTACATTTCGCACAAGAACGTATTCACTTACATAAGTGGATACAAACGGGGACGACGACGGTTGAGTCCGGATAAATCGTTGTGTGCCCGGGAATCATGAAAGGATGTGTTATGGACGCTATCGTCAAATTCCTTGAAAAACACCAGCCCCTCTTCGACAAAATCTCGAGGAACATTTATCTGGTGGCGATTAAGGATGGCTTTCTCTCGAATATGCCAATTGTGCTGTTCTCGAGCCTGTTCCTTCTTCTTTCGACGCTCCCTGCCTATGTAGGCATCACGCTTCCGTCTGAGGTGCTGGATTTCTTCAATAAAATCTATGCATATACCATGGGACTTCTTGGCATTATGGTGGCCGGCACCACGGCGAGCTCACTTGCCATGTCGATGAACCGTCGCATGCCTTCGGGTAAATCTCTCAACCCCACCTCGTGCATGGTTTGTGCCATGTGCGGCATGCTCTTGCTATCGGTGACGAACGATGTTGTCTCGATTGGCGGAGCAGATACATCTGTTTTTGAAACCGGCTATATGGGAACCAAGGGTTTTCTCGCTGCGTTCGTAGCCGCATTCTTGACCGTTAATATCTATAAGGTGTGCATTAGCCATAATGTGACGATCAAGCTCCCCAAAGAGGTCCCTGGCTCTATTGCGCAGAGTTTTCGCGATATCTTTGCATTTGGGTTTTCGATCCTTGCGTGCGCTTTTATCGATCTTGCGAGCCGCAAGCTGCTTGCTGTGCCGTTCGCCAATTTGGTATCCGCTCTCATCTCGCCGCTGTTCTCCGCGGTTGACACCTATCCTGGCATGGCGCTTATCGAAGGCGCAGTCGCACTTTTCCAATTTATGGGTATCCACGGTGCTTCGGTTGTCATGAGTCCGATCAATGCTGCGCTCTACGGCAATACCGTTACCAATCTTGAGGTTTTCCAAGCAGGTGGACACCCGTCAATTGCTCTCACGCAGGACTTTACAAGCTTCATCGGCGGTCTGGGCGGTTCTGGCTGCACGTTCATCGTTCCTATTATCCTGATCATGTTTATGCGCTCCAAGCAGCTTAAAGCCATGGGCAAGGCATCGATTATCCCGGTGATTTTTGGAGTTAACGAGCCCGTTATCTTCGGTATGCCGATTGTTCTCAATCCCTATATGTTCGTGCCCTTCCTAGTGGCTCCTATGGTCAACGCCATTATCGGTAAATTTTTCATTGACGTCATTGGAATGAACGCCCCCATGTATACCATGCCGTGGGCGCTTCCCGGCCCAATTGGTGCATTCCTCACCACGGGTCTCGATCTGCGTTCTCTCGTATTGATGGCAGTGCTGTTGGTCGTTGACTTTGTGATTTACTATCCGTTCTGCAAGGCGTATGACCATCAGCTTTGTTTGGAAGAGTCTGCAAAGGAGACTGCAGGAACCTCGGATGCAGATGCTATTGCCGCACAGGAAAATGTCGCAAAAGCTCTCGAGGCGGTAAAGGACAAGGCGGAGCAGATCCGCGTGCTTGTGCTTTGCCAGGGTGCCGGCACTTCGACTCTCTTGGCAAATGCTCTTCGCGAAGGTGCCGCTGCTAAGGGTATCGATCTGGTTTCTCAGTCCGGTGCGTACGGAAGCCACTATGAGACGATGGATCAGTACAACGTGATTGTTCTGGCACCCCAGGCACGCATGTACTATGACGCTATGAAGGCCGATACCGATCGCCTTGGAATTAAACTGCTCACCACAAGGGGCAAGGAGTATATCGACCTTACCAACGATCCCGAAGGCGCAATTGACTGGATCGTTCAGGAGCTGGCCAAATAGTGGATGCACTCCGTCGTTGATTCGTCGGTGTATAGTACGGCCCCGCAGCTTATTGAGCTGCGGGGCCGTATTTCGTTGAGTATCAAGTTGAGACAATGAGCGCAACCGACGTGAGATCGCATTGGCGCTCTCCGAGTCACCGACAAGCTGACTTCCATCTATGTGACCAATTCGCTCTCGGTGTTTAACCTGCTCGAGACGCGCGAAGACTGCGACCTGTGCCTGGTAGGCGGCATGTACCGTCGCCGCACCGCCGCCTTTGTGGGACCCACGGCCGAGGATACCCTGCGTGCGCTGGGCATTGACGCGGCGTTTATCGGTGCCAACGGCATCTTGGACGGTGACGTATCTACGTCCAATATGGACGAGGGCCGCATCCAGCAGCTCGCCTTTAGCAAGGCCGATACGCGCTACCTCATCGCCGACTCCAGCAAGATCGGCAGGCGATACTTCTG
>URPB01000093.1:0-7832 GCA_900549575.1 uncultured Collinsella sp.
AGGTCAGCGCCCTTTCGTTTCACGTCACCTTGTCTCAAATGCGGCCCGCTCGCTGCCGTTGCCAAAACATCGGCGTTGCCTTGCTTCGGGAATGCGGCAGATAGAGACGTTCCTTTTTTGCCGGCAGTTTGGGACACTCCTTACGGGGCACCCCCTCCACAGCGCCTATGCCAGCTTGTCGATTTGCCCAATCTCCCAGAGCGGAATATTGACGAGCGTGCCTTCGTCTCTATATGCCGCTAACGATGTTCTCACGCAGCGCTCGAGCTTGAACTTCTCGCAGGCAATCCTCAGGCTCTTTGCTTTGAGATTCTCTGCCGCCTTGACCTCGAGCGGAAGCACGGTCCCCGCATGGTCGACGGCAAAGTCAGTCTCTGCATTGCCGGAGGAGGATGACCAATACGCGGGAGTATTGCCTTGGAGCAAAAGCTCCTGTGCGACGTATTGCTCGGTCAGCGAGCCTTTGAACTCCGTAAAAACAGCGGGCCCGTTCAGAACAATGGCTGGCGTGAGGCCGGAGAGTGCTCCGAGGATGCCGGTGTCGATGCAGAACAGCTTGAAGCCCGAGAGATCCTCGTAGCTTGTGAGCGGTGCTCTTAGGGCGGAGACACGTGGTACCTTATGAACGATTCCATAGTCCATGAGCCACTGGAGGCTTTCCTCAAAATCGCGTGCGCGCGCCCCGGGACGAAGCGCGCCGTAGACGAACTTCTTGTTTTCCTTTGCGAGCTGGCCGGGAAGGGATTTCCAAACCAGCCTCATGCGCTCGACGATGCGGGCTGGCGCATGCTTGCCAAAATCGGATTCATAAGCTTCGATGATTTGCTGCTGAAGCCTGCGGGCCTCGATGAAATCGTGGGAGGCGGCGAAAGCGGAGACAACTTCTGGCATGCCACCGACAACGAGGTATTCCTTGAGCAGGCGCTCGAGCTTTTCGGAAACGTTCGCCAGCAGGTCCATGTCTGCGGCAAGGATGGCATCTGCGAGCGGATCGCCATCGACGGCGCGAACGAACTCGACAAACCCCATGGGGCGCATGGTAAGCTGGTCGATCTTGCCGACGGGGAACGACTCGTTTTCGCGTCGGAGCGCGAGCCCCATATAGGAGCCGGCTGCCATGATATGGTATTCCGGCGCCAGCTCGTTGAAGTATTTGAGCGAGGTGATGCCACGCGGTGCCTCTTGGATTTCGTCGAAGATGATGAGCGTGTCTGTCGGCGTTATGGTCTGGCCGCGCAGGAGCTCTATCTGGGAGATGATGCGTTTGGGGTCAAGGCTTCCGTCGAACAGCGAACGTGCGCCCGGTTCGAGCATAAAGTCAAAACGGATGACGTTTTGATACTGCTGGCCTGCGAATTCGTTGAGAAGCCAGGTTTTTCCCGTCTGGCGGGCCCCCTTAAGCAGGAGGGGCTTGCGGTTTGCCCTAGATTTCCAAGCGATGAGTTCGTCCATTAGCTGTCGCTGCATACTGCCTCCTAACGATCATGGTTAGTATAAGACCGTTTCGGTCTTTCCATCGAAAAATGTGGGAGTAAACCACGTTTTTCCATCGAATAATGTGTGAGGTAACCACGTTTTTCCATCGAATAATGTGGGAGTTTAGGTCGGCACCTGGGGACGTTCCTTCTCTGCCGGCAGTTTGGAACACTCCTTGTTTTGGTGCAAATTAGCTACCCTTGCATCAGAAAACGGCGCCCGTCGGCGATGTTGCCGGCGGGCGCCGTGGTCGTGTGGGCGGTTATGTTGTGGCCGCTGATGAGGCTCGAACTCGTATGCTACAGCGAGTCGATAAAGCGCTGCTGGGCGGCGCGTCCCGCCTCATCCCATTTAAAGACGCCGGCGTTGTCGAGCACGTGGCCAAACACCACGCCCACCTCCTCGTGCAGGATATCGATGGCGTTGTCGGCCGTAAGCTCGTCGGCGCGGCGGGCAAAGACGTCCTCAGCCCATGCGGCGTGGCTGCGGCAAAGATCATTGCCCTCGAGCGCACCGGCAAGGTCGTAGCTTGCGTCGACCTTGGCGGCCAGCAGGTGCTCGCGGACGGCGCCGAGCTCGGGAACCAGGCGTGGCGGCAAAATGGCCAGGCCCATGACCTCGATCAGGCCGATGTTCTCCTTCTTAATGTGGTGGTACTCGGCATGCGGGTGGAATACGCCCAGCGGATGCTCGTCAGTCGTGATGTTGCAGCGAAGCGCCAGGTAGGCCTCGTAGATTTCGCCGCCGGCATTGCCGCGGGAGTCGACGCGGCGGATGACGGGCGTCACGGTGTTGTGCGCCACGCCATCGGCTGTGTGCGCGACGACGCCAACCGACTCATCGGTCCACTCGCGCCAGGCAAGGATAATCTTCTCGGCGGCGTCGAGCAGCTGGGCGCGGTCGTGCGAACGCAGTCGCAGCACCGAGAGCGGCCACTGCAACACGGTACCGCTGACCTGGTCAAAGCCGGGCACGCTAAACTGCGAGACCTCAGCGGCGTGCATCATGGGGAACTCGTGTGCGCCGCCCTGGAAGTGGTCGTGCGACAAGATCGAGCCGCCCACGATGGGCAGGTCGGCGTTGGAGCCAATAAAGTAGTGCGGGAACAGGTCCACAAAGTCGAGCAAGCAGGTCAGACCCTTGCGGTCGACGTGCATCGGGCGATGCTCGGAGCTCATGGCAATGCAGTGCTCGTTAAAGTACGCGTACGGGCTGTACTGGAAGCCCCAGCGCTCGCCGTCGAGCTGGATGGGGATAACGCGCAGATTCTGGCGGGCGGGGTGAGCGCCGCCGTCGGCTGCGGCGGAGCGTCCGGGGTAGCCCTCGTTTTCGATGCAGAGCTGGCAGGCGGGATACTTCTCGCCCGTGTTCTTGGCTGCACCCGCCGCGGCAATATCGCGCGGGTCCTTCTCGGGCTTGGACAGGTTGATGGTGATCTCCAGGTCACCCCAGTTGGTGGAAGTGCTCCATTTAATGTTGCGCGCGATGGCGGCACGGCGCACGTAGCCGGCGTCACAGCACAGGCCGTAGAGCCAGTCGGTCGCGGCGCGGGGCTCGTTGACGCTCATGCGGCCGTTGAATTCCTCGTTTACAACCGAAGGCCTCGGCATCAGCACGCCCATGATGCGCATGGCGATGCGATCGCGGCCCGATGCCGTGTCCTCGGCGGCGCCGTTGGCAACGGCAGCCTCGGAAAGCGCGGCAAGCGTGCCTTCAAGGTCAAAGTTGGGGAGTGTATCGGGGTGCAAGAGCGAAATCTTCTCGGTCTTGAGCGCCCAGGCCATGTCGAGTGCGGGGCCCGTGGCGCCGATGCGCTCCAGAATGGTGTTGTAGGCCCAGATGCGGTCGTCCTGTCCGATCATCGATCGGTGGATAGCATATTCGATGAGGCCCTGCGCAGCCTCGCGCACGTCAGTCATTACAGCCATGCCGCGTAAGCCCCCTTGTCAGAGATAGCGTAGTGACGGGCAGAGCCCTCGCCCAGCCAGCTGTTCATCTTGGTGATAAAGGTGTCGACCAGGTCGAGCGGCACGAAGGCCTGGATGGTGCCACCAAAGCCGCCACCGTGGATACGGACGGCGCCACGGCCGTCGAGCACGTGCTCGGCCAGTGCCAGGGCATACATCGAGGGCTGCTCGGAGCCCAGCTTGGCAACGACATTCTGTAGGTACATGGCAGAGCTGGCGCCGGACTCGCGCGTCAGGACCAGGAACTGATCGATGTCGCCGGCGTTCAGGGCAGCCCAGCGCTTGTCGACCAGGCCGTTTTCGTACCAGTAGTGAACGGCGCGCAGGCAGGCGCGGTCGCCCAGCTTGGCGCGCAGCTCGGGGAGCTTGGCGTCAAAGTCCGCCACGTTTACCTCACACAGGCGTGCCTTGCCAAACTCGGCAGCGACGTCCTGCATCTCGCGCGGAACGGCGGCGTAGTCGTCGGTGGCGGCCACGTGGTCGGCACCGACCTTAACGAGCACGAGCGCATAACCGTGATCCTCAAAGTTGAGCTCGAGCTTCTGGGTTTTAGGCTGAGCCTGGTCCTCAAAGTCCATGTAGGCGAGGCCGCCCAGGCACACAGCGGCCTGGTCCATCAGACCGCAGGGCTTGCCGTAATAGTTGTTCTCGGTGCGCTGGCTCATCTGCGCGAGCGCGACGGGCTCGATGGCGGGTGCGCCCCAGAGGGTTTCCATGGCGCGACCGTACGCGGCCTCGACGGCGGCAGAGCTGGAAAGACCGCCGCCCGAGGGGACGGAGCAGGTAAAGGCAAAGTCGAAGCCGTGGGGCTCAACGCCAAGGGCTGCAATCTCGTGGGCCATGCCGCGGACGAGGCTTGCGGACGTGCCCTTCTCGGACTCCTGAACGTCTAGCGTGTCGAGCGCGATTTCAAACGTGGGATAGCCCTCGTCGGCTACGCGAACCTTGTTGGAATCGGTTGCCACGGCGATGCCGTCAACGGCGACATCGAGCGAGCCGGCGATAACGTGGCCACCCTCGTGGTCGGTGTGGTTGCCACTGATCTCGGAACGCCCGGGCGCGTGCACGTAGAGCACCTGGCGGTCGCCGATGGGGCCAAACTCCTCCTCAAACAGCTTGGTGAGCGTGGCAAATGTCTTTTCGTCGGGGGTGGTCATGGGAGTCCTTTCCTTGGCGCATACTGACGAGTTTTCCGTCGTAGTGAGTACGTTAACAATCTGAAGCGGCGTGAACTCAGCATCTACGATGCCGCACGTTACGGGCTATGTTAACGTACTCATAACACAACGCTTATCACTTTTTGAGAATCTGGTAATCGGTAGAAATTCAGCCGTGAACGGTATTGCCGTATGGACTTATAGAGCAGAAGAGTTGCGGATTGAAAAAGTAGAGTACGTTAACATGCGTCCGACGATAGCGGGCCTCGGCGCGGGGTGTATTTCTGCCCGGGCCGGCATGCACGCTATTCAGATCTCGCAACGGTGAAGGTGATCCTGTGGCAAGGCGCCCGTCCAACGATACAGGTACGCGTCCGGTCTCCATGGCCGACGTCGCCCGCGCTGCTGGCGTTTCGCAGCAGACGGTTTCGCGCGTCGCCAACGGCTTGCCCAACGTTAACGAGCAGACGCGCCAGCGCGTGCAGGCCGCTATGCAAGAGCTCGGCTTTCGTCCGAGTTATGCCGGTCGCTCGCTGCGCGACGGCCGCTACCATTCGGTCGGTCTGTGCGTCAACGATGTCACCAAGTTTGGCAACCTCTCAATGATCGACGGCATCGCCAGCGCTGCTCGCGAGCATAATTGCGCCATCACGCTGGTCGAGATGTCCAAGACCGAGGAGTTTTCGCTTGCCGAGGCAACGCGTCGTATGGCCGCGCTGCCTGTGGACGGCATCATTATCGGCATGAGCCGTATGGCGCCCGATTTTGAGACGTTTGATCCACTGCCGGGCATTGGCACGGTCATCGTTACCATGTACGCGCACCCGCGGGTGACCACGGTAGACTCCGATCATTACGGCTGCTCGCTCTTGCTTATGAATCACCTGTTTGAGCTGGGGCATGAGCAAATTCGCTATATTGGCGGCCCGTCGTTCTCGGTCGACGAGCAATTTCGTCGAGCCGGTTGGCAGGATGCGCTCGAGCGTAGGCACATTAAGCCGCAGACGCCGCTCGAGGGCGACTGGTCTGCCAACAGCGGTTACGAGGCCGGCAGATATCTGGCCGAGCACGACCGCACCATGACGGCGATTTACGCGGCAAACGACCAGATGGCAAACGGCGCAATTGCAGCGCTGCGCGATAGTGGCTTGCGCGTGCCCGAGGACGTGAGCGTGGTGGGCGTCGATGATTCGCTCGATGATTTTGTGGCACACAACGAGCTCACGACCGTGCGATTTGATCTACATCAGCGCGGACGCGAGGTATTCGAGCATGCGGTTCCCGAGGCGGGTACGGCGGGCAAAACCGTTGCCATCCGTATTCCCGGCCAGCTCATTATTCGACATAGCACGGCGATACTGCGCGCATAGTTTGTGCAGGTCAACGGCGGTATATTCCGCCTCAATAACAATCGATAAGGATGCTGGCAGATAGCCGTGTCTATGAAGACGAGTGTTATGATAGATGGGTTCTTTTGTCTATCTAGGAGGCTTTGCCTGATGGAGATCACCAAGGATATCCGCTACATCGGTGTCGACGATCACGACATTGACCTGTTCGAGGGCCAGTACGACGTGTCCGAGAACGGCATGGCATACAACAGCTATGTTATCTTGGGCGATAAAATCGCTGTCGCCGATTCGGTTGACGCTGGCTTTGTCGACGAATGGCTCGGCAACCTCGAGGCCGCGCTCGATGGCCGTACGCCCGACTACCTGGTCGTCCATCACATGGAGCCCGATCACTCCGCCGGTATCGCCGCCTTTATGGAGCGCTATCCCCAGGCACAGATTGTGGCCAGCATGGGCGCCTTCCGCATGATGGTCAACTACTTTGGCACCGACTACCCCGAGCGTAAGATAGTCGTCAAAGAGGGCGACGTGCTCGACCTGGGTGGCCACAGCCTAACGTTTGTCTGCGCCCCCAACGTGCACTGGCCCGAGGTGATCTTCTCCTACGAGTCCACCGACAAGGTGCTCTTTAGTGCCGACGGCTTTGGCAAGTTCGGCGCCAACGACATCGAGGACCCGGAAGGCTGGGCCTGCGAGGCGCGCCGCTACTACTTTGGCATCGTCGGTAAGTTCGGCAAGTTCGTGCAGGCCGTGCTCAAGAAGGCCGCCGACCTGGACATTCAGATTATCTGTCCGCTCCACGGCCCCGTGCTGACCGAGAACCTGGGCTATTACCTCGACACCTATAACACCTGGTCGAGCTATCAGCCCGAGGACGAGGGTATCACGATTGCCTATGCGAGCGTGTACGGGCATCTGAAGGCTGCCGTCGAGGAGCTCGCATCTGCGCTTGAGGCTCGCGGCCAGAAGGTCTCCGTCTTTGACCTGGCTCGCGACGACATGGCCGAGGCCGTTGAGGATGCGTTCCGCTATGACCGTCTGGTGCTCGCCTCCATCACCTATCAGGGCGAGATCTTCCCGTTCATGAGCACCTTCATCCATACGCTTGCCGAGCACGCCTATCAGAACCGTACGGTTGCGCTCGTCGAGGCCGGTTCCTGGGCGCCTGCCGCTGCCAAGGTTATGACCAAGGAGCTCGAGGGCATGAAGGACATCGCCCTGACGCAGAACAAAGTGACCGTCATGGGTTCGCTCAACGACGCATCGCGCGCCCAGATCGAGGCCCTCGCCGACGAGCTTTCCAAGTAGCGATATTTCGCTTTTAACGCTCAACCACCACAAAGGGGACAGGCACCTTTGTGGTGGTTTTTGTTTAAGCGCCAGCGATGAGGAGATTTGGGCGGGCGTCGTCGACGATCTCGGCGATTGAGGTGGCGACGGCATGATCGGGGTCACGGTCCATCACGATGGTGTCGACATCTGCCAGCTCGGCAAAGCGGTACATGCCGCGTCCGTTAACCTTGCTGGCGTCCATGAGGGCGACGCTTTGATGGGCTGCGGCGATCATAGCCGTTTTGGTCTCGGCCATTTGGGGAAAGTCGGTCGTAAAGCCGCAGCGGGGGACAAAAGCGCCGGGGCACATGACGGCAAGGTCGGCGTGGACCATTTGGAGCGCCTGCATGGTAAGTGGACCGTACAGATAGCGATGACCTTTGCGCAGTGCCCCACCCAGCATGACGACATCGACCGAGGGCATGCTCTCGTCGATGTAATCGGCGATGGTAATGTCGGCCGTGATGACGGTGATGCCGTCGCGCTGATCGAGGAGCCGGACAAACTCGAGCGCCGTGGTGCCCGAGTCGACAAGCAGCGTGTCGCCA
>URPB01000094.1:0-7828 GCA_900549575.1 uncultured Collinsella sp.
GGCGATCGTCGTCGTGGTCGCGGTGCTCAACTTGTTTACCGATCAGAGTGGGCGCATCCTGTGGCAGCTCGGCTTTCTGCAGATAAGCGAGGGCTCGCTGCGTTCTGCCGCCTTTATGGCGTGCCGCCTGACTCTGATGATGGCCGGCATGAGCGCCATTACGCTCACCACGCCCACGCTCGACCTCACCGCGGGCTTTGAGCGTCTGCTCGCACCGTTTGCGCGCGTGGGGCTCCCTGCGCATGAGCTCGGCATGATTATGGGTATCGCGCTGCGCTTTATGCCGCAGTTTGCCACCGAGATGAAGCAGACGGCGGACGCGCAAGCAAGCCGCGGTGCGCGCGTGACGGGAGGCCCGCTCGGCGGCGTGCGTATGCTCGGCAGTGTGGCGATTCCGCTGTTCACGGGCGTGTTCCGTCATGCCGAGACGCTTTCGGCCGCCATGGATGCCCGTTGCTATCATGGCGAGCAGGGCCGCACACGTTTGCATGCGCTTGCATTTGGCCGCAGCGATGCGTTGGCGGCGGTGGTGACGGCGTTGCTGCTCATCTGCGTCATCGTCATCAATCTTCAACTTGTTTAGGCGCGATTCGAGCGCAAGAAAGGGGTCCCTATGACCGAAATCGACCGCACGGCCCAACTCGAGCGCGCCTGCACATACCTCAGGCGCATCCCCGCGTGGTTTCTGGCTACGACTGATGCGAACGATGGGCATCAGCCGCGCGTAAGGCCGTTCTCGTTTGCCATGGTCGATGACGGTAAGTTGTGGTTTTGCACGTCGCGCGACAAGGACGTGTGGGCGGAGCTGAGTGCGAATCCCAAGTTTGAGGTATCGGGCTGGAAGCCGGGGGAATGTTGGATCGTATTGACCGGCGAAGCCGCACTTGAGGACGACGCAGTTGCGAGCGACAAGGTGCGTCAAGCGGGTTTTAAGCACATGGTGGGCATTGGCGAGGAACACGAGAGTGCCAACGACGGCCGCCTTGCGTTCTTTTCGGTCCGCAATATCGTCGCCCGCTTCTGTGATATCGACGGCAGCGAGGAGCGCCTGGAGCTCTAGCTCACACAAACCAGGCTCCCAAACTAGCTAGTACAGGAGAAAACGTGGACGGATTGAATACGGTGTTGGAGTATCTGACGTCGGTGCCGGCATGGTATTTGGCGACGAGCGTTGACGGACAGCCTCATGTGCGTCCGTTTTCGTTTGCGCAGATCCAGGATGGCAAGCTGTGGTTTGTAACAGCGCGCACCAAAGATGTGTGGCAAGAGCTGCTGCAAAACCAGCGCTTTGAGGCCACGAGTTGGTGGCCGGGCCATGGCTGGCTCATCTTGCGCGGGCGTGCCGGCTTGGATGACCGGGCTTTAGGCGAAATGCGCGAAGCTGGGTGGAAGCATCTAGAGCGCCTGGGCGAGCACTATGAGGGGCCTAACGACCCCACGCTCGTCTTCTTTAGCGTCGAGGATCCCGAGGCTTTTATCTGCAATCACGACGAATGGGTGCCGGTCGAGCTCTAGCCAGCTGGCTCATCCTAACAACTTGGTTTTCGCATGGGCGGGCCCCGTATTGCCCGGCGCCGTTAGGAGCGCCGGTCAATACGGGGCCCGCTCCATTTGTCAATTCCTTCAAGCGAATGTGTCGGGAATGTTTCAATGCATGAATATGCAAGCCATTTACGTATTAATGCATCTTTTGGTGCTAAAGTTTCAACTCACTTCATAACGACCGCTGCGAAATGCGCATCGGTGCATAAATCGCAGACAAGGAGTCTGATATGTCTTTGAAGGTTGGAATCGTCGGCGCGGCTGGATATGCCGGAGCCGAGCTCATTCGCCTCGTCCTCGGTCATCCCGAGTTTGAACTTGCTGCCATTACGTCCAACGCCGATGCCGGCCAGCCGTTGTCTGCGGTGCACCCGAGCTTCACCGGCGTAAGCGATCTTGTCTTTACGACGCATGATGCCCCTGAGCTCAAGAACTGCGACGCGGTCTTTTTGGCCGTGCCGCACACGGCTGCCATGGCACAGGTGCCCGCGCTGCTTGCATCGGGCGTCTCCTGCTTTGATCTTTCGGCCGACTACCGTCTGAACGACGCGTCCGTTTTTGAGGCTTGGTATGCCGCCGAGCATACGAGCCCCGAGCTGCTCAAGACCCGTGCCTTCGGTCTGCCCGAGCTGTTCTGCCAGGACTTGGAGACCGCCGCATCCGACCATGCCGACGGCAAACCCGTGCTGGTCGCCTGCGCCGGTTGCTATCCCACCGCAACGAGCCTTGCCGCCGCGCCCGCCGTGCGCGCGGGCTGGGTGGCCGAGAACGGCCCCGTGATTGTCGATGCCATCAGCGGTGTGACGGGTGCCGGCAAGTCCTGCAACGCTCGTACGCATTTTTGCAGCGCCGACGAGAATTTGGAAGCATACGGCGTGGGCAAGCATCGCCACACGCCCGAAATCGAGCAGATCTTGGGCCTGACCGATCGCGTCGTCTTTACCCCGCACCTGGCACCGCTCAAGCGTGGTCTGCTCTCCACGGTGACGCTGCCGCTCGCGCCGCAGGCTCTCGACACGTTGGCTCTTGAGGATGTTGTCGACTATTACAAGCAGTTCTACGCTGGACGCACCTTTGTGCGCGTGCTCGACGCCGGCCAGCAGCCCAAGACGGCTTCGGTCGTCGGCACCAACGCCGCCCAGATTGGCCTCGCGCTCAACAAGCGCGCGGGCGTGCTGGTGGCGACGGGCGCCATCGACAATCTGTGCAAGGGCGCTGCGGGCCAAGCAGTCCAATGCGCCAATATCGTCTTTGGCTTTGACGAGCGACGAGGCTTGCCCACAGTGGCGTGCCCGGTGTAGCACATTCGATTGTTAACGATTTGGTAGTCGGGCATCGAGTGGGGCGCCACTCTTAAGCTGGTCTCATGATCACGACTGGCATGGCGCACCAACCGATGTCCGTTTTTTGTTTGATATAAGGAGTCGTAAGGACGATGAATACCGAGCTGTTTGATATCAAGATTCGCGCCGTCGAGGGTGGCGTTACGGCTGCGGCTGGTTTTAAGGCTGCAGGCATCCACGCTGGGTTCCGCAAGAACCCCGAGCGTCTGGATTATGCGCTCGTCGTGCCCGATAAACCCTGTCCCGGTGCCGGCGTGTTTACGACCAATCGCTTTTGCGCAGCGCCTGTGCAGGTGAGCCGCGCCAACCTGGGCGGTGTGGGCAAGGGCTATGGCATCATCGCCGGCGTTTCAATCAACTCCGGCAACGCGAATGCCGCCACGGGCGAGACGGGCCTTGCCTGCGCGCGCGAGACGTGCAACATCGCCTCGCAGGTCATCGGCTGCGAGCCCCAGCAGATTCTGGTTGCCTCCACGGGTGTGATTGGCCAGATTCTGTCGATCGACACGTTTGAGACCGCCATTCCTGCTGCCTACGAGGCGCTCTCCGCCCACGGTGGCGCCGATGCCGCTCGCGCCATCATGACGACCGACACGCACTCCAAGGAGTACGCCGTATCCTACGTCAGTGAGGCTGCGGGTCATGCGGGCAATGTCTATACGGTAGGCGGAATGTGCAAGGGCTCGGGTATGATCATGCCCAACATGGCCACCATGATCGCAGTTATCACCACCGATGCCCCCGTCGAGCCTGCGGCACTTCATGCCCTGCTGCTCTCGACCGTCAAGCAGACCTTTAACAAGGTAACGGTCGATTCCGACACCTCGACCAACGACACCTGCATCATGCTTGCCTCCGGCGCCGCTGCCGCAGATGCCGAGCCTATCGTCGAGGGCTCCGATGCCTTTGACGAGTTGGCATTTGCCGTGCACGAGGTGTGCGAGAGCCTGGCGCGCAATATCGCCGCCGATGGTGAGGGCGCATCTAAGCTTGTTACGGTCAACGTTACCGGCGCCGTGAACGACGAGGAGGCCGATATCGCCGCCCGTGCCGTTGCCAACTCGCCGCTCGTTAAGACCTGCATCGCCGGCCACGACTGCAACTGGGGCCGCGTTGCTATGGCGCTTGGCAAGTGCGGCGTGAAGTTTAATCAGGAAGACGTTTCCATCGACATGATGGGCATGCCTGTCTGTCGCGATGGTCTGACTGTTCCCTTTGACGAGGACGAGGCTCTACGACGTTTCGAGGCGCCCGAGATCGTGATCTCGGCCGACCTGGGCGCAGGCGACGCGGCAACGACCGTGTGGACCTGCGACCTCACGCATGAGTACATCTCCATTAACGGCGACTACCGTTCCTAGATTCCAGGCACGCTGCGCATCTTGCCGCGATTGCGGACAGCGGAGCACGGCGCGATAACGATACGAAAGACGAGGCAGATTATGAAATTCGCACGCGATTGTCGTTCGAACGAATCCAACGAAGCAACCGCGCAGCTGCTGTTCGAAGCGCTGCCGTGGATTAAGAACCTGACCGGTAAGACGGTTGTTATCAAATATGGCGGAGCCGCCATGGTTGATGAGCAGCTGCGCCGCGACGTGATGAGCGACATCGTGCTGCTCAAGATCATCGGCATGCGCCCTGTTATCGTGCACGGTGGCGGCAAGGCCATCAACGAGGCGCTGAGCCACTACGACATCCCCGTCGAGTTTAAGAACGGCCAGCGCGTGACCACGCCGGCGACTATGGATATCGTGCGCGAGGTGCTGGGCGGCAAGGTTAACCAGGAGCTGGTTGCCGCCATCAACCACCACGGCAACCTGGCCGTGGGCGTGTCGGGCAGCGATGCTGGCACGCTCATCGCCGAGCCGCTCGACCCCGAGCTCGGTCGCGTGGGCAAAGTGACGCACGTTAACACCGACTATATCGAGCGCTTACTCGATAGCGAGTACATCCCCGTTATCGCTACCGTCGCGGCGGGGGAGGACGGCGGTTTCTTCAACATCAACGCCGATACCGCCGCCGGTGCCGTTGCGGCAGCGCTCCACGCGCACAAGGCGATCTTTTTGACCGACGTCGACGGCCTGTACAAGGACTTTAGCGATAAAGACTCACTTATCTCCAACCTAACACTCGACGAGGTTAACGAAATGCTCTACGGCGGCGAGGTCGATAAGGGCATGATTCCCAAGCTGCGCGCGGCCGTCGATGCGCTTGCCGGCGGCGTATTTCGCGCTCACATCATCAACGGCACCACGCCGCATTCGCTGCTGCTGGAGCTGCTGACCGATGCCGGCGTCGGTACCGTGATCCATTCCACCGAGACGGCTTACGAGTTCGATACGCATCCGCATCCGCTTTCGACGTTTGCTGCGCGTCTGACCGAGAATCTTGACGAGGTCGAGAAGCTTCAGACGGTCTAGCTGACCCTCAGCCGCCCCATTCCTACACCCATAGGCCTGCGCCGTCCGGCGCTCAACGAAAGGCATCCCATGTCACTTGCAGCTCAGCAATCGCTTGAATCCCATTACGTTATGCATACCTTTGGCCGCTCTCCGGTCGAGTTTGTCGAGGGTCACGGCATGAAGCTCACCGGCGACGATGGCCGTGAGTACCTCGACTTTCTTGCCGGCATCGGCGTGTGCAGCCTAGGTCATGGCGACCCGGCTGTGCTCTCGGCGCTCGAGGCACAGACCAAAAAGCTCATGCATGTCTCCAATTACTTCTACATTGAGCAGCGCGGACAGGTCGCGGCGCTGCTGTCCAAGCTTGCTAACGACGACGTAGATGGTGCGCGCGTGCTTGCCGATGCCATTGCCGCCGGCGATGAGACCACGGCAGCTGCTCTTGGTGCCCCGGCTGCGGATGAGCAGGTTTGGGAGACCTTCTTTGCCAACTCTGGCGCCGAGGCCAACGAGGGCTCGATGAAGCTCGCGCGCCTGTACGCCAAGCGTGCCGGTAATGGCGGCAACACCATCGTGTGCATGCGCGGCGGCTTCCACGGCCGTACGCTCGAGACCATTGCCGCCACCATGCAGGATTGGCTGCAGGACAGCTTCCGCCCGCTGCCGGGTGGCTTTGTGGCCTGCACGCCCAACGATGTGGATGAGCTGCGTGCGATCTTTAAGCAGCTGGGGAGCGAAATTTGTGCCGTGATGCTCGAGCCGATCCAGGGTGAGAGCGGTGTGCATCCCATGACCGAGGAGTTTATGGCTACGGCGCGCGACCTGGCACACGAAGTGGGCGCCGTGCTTATCGCCGACGAGGTCCAGTGCGGCATCTTCCGCTCCGGCAAGCCGTTTGCGTTCCAGACCTATGGCGTGGAGCCCGACATCATGAGCCTTGCCAAGGGCATTGCTGATGGCGTGCCCATGGGTGCCGTCGTGGCGAAGAAGGAGATTGCCGACGTGTTTAAGCCGGGCGACCACGGCTCGACCTTTGGCGGTAGCTGCTTGGCCATCGCGGCGTGTGCCGCGACGCTCTCCGCGCTTGTGCGTGGCGATTATGCCGAGCATGCTGCCAAGGTGGGTGCCTATATGGAGGCAAAGCTCGCCAAGCTGCCGCACGTGACCGAGGTACGTGGTCGCGGCTTGATGCTCGGCTGTGATTTGGATGATGCCGCGGGCGACGCGCATGGTGTTGTTGCCCGCGCGCTGGCCGCCGGTGCCGTGATCAACGCTACGGGTGCGCATACGCTGCGTTTCCTGCCGCCACTCGTCTGCGAGGAAGCCGACGTGGACAGTCTGATCGAGATCCTGTCGGGTGTTTTGGGCTAACGCGGCGCAATAACTCAATTTGGACCGAGTTCCGGACTGCGGACGTGCCCTATGCGGCATGATTCAGCGGTCTGGAGCCCGTTTTGCCTTAGATTTGCTAAGGCAGGGAGACCTGCTGGTCAAAAAACATCAAATATGAGTACTGTTACCGATTTGGTAGCAGCAATTTTGGACTAATAAGGCCAGATGGCAAGTCGAAATGGCGATGAATACACGATTTTGATCTGACTGTTAGTCCTTATAATGGACATATGTTGCGTAACCTAAGCAAACACTATCTGTTTATATGTTGCAAGCAAAGTAGCAGTACTCATTTTTGCCATTATTTGGCCACGGCCTTTGTGACAGATGTGCTGGCGGGTTCGAATCCCATGCGCTGGGCCCAAAAAAGAAAGGCTCCCATTGCTGGGAGCCTATCAAATCAGTGGTGGGCGATGAGGGATGTCGCGTGCGGCTGACGCCGCCCGCTTTCGCTTCGGGCCTACGGCCCTCGCGTGCTGCGCTGGAAAACGCTTCGCGTTTCCTCAGCTCCGCACCCTTTCGGGTTCGAATCCCATGCGCTGGGCCCAAACAAAAACGGTCCCCTTGCGAGGACCGTTTCCAATTCAATGGTGGGCGATGAGGGATTCGAACCCCCAGCCTTGTGCGTGTAAAGCACCTGCGCTAACCGTTGCGCCAATCGCCCGTGCGGAGAGAGTATAGCAAAACAATCGCCCCATTCACCTCATATCCATTAAAGGTAACCGGCGCGTGTCACAGCGGAGCTGATTCAGTTGAGATTGCCTGAACATTCCGCCCCTCTTTACGCCCTCGGGTATACTCAAAAGCTACTGATTCGATTTGATGCCCAGCAACAGCAGAGGGGATAGTATATGTGCGGTTTTGTCGGTTTTGTCGGTGGGACGGATAACCAATCCGAGGTGCTCACCAAGATGATGGACCGCATCGTCCATCGCGGTCCCGACATGGGCGGTCAGTTTATCGACGGCCGCGTTGCCCTGGGCTTCCGCCGCCTGTCGATCCTCGACCTGACCGAGGCCGGCGCTCAGCCCATGGCCAATGAGGACGGCAGCGTCGTCATTGTCTTCAACGGCGAGATCTACAACTTCCAAGAACTCCGTTCCGCTGTCTCTTATACACATCTCCGAGCCCACGAGACAAGAGGCA
>URPB01000095.1:0-7773 GCA_900549575.1 uncultured Collinsella sp.
CGGCAAGGGTGAGGGCGGCGAAGAGACCGGCGCAACCGGCGCCGACAACGACGGGACGCCCCTTGGGTGCATTCGGGACAGGGTTGGGGAATGAAGGGGCCTCGCCGTCTACTATGCGGATGCGCGAGCGGTCGCGCTCGGCGACACGGTCGACCACCTCCTGCTCGAGTCGAGAGCTTGTCAGCTCAACTCGAAAGCTCAAAATAAAATGGACATCTCGCTTTTTACGGGCGTCGATTGACTTGCGATGGAGCTCAATAGCTTTAATCTGGGAATCCTCGCATCGCAGGGCTCGTTTGACGGCACGTCTACCAATAGCAAGGCAGGCAGTTTCGTTGCCGGCCTCATCGAGTGACGCGTGGACTTGGGTGATTTCGATCATCGAGGTCTCCTTAGATGCAAGAAAGAGGCCGCCCGGTGTCCCAGACGGCCCGAATGCGTTTTGATTATAGACTGCGCGGCTATAGGCTGCTTGCAGCGCGAATACCCGAGATCCAAGCCCACGCAAGGTTGAAACCGCCGCAATCGGCATCGATGTCGAGCGCCTCGCCACAGATGTAAAGTGGGGCGCCTGCCGCGTTGCTCACGCAGAGGTTGGGAGCTGAGACGCTCTCGATGGGTACGCCGCCGCGCGTGACCTGGGCCGAACGCTCCTCTGTCGTTTCCTCGACGAGCAGCTTAAAGTGCTTGAGGATTGAGACCAGATGGATGACGTCGTGCGACTCGGGGTGGCACTGTTCGAATGCGGTGCAGACAACGTGAGAGAACTGCGGGGCGAGCATGCCGTCGAGCCAGCGGGGGTCGCGGGGCGAAAAGCCGCCGAGCAACTCAACTCGCTGGTTGAGCAAATCGAGCAACTCGTCTTTGGAGAGGTCGGGGAAAACGTCGAGCAGAATCGTGTCGCCGCGCTGGACGCGACGGGAGAGGTTAAAGGCGGCAACGCCCGAGATGCCAAAGGTTCGGAAGAGCACTTCGCCGTCTTCGCGCCAGAGTTCCTCGTGATTGCGGGTGAGCGTCAAACGGGCGCGGACGCGCAGGCCATCCAGCGTATTGAGCGCAATCTGGTCGCCGAAGACCGATGCCGACACGGGGCAGAGGACGGGGCGCTGCGGTGTGAGGGAAAGATTGAACGTCTTCGCGATGTCGGCGGGGTTGCCGCCCGTAGCGATAATTACGGCCTTTGCCTGCAGCGTCTCGTTCGTGCGAGGGGTGTCGGCGAGCGCCTTCCGAAGCGAGCGGACCTCCGATTTTCGGTCGTCGTGCTTTTTTGCCTTGAGTGCTCGCGTGGGACGGTCTATTTTGAGCACCCAGCCCTCGGGGCCTTTGAATGCCGAGGCAACGTTTGCTCCACAGATCAAGGTGACACCCAGGTGATTGCAAGCGTTGAGAAGCGCATCGCGCACCGATTCGGCACGAAGGGAGCGCGGATACAGCCGGCCCTCCTCGGAGGTCGTCATGATGCCCAGCGAGGAGAAGAAACTGCCGAGCTCTTGCTCAGGCTGGGGACCCATGACGGATTCGACGAATGCGGGGCGGTTGTATCGCTGGAAATCAATTGATTCGTTGGAAAGGTTGCAGCGGCCGTTGCCGGTCGCAAGGAGTTTAAGGCCGCAGGCAACATCGCGCTCAACGATGCAGACGCTTTTGCCTGCGCGTGCGGCCGTAATGGCGGCGGCGAGACCCGAGGCCCCGCCGCCGATTACCAAGACGTCATAGGAGGCGTTTGCGTTCACTTAGGCCTCGGCGGTCTCGTGCGGGGCAATGGCCTCGACGGCAGAGACGGCTTGGGGCAGCATACCGTCGGGCAGTGCGGTCTCAACCTCGCCCTTGTCGCAAGCCTCGGCGAGTGCCGGATTGATGGGAAGCTGCCCTAGGATCTCGAGGTTGTAGCGCTCGGCGACCTCGGGGAGCTTGCTCTTGCCAAAGACCTCTATCTTCTTGCCGCAATCGGGGCACTCGATATAGCTCATGTTTTCGACGATTCCCAGAATGGGGACGTTCATCTTCTCGGCCATGTTGACCGCCTTGGCGACGATCATCGAGACCAGATCCTGCGGGCTCGTGACGATGACGATGCCATCGACGGGCAGCGACTGGAAGACCGTGAGGGCGACGTCGCCCGTTCCCGGAGGCATGTCGACCAGCAGGTAGTCGATGGGGCCCCATGAGGTTTCGCTCCAGAACTGCCTGATAGCACCCGCGATAACCGGACCGCGCCAGAGGACGGGGTCGGTTTCGTTTTGGAGCAGCAGGTTAGAGCTCATAACCTTGACGCCGTGCTCGGAGATTTCGGGCAGCATAAGGTTGCCGAGGGCATGGACGTGACGTCCGCTCATGCCGAACATCTTAGGGATAGAGGGGCCGGTAATATCGGCATCGAGGACGCCGACCTTGTGACCGTGGCGGGAAAGCTCCGTGGCGATGGCGCCGGTGACGAATGACTTGCCGACGCCGCCCTTACCGGAAAGCACGGCGATAACGCGCTTGACCTCGGACAGCGTATTCTCCTCAAATTGCGACGGCGACGTTTGCCCGCCGGCTGCCTGTGCGTGCTCGCAACCCATGTATGACTCCTTTGTATATGTTGGGGCCGGAGCCCCGCGGTGTGACACGAGCGTCATTGTACCCTCGTTTGCGAGCGGGAGTCATTCATGATGCGTGGTAGGCGATCGGCGGTATTCGAAAGGACGGACCGAGCGTGCAGTCTGCGGCGTCAGACAACGCAAAAGGTCTGCGAATCTTGTATTACGAACATCTGTGCGCGTCGAGTGCGCTAAACTCATCGTCAGTGTGATTTGAAGTTGTAGGAGGCAAGGAGCTTCCATGTCTGATTCTTCTATCGTTATTCGCGGCGCGCGCGAGCATAACCTGCGCGATATCGATGTTTCCATTCCGCGTGACCAGCTCGTGGTCATAACCGGTCTTTCCGGATCGGGCAAGAGCTCACTGGCGTTCGATACCATCTATGCCGAGGGCCAGCGCCGTTACGTCGAGAGCCTTTCGAGCTATGCGCGTCAGTTTTTGGGCCAGATGGACAAGCCCGATCTGGACTCGATTGACGGCCTGTCGCCGGCTGTGTCGATCGATCAGAAGACGACGTCCAAAAACCCACGCTCGACGGTGGGCACCGTAACCGAGATTTACGACTATCTGCGTCTGCTGTTTGCTCGCGTGGGAACGCCGCACTGTCCTGAGTGCGGTCGTGTCATTGAGCGTCAGACGACCGATCAGGTCGCCGATAAGGTACTGGCGGCGGGGGAGGGCCGTCGCGCGTTTGTGTTGGCGCCGGTGGTTCGTGGACGCAAGGGCGAATATGCCAAGCTGTTTGAGGACCTGCGTGCGGAGGGCTTTAGCCGTGTGCGCGTCGACGGCGAGGTGCGCTCGCTTGACGACCCTATCGACCTGGACAAGAAGTTCAAACACGACATTGAGGTCGTGGTCGACCGTATCGTGATTCGAGAGAACTCCCTGGGTCGCATTGCCGAGTCCGTTGAGCAGGCGACGGCACTGGCGCACGGTAACGTGAACGTGTACATGCTGCCCGACCGCAACGCTCCCGAGGGAACCGAGGGCGAGCTGCTGGAGTATTCGCTGGCACTGGCGTGCCCGGAGCACGGGCATTCCATCGACGACCTGCAGCCGCGCGATTTCTCATTCAACGCGCCCTATGGTGCATGTCCCGAGTGCGATGGCCTGGGCTTTAAAAAGACAGTCGATGCCGAGGCGCTGATTGAAGACCCCTCAAAGTCGATTGCCGACGGAGTCTTTGGCAGCCTGTTCGGCAATTCCAACTATTATCCGCAGATTTTTGCTGCGGTCTGCAAACACTTTAAGGTGAGTGCCGAGACGCCATGGGAGGACCTGCCCCCACGGGTGCGTCGTGCGTTTTTGGATGGCATGGGCGACACGAAGATTTCGGTCGACTATCAAAAGCTCGATGGGCGTCGCAGCCAGTGGGACACTAAGTTCTCGGGCGTGCGCAACATCCTGTACGAGCGCTACAACGAGACGACGAACGAGAACACCAGAGCTCGCTTGGAGAAGTACATTCGCGAAGAGCCATGCTCGAGCTGTCACGGTGCTCGCCTGCGCCCCGAGATGCTTGCCGTCACCGTGGGCGGCAAGTCCATTTACGATGTCTGCTGCCTGTCGTGTCGCGAGTCGCTCGAGTTTTTTGAGGGCCTGGAGCTTACCGAGCGCCAGCAGTTTATCGGCGGGCGCATTGTCAAGGAAATCCTGGAGCGCCTGCGTTTTCTGGTCGATGTCGGACTCGACTATCTGACGCTCGATCGCGCCTCGGCGACGCTTTCCGGCGGCGAGGCGCAGCGCATTCGCCTGGCAACGCAGATCGGTGCCGGCCTCATGGGCGTTCTGTACATTCTGGACGAGCCGTCGATCGGCCTTCACCAACGCGACAACGAGCGCCTGATCAAGACGCTCGAGCGCTTGCGCGATATCGGTAATACCGTTATCGTCGTCGAGCACGACGAAGATACAATTCGCGCTGCAGACTACGTGATCGATATGGGTCCCGGTGCGGGCGTTAACGGCGGACACGTGGTCGCCGCGGGAACGCCTGCCGATATCATGGCATGCCCCGATTCCATGACGGGTGCTTATTTGACCGGCAAGCGGATGATCCGCGTGCCCGAAGAGCGCCGCAAGCCCGGCCGCGGCTGTCTTAAGATTACGGGCGCTCGCGCTAACAACCTCAAAAACGTTACCGCCAAGATTGAGTTCGGTACGCTTACGGTCGTTACCGGTGTTTCGGGATCGGGCAAGAGCTCCCTGGTCACCGATACGATTGCGCCCGCGCTTACGAATGCCATCCATCGTTCGACGCGTCCCGTGGGGCCGTACAAGAAGATTGAGGGCATTGAGTGCATCGATAAGGTAATCGATATCGACCAGTCACCGATCGGTCGCACGCCGCGTTCGAACCCTGCGACCTATATTGGCCTGTGGGATGATCTGCGTGCGCTGTTTGCAAGCACGCCGGAGTCGAAGGCGCGCGGCTACTCGCCGGGACGTTTCTCCTTTAACGTAAGCGGCGGTCGCTGCGAGGCGTGCAAAGGCGATGGCCAGATCAAGATCGAGATGCACTTCCTTCCCGATATCTATGTCCCCTGTGAGGTATGTGGCGGCAAGCGTTATAACCGCGAGACACTCGAGGTTACCTACCGCGGCAAGACAATCTCGGACGTGCTCGACATGAGTGTCACCGAAGCACTGGCTTTCTTTGGGAATATCCCGCAGATTAAGCGCAAACTGCAGACCCTATATGACGTGGGTCTGGGCTACGTGAGCTTGGGCCAGCCGGCAACGACGCTTTCGGGTGGCGAGGCGCAGCGCGTGAAGCTCGCCAAGGAGCTTCATCGCCGTCAGACAGGCAAGACGTTCTACATTTTGGACGAGCCCACAACCGGCCTTCATTTTGAGGATGTTCGCCAGCTGCTCGACGTGTTGCAACGCCTGGTCGATGCGGGCAACACAGTTCTGGTGATCGAGCACAACCTTGATGTCATCAAGGTTGCCGACCGCCTGATCGATATGGGTCCCGAGGGCGGCAATGGCGGCGGAACCGTCGTGGTCTCAGGCACGCCGGAGCAAGTCGCGGCATGTTCGCAGAGCTACACGGGCAAGTTCTTGGCGCCGTTGCTCAAGCGCGACCGTGAGCGTCAGGCGCAGCTCGACGCGCAGTAAAGAGACGTTGTAGTACCGACGCGCCACCGATTCCTCCTGATTCGGTGGCGCTTCTGTGTGTCGAGATGGCATATGCGACGGAATTGGCCCTATACTTAATCCTTGCGTCGCTCTGCGAGGGAAAGGATGTGCCATGGCAAAGGCTGTTAAGACGCCAAAAACCAATGCGATGCGCGAGCTGGAAAGCGCCGGCATCTCCTATGTTCTCCATACGTACGAAGACGATGGCGACGAATCGTCGGGGCTGGGCGTCGCGATTTCCGAGCAGCTTGGCGAGGAGCCCGGTCAGGGATTTAAGACCCTGGTCTGCACGACGCCGTCCAACGACCATGTCGTGTGCTGCATTCCCGTTGCCGACGAGCTCGACCTCAAGGCCGCCGCGCGCGCCGCAGGCGAAAAGTCGCTGACCATGATGCATGTCAAAGATTTGCTTGCCGCGACGGGGTATGTCCGCGGCGGTTGCAGCCCGGTCGGTATGAAAAAACGCTTCCGGACGCTGATCGATGAGACATGCGTCCTTTGGGATACCATTTTTATCTCGGGTGGCAAGCGCGGCTATCAGCTTGAGCTTGCTCCAGATGACTTAGTTGCATTTTGCGGGGCGACGGTTGCCCCGATCACGAGAGAGGACTGAGCGATGCCGCAGGAAGAATCAAAGCGCGGAGCTCACTTTGCAAAAGGGTCGGCTCCTCAGGCGCCCGCGCCCGAGGCCACTTCGTTCGATAACGAGATTCGAAACGCTTGGTCCGCTGCCGCTGACCCGGGCGAGACGGCCGTGTACTTGCGTGCCGCCGGTGCCGGCACGGCGCTTCCCCGTACGGTTCTTTCTTCGGCTCGTCCCGATGAGACGGCTGTCTTTTTGGCCGCCGCTCAATCGAGCGCCAGCGTGAAGCCGATCGCCTCCGAGACTCCTCGTGCGCCGCGTCCCGATGAGACGGCGGTGTTTTTGATGGCAGCCCAGGGAAAGAGCACACCGCAGAGCGCTCCTGCCGTTCGTTCCGCCAAGCCCGCGGCTCATGATGATGGCGAACCGCTTCTTTCGGATGACGAATGGTCGCCGCTTGGTTCGACCGATCCCGTCGAGGGCGTGGCCATCGACGGTGATGACGACTGGGACCCTCTGTCGTTTTCTGCCCGAACCGTCGCCGCCAAAGAAGTTGACACGGTGTTTGGCGACCATGCCATATTCGATGATGATGCCGTATCCGGAAACAACATGCCGAACAGCGATGACGTCGCACCTGCTGATGACGCCGTTTTGGTTGACGATCCCTTTGCGATGACCGGCTCCTTTGCCGTCGTGGACGATTTACTGCAACAAGATGAGGTTCATGAGGACTCTCGGGACGACGTAGACGATATGGGTTCGTCGGACTACTCCACGGTTGGTCGTTCTGCTGGCCTCATGACCGTGCTGACCATCGTGTCGCGCGTCACCGGGTTTATCCGCACGTGGGCCATGGCGGCCGCCATCGGCATGTCGCTGCTCTCGTCCTCCTATCAGGTTGCCAACAACCTGCCCAACATGCTTTACGAACTCGTGATGGGCGGCATGCTCGTTACGGCGTTTTTGCCGGTGTATATGGGCGTGAGGCGCGAGCAGGGCCGCGAGGCATCGAACGAGTATGTCGGTAACTTGCTCGGTATTCTGCTTCTGCTACTGGGCGGTATCTCGCTGCTGGGCACCGTGTTTGCTCCCGGCTTTATTTGGACGCAGTCGTTCCTTTCGGGCGATGGCGGCAGCATGGATATCGCTGCGTTCATGTTCCGCTTTTTTGCTATCCAAATTCTGTTTTATGGCTTGGGTTCGGTGTTCTCGGGCGTTCTCAACGCACACCGCGACTACTTCTGGTCGACGTTTGCCCCGGTTCTCAACAATGTCATCGTCATCGCCAGCTTTATGGGTTTTGCTCCCGTGTCTGCACAATTTGGCGGGCAGGCCGGTATTATCTTGATCGCAGCTGGTACGACCCTCGGCGTCTTTGTCCAGATGGCCTGCCAGATTCCCGCGCTTGGCAAGCATGGCGTGCATCCTCATATCCATATCGACTTTAAGGACCCCGCACTGCG
>URPB01000096.1:0-7579 GCA_900549575.1 uncultured Collinsella sp.
CGGCATACGAGATTGCCTCTTGTCTCGTGCGCTCGGAGATGTGTATAAGAGACAGCCTGGGCGGCGTGCACATGAAGGTCGAGAACAACACCGTACGCCTGGTGGCGACCGATTCCTTCCGCTTGGCCGTGTGCGACACGCAGGTCGAGACCTCGACCCTCGAGGGCTCCTTTGAGCTCAACGTTCCGGCTGACGCCTTTAACGACGCGCTGAACATCATGGCCAGCCAAGCGACCATCATGATCGGGGCTACCGACACCCAGGTCGTCTTCGAGGCCGGCAACACCACCTACGTGTCGCGTCGCATCGAGGGCGTGTACCCCAACTACAAGCAGCTCATCCCCGATTCGTGCGTGACGAGCGTCAAGATCGACGTCGCCGCCTTTAACGCCGCCCTCAAGCGCGTGGCCGTTATCGCGAGCGCCAACCCCGCCGTCAAGTTCGAGATCGATGTCGAGAACGGGCAGATGGGCCTGTCCTCCATTTCCAATGACCAGGACCTTGCGCAGGAGACGATCGATGTCGAGGCCGAGGGCGAGTCGGGTACCATCGCCTTCAACTACCACTACATCTTCGGCTGCCTCAATGCCCTGTCCAAGGAGAAGGAGATCACGCTGGAGCTCAAGAGCTACTCGCAGGCGGGCATCTTTAAGTCCTACGACAAGATCAACTACCTGTACCTGGTCATGCCGGTCCGCATCTAGCGCTGCGCCATGACCATGTTCGCCCGCGATCTTTCCGTCGCGCACTACCGCAGCTTCGATAGCTATCACCTTGCCCTGGACGAGGGCGTGACGATACTTGCGGGACCCAACGCGGCGGGAAAGACCAATCTCATAGAGGCGCTGCAGCTGCTGACGAGCGGCGCCTCGTTTAGGCATCCGACCGCAGCCGAGCTCGTCCATGACGGCGTGGGCTCGTGCAAGATCGAGCTGAGGCTCGAGGGCGACGGCCGCGTGCTTGATATGGGATTGAGCGCGGAGGACGGTAAGCGCTCGTTTAGCCGCAACGGCAAGAGATGCTCTGCCGCCGGTGTGCGCGGGGTTCTTCCGAGCGTGCTGTTTTGCCCCGACCATCTGGACATGGTTAAGCGTGGCGCCAGTGTGCGCCGCGCCGCCCTCGATGACTTTGGCATGCAACTGAGCGCACGCTATGCCGATCTTGCGAGCACCTATGGGCGCTGCGTGACCCAGCGTAACGCCTTGCTCAAGGAGACCTGGTGCTGCCGCGAGATGCTCGGCGCGTGGAACGATTCGATTGCCCGCGCGGGCTCGGCCCTGCTCGTGCACCGGTTGGCTCTGCTCGACCGGCTGGCGGGCCATGTGCACACTGTCTACGGGCAAGTAGCGTCAGGTGAGGCCGCCAACGTGACCTATGCGTCCACGCTGGGGGCTTTGCCCCAGGTCGAGGATCGCGAAGAGCTGAAGGGTTGGGCGTACGAGCGCATGCTGGCCGCCCTTGACGAGCATGCCGACGAGGAAATTCGCCGCGGCGTGACGTTGGTGGGACCGCATCGCGACGAGATTGAGTTTACCGTGGCGGGTCGCTCCGCCCGTTCATTTGCCAGCCAAGGACAGCAGCGCACGCTGGTGCTGTCCTGGAAGGTGGCCGAGGTTGCCGTGGCTCGCGATGTCCTGGGCACCGCCCCACTGCTGCTTTTGGACGACGTGATGAGCGAGCTCGACGGCGAGCGTCGCGGCGCTTTCCTGCGGCTGATTGGCGATGATATCCAGACGGTCATAACTACGACCAACCTGGGGTACTTTACCGATGACCTGCTTGATCGAGCCAAGGTGGTGAGCATGGGTGAGACGTGCTAATTACGAGCGCGAGAGCGAGACAGTCGCCTTCAGCGGGTTTTTGAACGCAGAGCGCCAGCGCATCCTGGCGGCTGCGACCCCCGAGCGCCGTGCGCAGATGGAGGCCGCCGAGGAGTCGCGCACGGTCTATCGCGCATGGAACGCGGTGTGCTCGGGCACGCGCGAGGGGCGGCATGTGACGGGACTGCGCTACCTGCCCGAGTCCAATGAGCTGCTGGTGTATCTCGACTCGCCCTCGTGGACGCAGGAAATGACGTTGTTGCGCGAGATCATCCGCGCGCGCATGGAGCGCGCCGGTGCGCATGTGGACGGCCTGGTGTTCAAAACCACCGCGCCCGGTCACACGCCGCCCGCCGCCAAGGAGCGCCTGCGCCCGGCGACGACCGAGCGCCCGCCGGCCCCGCACGCCGACCTAAGTGAGGCCGAGCGCACCGAGATCGAGCGCCAGGTGGCGCCCATCGAAGACCAAAAACTGCGCGAGGCCCTCGAGAATGCCATGAGAGCCAGTGCCGAGTGGGCCAAGGGCGTGCAAAGCAAAAAAGAGCCTTAAATCGCATCTGGTGGCCTTGTAGAGCCAAATACCCTCGGTCCCGAGGGTATTTTTTACGATAAACTAGTAAGGCTGTACACATTTTCTTGACTGAAGGAGGACGTGTGGCAAACGAAAACGATTACGATGGCGGCGAGATTAAGATTCTCGAAGGTCTCGAGGCCGTTCGTAAGCGCCCGGGCATGTATATCGGCTCGACGAGCGCCAGCGGTCTGCATCACCTGGTGTGGGAGATCGTTGACAACTCCGTCGACGAGGCCATGGCCGGTTTCTGCACCGAGATCCAGGTGACGGTCCACGCCGACAACTCCATCACGGTCGTCGACAACGGGCGCGGCATCCCCGTCGACGAGCACCCTGTTAAAAAGATCCCGACGCTCGAGGTCGTTATGACGATCTTGCACGCCGGCGGTAAGTTCGATAACTCGGCCTATAAGGTCTCGGGCGGCCTGCACGGCGTAGGCATCTCCGTCGTCAACGCACTGTCCAAGCGCGTGGTCGTTCAGGTTCGTCGCGATGGCAACACCTACGAGATGGAGTTCTCGCGCGGCAAGACCGTCAAGAAGATGGAGGTCGTGGGCACCTCGGATTCGACGGGCACCACCGTCACCTTCTGGCCCGACGACGAGATCTTCGAGACCTGCATCTACGATTTCGATACGCTGCACAACCGTCTGCAGGAGACGGCGTTCCTCAATAAGAACCTCAAGATCGTGCTGACCGACGAGCGCGAGGCGACTCCCCACGTGGAGGAGTTTTGCTACGAGGGCGGCATCATCGACTTCGTCAAGTTCCTCAACGAGGGCAAGGACGTCCCCGAGGCCTTTAAGGAGCCCATCTACATCGAGGGCAAATCGGACCCGGACGCTCCCGTGGCCAAGATGGGCGAGGTCGAGGTTTCCCTGCAGTGGAATAGCGGCTACGGCGAGAACGTCATGTCGTTTGCCAACGACATCTACACTCCCGAGGGCGGCATGCACCTTGAGGGCTTCCGCACCGCGCTCACCCGCGTGATCAACGACTACGCGCGCAAACAGAACCTGCTCAAGGAAAAAGACGCCAACCTGACCGGCGACGATGTGCGCGAGGGCCTTTCGGCCGTTATCTCGGTCAAGCTGCCCGATCCGCAGTTTGAGGGCCAGACCAAGGCCAAGCTCGGTAGCTCCTATATGCGCGCGCTCACGCTCAAGATCGTGACCGACGGACTCGCCGATTACCTCGAGGAGCATCCCAAGCCCGCTCGCGAGATCGTCAAGAAGGCGCAACAGGCCTGCAAGGCGCGCAACGCCGCCCGCAAGGCGCGCGAGGCGACCCGTCGCAAGAGCCTGCTCGAGACGGCGTCCCTGCCCGGTAAGCTCGCTGACTGCTCGGTGCGCGATGCCGAGCTGACCGAGCTCTTCATCGTAGAGGGCGACTCGGCAGGCGGTTCGGCCAAGGACGGCCGTCGCCGAGACATCCAGGCGATTCTGCCCCTGCGCGGCAAGATTCTGAACGTCGAACGCGTTGGTGACCATCGCGCGTTCTCGAGTGACACCATCCAGTCGCTGATTACCGCGATCGGCTGCGGCGTCACGACGAGTGCCGGCGACGGCGGCGACTTCGATATCACCAAGGCGCGCTACCACAAGATCATCATCATGACCGATGCAGACGTCGACGGTGCGCATATCCGCATCCTGCTGCTGACGTTCTTCTACAAGTACATGCGTCCGCTGATCGATGCCGGCTACGTCTATGTTGCCTGCCCGCCCATCTTTGGCATTAAGGTGCGCAACAAGATCCACTACGTGTATCCCAACGGCCGCCAGCCCGAAGACGAGATCCTGCGCGACACCATCCAGAGTCTGGGCCTGAACCCCGACGATAACGACGAAGACGGCAAGGCCAAGGATGGCAAGATCACCAAGAAGCGCAAGGGCTATACCGTCCAGCGCTACAAGGGTCTGGGCGAGATGGACCCCAAACAGCTCGCCTCGACGACGATGGATCCCAAGACCCGCATCCTGCAGCGCGTGTCGATCGAGGATGCCGTGGTGGCAGACCGCGCCGTGCGCGAGCTGATGGGCTCCGAGGTCGGCTATCGCCGCGAGTACATTGAAAAACACGCGCACGACGCGCGCTTCTTAGACGCCTAACCTGTTCGGCTTTCCCAGCCACCGCACCTTCGCCCTCAATCGTCGGTCGCGTACCCAAGTACGCTTCCCTCCTCTTTCGAGCGAATCTGCGGCACCTGGAAAAGCCGTCTCCGTGGCAGGATGATTAATGGACCACGCAAACCATGAGGAGGTAACGTGGCAGACGATATCAACAATAACGAGGGTATGGACGAGGCCGGCGACGCCGGTATGCCCGATGATCTGAAGCGCCTGCTTGCCCGTGCTGAGCAGGGCGAGGACGGCGACCCGGACGCCTATAACCCCGATGCCGATGATGATGAGGAAGAGGACGACGACGCCGAGCTCGAGGAGAGCTTTGGCGAAGTCGACCGTGGTGCCTCGGCCGGTGAGGATATCAACGGCGGCCAGCTCCAGATTTCGGAGTTTGGCCGCGAGATGAAGCAGTCGTTCATCGAGTATTCGATGTCGGTCATTACGGCCCGCGCCCTGCCGGACGTGCGCGACGGCTTAAAGCCGGTGCACCGCCGCATCCTGTACGCAATGAACGAGAGCGGCATCTACCCCAACCGCCCACACAAGAAGTCGGCCTGGACGGTCGGCGAAGTTATCGGTAAGTACCACCCGCATGGCGACTCCGCGGTCTACGAGGCCATGGTTCGCCTGGCGCAGTGGTTCTCCATGCGCACGCCGCTCATCGACGGTCACGGCAACTTCGGCAACATCGACGGCGACGGCGCGGCAGCCATGCGTTACACCGAGAGCCGCCTGGCAAAGCCCGCCATGGAGCTGCTGCGTGACCTGCAGAAGGATACCGTCGACTGGCAGCCCAACTACGACGAATCGCTCGCCGAGCCTCAGGCGCTGCCTGCGCGCTTCCCCAACCTGCTGGTCAACGGCAGCCAGGGCATCGCCGTCGGCATGGCCACCAATATCGCCCCGCACAACCTCACCGAGGCGATCGAGGCAACCTGCTACCTGATCGATAATCCCGACGCCACTGTCGACGAGCTCATGCAGATCATGCCCGGTCCGGACTTCCCCACCGGCGCCATCATCATGGGCAGTGCCGGTATTAAGCAGAGCTACGAGACCGGCCGCGGCTCCATTACCGTGCGCGCCAAGGCCCACGTGGAGTCCACCAAGACCGGCCGCAGCCGCCTGGTCTTTACCGAGATTCCCTACATGGTCAACAAGGGCGCCCTGCAGGAGAAGATCGCCCAGCTCGTCAACGACAAGCGCATCGAGGGCATCTCGGATATGCGCGATGAGTCCAACCAGAAGGGTATCCGTCTGGTCATCGAACTCAAGAAGGGCGTCATCCCGCAGGTCGTGCTCAACAACCTGTACAAGTACACCTCGCTGCAGACGACCTTTGGCGCCAACAACCTGGCGCTTGTCAACGGCGTTCCCAAATGCCTGAGCCTGCGCGAGATGCTGCAGCACTACATCGACCACCAGGTCGACGTCGTCACCCGCCGCACCCGCTTCGACCTTAAGAAGGCCCAGGCCCGCGCGCATATCCTTGAGGGCTACCTGATGGCTCTCGACCATATTGACGAGGTCATCAGCATCATCCGTTCCTCGCAGACCGACTCCGAGGCCAGCAGCCGCCTGATCGAGCGCTTTGGCTTTACGCCCGAGCAGACCACGGCCATCCTCGAGATGAAGCTGCGCCGCCTGACCGGCCTGGAGCGCGACAAGATTCAGGAAGAGCTGGACGGCCTGCGCCGCGCCATCGCCTACTACGAGGACCTGCTGGCGCACGAGGGGAAGATCCTGGGCGTCATTAAGGAAGAGATGCGCGAGATCTCCAAGAAGTTCGGCGATAAGCGCCGCACCGAGATCAGCCATGTCGAGAAGGACCTGGACGTCGAGGACCTCATTGCCGACGAGGACATGGTCGTGACCATCACCCACACCGGCTATGTCAAGCGCATCCCGGTGGCCGCCTACCGCGCCCAGAAGCGCGGCGGCAAGGGCGTCTCGGGCGTCAACCTCAAAGAGGACGACGTCATCGACGAGATGTTCATCGCGTCCACGCACGAGTACGTGCTGTTCTTCTCGAGCAAGGGCAAGGTCTATCGCCTGAAGGTGCACGAGCTGCCGGTGGGTACGCGCCAGGCGCGCGGTACCGCGATCGTCAACCTGCTGCCCTTCGAGGAGGGCGAGAAGATCGCGAGCGTCATCAGCTGCCGCGAGTTCCCTGCCGACGAGTATCTGATGTTTGCCACCAAGAGCGGCATGGTCAAGAAGACCGTGATGAGCGCATATGACCGCAGCCGTCGCGACGGCCTGATCGCTATCAACCTGCGTGACGACGACGCGCTGCTGAACGTGCGCCGCGTGCGCGAGGGCGACAAGATTATCCTGGCCACCACCGCGGGCAAGGCGATCATGTTCTCCGAGGAGCAGGTGCGCGCCACCGGCCGCGATACTAGCGGCGTTCGCGGTATCGGTATGAAGGACGGCGTGAGCGTTCTGGGCATGGAAGTCACTAACGGCAACGGCGATCTGTTCGTCATCACCGAGCGCGGCTACGGCAAGCGCACGCCGGTCGCGGACTACCCGGAGCAGAATCGCGGCGGCCAGGGCGTCTACACCATCCAAATGACCGAGCGTAAGGGTAACCTCGCGGCCATGAAGACGGTGGGCCCGCAGCACGAGCTGTTCATCGTGACGGAGGGCGCGACGGTCATTCGCGTCAAGACCGACGAGATCAGCCAGACCGGCCGTGCCACCCAGGGCGTCAAGATGATGACCGTCGACGACAACGACCGCATCTGCGCCGTAGCCCGCATGACGGCCGCCAAGGAGAAGCCCGAAGGCGAAGCCACAGAAGACGGCTCTGCCCCCGAAGAAACCCCTGTCGATCTAGGCGACGGCAACGACATGCCAGAGGATCTCCTAGACGAGTAAGAGGAACTAGCTGGTAGAAAATATCAGACCCCATATATCGGCGGTCGGCGCACTGCGCGCCGACCGCTTTTTTGACAATCTTGAACCTCGCGTCGGCCCCGGCTGCCCGGCGGCATGCGAAGTCGATCGCGAGTTCCGCACGAGCCGGAGAGCACTTAATGTGCTCTCCGTGCGAG
>URPB01000097.1:0-7548 GCA_900549575.1 uncultured Collinsella sp.
GCCTCTTGTCTCGTGGGCTCGGAGATGTGTATAAGAGACAGATATCGAGGAGAAGACCATGCCGGCCGAGCGCACCAAGCAGTACTACGCGCTGTTTAGCCTGTTCGTTTTCACGATGCTGCTCGCCTGCCTGTCCAACAACATCATCCTCACCTGGGCGGCGGTCGAGGCCACCACGTTGTCGACCGTGTTCCTCGTGGGCATCTACAAGAACAAGCAGGCGCTCGAGGCGTCTTGGAAGTACGCGATGGTCTGCACCGCCGGCGTGGCCTTCGGCCTGTTCGGCACGCTGCTCATCTACGCGAACGCCGCCGATATCATGCCCAACGCGCATGAGGCAGCCTTCCTCACCTCCATCATGCCCTACGCCGACCAGTTCGACCCGATGCTCGTGCGCCTCGCGTTCGCGTTCATCGTCATCGGCTTCGGCACCAAGGCGGGCCTGTTCCCCATGCACACTTGGCTGCCCGACGCGCACTCCCAGGCTCCGAGCCCGGTCTCCGCGCTGCTCTCGGGCGTGCTGCTCAAGTGCGCCATGCTGGTGATCATCCGCTTCTACTCCCTGTCCATCATCACGGTGGGCGACACCTATCCGCGTACGCTCCTGCTCATCCTGGGCACGCTGTCCATCCTGGTGGCCGCCCTGTGCATCTTTAAGCAGGACGATATCAAGCGCCGCTTCGCGTACTCCTCCGTCGACAACGTCGGCGTGGTCGCGCTGTGCCTGGGTATCGGTGGTCCGCTCGGTATCGCCGCCTGCCTGCTGCACTGCATCTTCCACGGTTTCACGAAGGCGCTCGCCTTCTGCATGGCCGGTAACATCCAGCACATCTACCACACCCGCGACCTGAACAAGATCAAGGGCGTCGTCGAGATCGCTCCCGTCACGGCAGCGCTCACCATCATCGCCCTGCTCGCGCTCGCCGCCTTCCCGCCGTTCGCCCTGTTCATCTCCGAGTTCCTCACCTTCGTGGCCGGCGTCCAGTCCGGTCCCATCTGGGTGGTCGTGCTCGTGGCCATTGGCCTCACCGGCGTGTACTTTGCCCTTACCGGCATCGCGCTCAAGTCCATCTTCGGCAAGGCGCCCGAGGGCATGAAGCGCCACGAGGTGCCCGCCCTCATGATCATCCCCGAGATCGCCCTCGCGATCGTGGTCATGTGGTTCGGTATCGCCACCCCGGTCGCCATCACGAGCGGCGTCGAGGATGCAACGTCCGTCGTTTTGAACCAGAGCGTCGAAGAGCTCCACGAGGCTCCTCTCTACCGCATGGTGTTCAGTTCCCAGACCAAGACAAGCGAGGTGAATTAGCACCATGGCAGAACCTGAAAAGAAGGACTACGCTCGTCGTTGCGAAAGCCACGTCGAGGCCCTGCGCGCCGCAGTGCCGGGCGCTATCGAGAAGGTTGAGTGGCAGTGCGAGGACCAGCTGACGATCACCGTCAAGCTGGACCGTCTGCCCGAGGCCGTCCACTACCTGTACTACGAGCGCTACGGCTGGATTCCCGTGATTGTCGGCAACGACGAGCGCTCCCTGTGCGGCCGTTACGCCGTGTACTACGTCATCTCCATGGAGGGGGAGGACCCCGGCTGGGTTACCGTGCGTGCCGAGGTCGACCCCGCCAAGATGACGTTCCCGTCCGTGACGCCGTTCGTCCCCGCCTGCGTGTGGGGCGAGCGCGAGCTGCGCGATATGTTCGGCCTGATTCCCGAGGGTCTGCCCGACCGCCGTCGCCTGGTGCTTCCCGACGATTGGCCCAGCGGGCTGTACCCGTTGCGCAAGGATTCGATGGATTACCGTTTCCGCCCCGCCCCCGCGAGCGACATGGAAAACTACGAATTCTTGGCCGACGCCAAGGGCAAGGAGACCACGCTCGTCCCCATGGGACCGTTGCACATCACCTCCGACGAGCCCGGCCACTTCCGCCTGTTCGTTGAGGGCGAGACGATCGTCGATGCCGACTACCGTCTGTTCTACGTGCACCGCGGCATGGAGAAGGTCGCCGAGACGCGCCTGAACTATGACGCCGTGACGTTCCTCGCCGACCGCATCTGCGGCATCTGCGGCTGCGCCCACTCGGTGGCCTATGCTGAGGCCGTCGAGCGCGCCCAGGGCATTCATGTCCCGCCGCGCGCCCAGTACATCCGCGCCATCATGCTCGAGGTCGAGCGTCTGCACTCACACCTGCTCAATATTGGCCTCGCATCGCACTACACCGGCTTCGACTCCGGCTTCCAGCAGTTCTTCCGCGTCCGCGAGAAGTCCATGGACCTGGCCGAGAAGCTCTCCGGTCACCGCAAGACCTACGGCCTCAACGTGATCGGCGGCGTGCGTCGCGACATTTTGGCCGAGCAGAAGCTCTCCACGCTCACGACCATCCACCAGCTGCGCTCCGAGGTTCAGGAGCTCGTCGACGTCTTGCTCTCCACGCCCAACTTTATTGAGCGTACGAGTGGCATCGGCATCTTGGACCGCAAGATCGCACGCGACTTCTCGCCGGTCGGCCCGCTCATGCGTGGCTCGGGCTATGCCCGCGACGTGCGCTTCGACCATCCCTTCGACGGCTACGCCGATCCGGACGTTCAAAAGATGCACGCCGCCACGGCTGACACCTGCGATGCCTTCGGCCGTACCGCCGTTCGCATCCAGGAGGTCTACGATTCGATCGATATGATCGAGACCATGCTCGAGAACTGCCCGTCGGGCCCCATCCTCACCACGGATTGGGAGTACACCCCGCACAAGTACGCCATTGGTGCCACCGAGGCGCCGCGCGGCGAGGACGTGCACTGGGCCATGCTCGGCAATAACCAGAAGTGCTACCGCTGGCGCGCCAAGGCCGCCACGTACAGTAACTGGCCGGTCCTGCGCTACATGTTCCGCGGCAACACCGTGGGCGATGCGGCGCTGATCGTTGGCTCGCTCGACCCGTGCTATTCCTGCACCGACCGCGTGACGGTGACCGATGTCGCCGCCAAGCGCGACCACGTGCTCGACAAGGAGCAGTTCGAGAACGTCTGGCGCGACAAGTCGCCGCTCGCGGGCGAGGGCACCATGGCCGCTCCGCTCGATGAGGAGGCGCTCTAATATGCTGAAGCTTTGGAAGGTTAACGCCAAGGCCGGCGACGCGACGGTCAAGTACCCGTTTGCGCCGTTCCCCACCAACAAGGACATGCGCGGCAAGCCCGAGCACAATGCCGAGCTCTGCATCGCCTGCGGTGCCTGCGGCGTGGCGTGCCCGGCCGATGCCATTCGCATGGACACCGACCTTGCGGCCGATACCATTACCTGGTCAATCGACTACGGCCGCTGCATCTTTTGCGGCCGCTGCGAGGAAGCCTGCCCCATGGAGGCCATCAAGCTCACCGAGGAGTTTGAGCTGGCCGTCATGAGCAAGGACGACCTCACCAGCAAGAGCGTCTATGCGCTCGAGCACTGCTCGCGTTGCGGCAAGCCGTTTGCCCCGCACAAGGAGATCGACTATGCCAAGCGCCTGCTGCAAAAGGCCGGCGGCATGGAGGCCGAGCAGGCCGCCCGCACCGTCGGTATGTGCCAGGAGTGCAAGCGCGAGCTCGACGCCCTGCGCGCCGCATCGGCCGTAAAGACCGGCAACGCACACGGCATGGCTGCCAACGAGACGCTTGCGTCCGGCGAGCCCCAGGGCCCCGGCATGGAGTATCTGGGCGGCCACGGCGTGAACCCGGAGTATATCGACCGCGAGCTTAACCCCGATGCGCCCGAGATTCCCGCCGGTCCGGCGCCGGTCGAGGGCATCATCATGGATTTTGAAATGAAGGAGGAGTAACCATGGCCGAACCCACGCTTTTGCCCGAGCGGCTTCAGTACCGCCCGACCAAGATCGAGCTCGACGAGAGCATCGAGAAGGCCAAGGCGACCCTTCTTAAGAAGATCAAGCGCTCGGTGTACGTCTACCGTGTCGACTGCGGCGGCTGCAACGGCTGCGAGATCGAGATCTTCGGTTCCATCACGCCCGTCTTTGACGTCGAGCGCTTTGGCATCAAGGTCGTGCCCTCGCCCCGTCACGCCGATGTGCTGCTGTACACCGGCGCCGTGACGCGTGCCATGCGCATGCCGGCCCTGCGCGCGTTTGAGGCCGCACCCGATCCCAAGATCGTGGTGTCCTATGGCGCGTGCGGCTGCACCGGCGGCATCTTCTACGACAACTACTGCGTCTGGGGCGGCACGGATAAGATTCTGCCGGTCGATGTCTACATCCCCGGCTGCCCGCCCAGCCCCGCGCAGACCGTCTACGGCTTTGCCATGGCACTTGGCCTGCTGGACCAAAAGCTCCATGCCGAGACTACGGTGGAGGCTGCCGGCGAGCAGGCCGATATCCTGCACCCCGGCGTGCCGTACAAGCTGCGCGTTGCCATCGAGCGCGAGGCTCGCGCCATGAGCGGCTACCGTTACGGCCGCGACCTGGCCAACGAGTTTATGGATACGCTCGAGGACGCGCCCAAGGGTGATATCCGAGGTGCCATGGCGCTGCTCATCGACAAGCAGGACGATCCGCGCCGCGTTGAGGTCTACTCGGCGCTGCAGGATCTGGTGCTGGCCGGAGGTCACTAGATGGAGCTCACGGACCGCTCTGGTTACTTTGCGGGCCCCGGTATGCTCGGCGGCTCCTTTGGCGATGCCTCGCGCGCAAGCGACGAGGCCGCCGAGGGCGTCGCCGACCCCTGCCTGGGCCATGCGCCCGACCAGGTGGTCTTCTATGAGCTCACGCGTAAGTTTGTGGAGACCGAGGAAGACGTTCCCCAGGAGGCCTGCGACGTGCTGTACTACACGCTCGCCGTGGGCCACCACACCGGCGTGCTCGATTGCTTTGAGCCGCGCCTGTCGGTGCCGGTGGATGTCTTCTATTCGCTCGTCGACGCGCTGCCGGAGGGGGAGGCCAAGACCAAGTCCGAGGCCATCCGCTCCTTTGGCGAGTGCCAGCTTGACAAGGCGGCGGTGCCGTCGCTGCTCGAGGCCTGCGACACGCTGCTCGACGAGCGCGGTTTTCGCGGCTCGGCCAAGGCCGGCATCTCGGTGTTCGACGACGACTTTGGCCTGCATGCCCAGCAGGTCGCGTTTCTGATGAAGTTCCGCGATCTGGTTGAGCGCGTGCGCGATGTGTCGGGCGTGTATCTGACGGGAAGGTTGCAGTAATGGGTCGCGTTGTGGATGGTCGTGTGAACGGCGCCCCATTTGCGGGTATCGTGCTCACGGCGGGAAGCGTGCTGCGCGCCGACGATGCCGCCGGCCCCGTGCTCTCCAAGAAGATGGAGGACACGCCTATCGCCGGTTGGTACACCATCGACGGCGGTCAGACGCCCGAGGATGACATCATCGAGGTCAAGCGCGAGCGTCCGCCGCGTTTGGTTTTGGTCGATGCCGCCGACATGGCGCTGCCCGTCGGCGCCATCCGCTTGCTCGATAAGACCGACGTCGCGCGCAAATCGATGTTCACCACGCATTCGCTTCCCTTGTCGATTCTGATCGAAGAGATTGAGCAATCGTGCGAAGATATCGTCTTCATAGGGATTCAGCCGGGCGATACGGAGTTTTACAACCCTATGTCCCCGGAAGTCTTTGACGCCGTCGACGCCGTGTATGACGCCGTGGCCGCCAACGACTTTTCCCACTTTGACCGCTTGGGGCAGGAGCTATAGCAGCGCTTGTCCCTGCTGATTAGGAAAGAAGTGATTGACATGGCAGATTCCAAGGTGGAGTACCCCGCTCCCGATTGCCTGGCGCCCGCCGCGATCGAGGCTAAGACCGAGGCCGCCGGCGTGACCAAGGCCAACCTGCCGGTCGCAAAGGCCTTTCTGTTGGCAATGTTCGCCGGTGCGTTTATTGCCTTCGGCGGCCTGTTCTTTACCGTGTTCTTGAGCGACAGCACGCTGGGCTGGGGTGCCCAGCGCGTCGTGGGCGGCCTGTGCTTTTGCCTGGGCCTGGTGCTGGTGCTGGTGTGCGGCGCCGAGCTGTTTACCGGTAATTCGCTTATGGTCTGCGCGCTCAAGAGCAAAAAGATCACCCTGGTCCAGATGCTCAAGGCCTGGGTCGTCGTATGGGTCGGTAACTTTGTCGGTGCCCTGTTCATCGTCTTTTTGGTGTACATGGCCGGCATTTACAAGCTCAACGGCGAGGCGGTTGCCAATTCCATGGTGAGCGTCGCCGCCGGCAAGGTGACGATCGACTGGGTGACGATCTTCTTCCGCGGCATCCTGTGCAACATCTTTGTGTGCCTGGCCGTGTGGATCGGTACCGCCGGCAAGACCGTGGTCGATAAGGTTGTGGGCATTTTGCTGCCCATCGCCGCCTTTGTGGCCTGCGGTTTTGAGCACTGCGTTGCCAACATGTACTTTTTGCCCATGGGTGCCGTGATGCATGCGTGCGGCTATGGTGCCGACGTCGCCGGCGCCGATGCACTCAACGCCGCGGGCATTGCGTTTAACCTGTCCGCCGCTACGCTGGGCAACATCGTGGGCGGCGCGGTTCTGGTCGCGCTCGGCTACTGGTTTATCTACGCCAAGAAGTCCGAGGCGTAAGGTATCGTCTGTTTGACGTTGGGCCTCCCGCGGGGCATTGCCGTGCGGGAGGCTTTTTGGGTCTGGGGCTCGTTGCCGGGCTTTTGGCCTGTTGTGTTTGGCTGATGAAAGGGGTAATCGAGATGGCATCTGCTGTGAAGCGTGACGGTCGCTCCGTGGTGACCACATGCGGGGGATGCTATGCCGATTGCGCCTTTGCGGCCCATGTTGAGGATGGGCGTGTGGTGGCCGAGCTGCCGGTGCCGGGGCATCCGTGCGCGGCGCGTGCCCTGTGCGCCCGCGGACGGCATCGCCTGGACATGCCGTTTGACGAGCGCGATCGCATTGTGCACCCCATGCGCCGACGAGCTGATGGCTCGGGGTTCGATGCGATTTCCTGGGATGAGGCGTTCGCGCAGATCGCTGCGCGCCTTGGGGGGATTATTGACGAGTGTGGTCCGCGCGCGCTGGGCATGACGCTCGGCGTGCCCTCGTTCGACCGCTACTGGGCGTATCGCTTCATGCATGCGCTGGGCTCGCCCAACGTGTACGGTGCCGACGGCGCCTGCGAGGTAAGCCGACTTACCGGTTGGGAGCACAGCTTGGGCTATAGTCCCGCCTCCGACCTGGCGCACACCGATTGCATTATGTACCTGGGGCGTTCCTTGGTGGATTCGTCGACGATGGGGGCCGTTGATGCGCTCAACGATGCCCGTCGACGTGGGGCGAAGATCATCGTGGTCGACCCCCGGCGCAGTGGCTCGGCTGCGCTTGCCGACCGCTGGCTGCGCGTGCGCCCGGGCTGCGACTTGGCGCTGCTGTTGGGTATTGTCCACGTGTTGATTGCCGAGGACCTGTACGACCACGAGTTCGTGACCCGCTATACCACGGGTTTTGACGAGCTGGCGCAGGCGGCCAGCGCTTGGACGCCCGAGTGGGCCGAGTCGATGTGCGACGTGCCGGCCCTGTCTCTTATACACATCTCCGAGCCCACGAGACAAGAGGCAATCTCGTAT